>CAYTGO010000001.1:0-1550 GCA_964437425.1 uncultured Candidatus Scalindua sp.
AGGGGGATAAGATTTTATGTGCTTCTGGGTGGGGTTGTTCTGCACACGGCATCAATTACCTTCAGGGGCATTGCTATAGAGTACTTTCCACTGACAAACAAGTTTGAATCCTTCACCGGATTTGCGCTTGCCTGTTTTAGTGTGCTTCTCTTTTATTCCAGGGTGGAGAGTTACGTATACAGGATTTCAACTTTCTGCGTGGGGTATTGTTTTTATGTTGTGGCTTCTGTTTGCTTTTCTTCCTATTTGATGAAGGTGTCATATGCTCCTCCACTGATGTTGACGATATGGTATATTCTTCACGTTCCCATATCTTTCTACTGCTACGCTTTGTGGACAAGTTCATTTGCCGCAGCGATGGCGAGATATTTCTCAGCGGAAGGAGATAAAAGGCGGTTTGAAAATATAATAGATGCCGGCTTTCAATACGGATTTATAGCGTTCTCGATATCTATGATATTTGGTGGCCTGTGGGGATATGTGGCCTGGGGTTCTTATTTCCTGTGGGATGCAAAGTTGCTATGGTCTGTGATTATCTGGTTCTTTTATGCTACATGCATCCATCTTGATTACTGGCCGGCAGCCAGAAAGTACAAGACGCCACTGGCTATAGTTGGATTTGTTATACTGCTGACAACGTATGTCGGTACGAGTTTTCTCATTCGAAGCTCACACAGTTTTTAATATAAAATGAAACATATATACGATTTCTTAAAATCTCAAAAAACCGGAATAATAGTCGGGTTTGCTGTTACAGGACTCCTCATAATAGGCAGTCTTATAATGAACTACTGTCCGGAATCTTACGAAGGCCTTTCGGGTGAAGATATTACCTTCTTCTTTAATGAACCTAAACTGATACACACCTGGTTCTACCTGATGTTTGTAGCATTTGCCATGTATGGAATATGTATTTTCATCTGTACGTTGGACTCAATTCTCAGAAAGGTAAAAGCACGTTCCAAAAAGGTTGCTTTATACGGTGCATCAATCGTGCATATTGGTTTTCTGGTTACGCTGGTGGCGCACCTTGTTGGCGGTATATGGTCAGAGTCAGGCAGGCCGATCACGATTGCTGATGCGTGGGTCCAGGCCGGTGAATATGAGTTAAAGGTGACTGGTCTCGACTCCACCACATACCCCAATGGCATGCCCAGAAAGATAACTGCCCGGATGAAGATAAGGAAGGACGGGAAAGAGTATGATGATACACTCGGTTACAACAACCCCGTGCTTTTAGACAGCGGAACCAAACAGTTTCTTCTACGAAATTATGGAAATATGCCAAATGAGGTAATATTAAATATTGGCGGACAACCGGGGACTTTTCATATAAAGGACCTTATAGAGATAAACGGATCAAAGGTGCTCATTGCAAATCTTTACATGCCTCCTCAATTTCCTCTGCCTGTTCTCCAGGTAGTCACGGAAGGTAATAAGGGCAAATACGATCAAACCTACATTCGCTACGGAAGGCAGAACGTACAAAATATTAATGGAGTAGATGTAGTTTTCGAAGACTTAAAATCAACACCTGCTGTAGTTGTTAC
>CAYTGO010000001.1:1650-256572 GCA_964437425.1 uncultured Candidatus Scalindua sp.
ATGGAGTAGATGTAGTTTTCGAAGACTTAAAATCAACACCTGCTGTAGTTGTTACTACGAAAAAGAACCCTAGCATACCACTCACACTGATCGCAATCGGCTGCTTCGGCTCCGGAATGCTATTAGTGATCTTCAGGACGGCGTACAAGATGGTTAGAGTGTAGGGTAGTTCTTAACTCTTGTATGCAAAAGGGCTTAATGTATTATTTGTCAGCTTGTAAATACCGGTATACAAAGGCTTTTGGCTTGACTGCTTACGGGTATTGTGTTAGATTTTAAACTCAGAATACCAGTTCACATACACCCACTTGTAGGCAAATTTAACTTGTCATTCGTCACTGTTTATTTTATCCCTTTCCGTGTCAATCTGCGAAAATCCGTATCCTATTTAATAAAATGAAATTACATAAAAAACTAATATTTCTATTTTTAATTATAGTGTTTTTCAGCTGTGTCCTTGCACCCATTAAGAAAGTGCCTCTGGATTTTATGCTAGAGAAAACAGGGTTCATGGCTGATACCGTTGATTACGAGAATGGCGTCTATGATTTTGGCAAGGTGATGAGGCGGATTATGATGGTGGTCGCCCTGATAGTGTTTATAGTCTTCAGGAAATCGTTGAGATTCGGCACACTGATTTCTTCAGCTCTGAAGATAAGGCCCGGTTTCTTCAAGCAGTTTCTAATGGGTCTTTCAATGGCGATATTGTTAATACTCATCTATTATGGCATTGGACTGATTTCAGGTGCGTGGATTATTCACATGGATTATGATTCGGCAGGTATTATAATATTAAAAATAGTCGAATATGCCTTGATAGCCTGCTTAATAGGCACTATAGAGGAGATATTTTTCAGGGGCTATCTATTACAATCTTTTCAGGAGAATATGTCATTACCAAAGGCTGTGTGCGTGTGTAGTTTGATATACTCAATTCTGCACTTTTTCAAAGCCGATGTTCTTGTCTCTACAGGTTTTCAGCCTTTTGTTGGTTTCACCACCATGGCACAATTTTTTAAGCCGATATTTTTTGATTTTTTAAAAAACCTTCCGGCAATTATCGGGCTCTTTCTGGTTGGCGTGGTGTTGTCATATGCGTTTATTAAAACAAAATCATTGTATCTCTCCATCGGCCTGCATGCAGGAATGGTGTTTATGGTGAAGGCAGATACCATGTTCATCTCGCGTATGAGGGAAGAGCAGGTATTGCTGTTTGGTGGTGGTAGCAAGTTGATAACAGGAATGCTCGTCTGGTTTCTATTAATATTTATTTTATTTGTAATAAAGAGAATTTATAGTAGAACAGTAGATGTTAGCCAGGGGAATGATATTTAAATTCCGGAGTAAATATAAATGGAAAAGACACTGAAAGAACTTGCTGATTATCTGGGTGGAGAGGTGATTGGTGATGAAAATATAAAGATAAAAGGTGTTATGACAATTGATGAGGCCAGGGAAGGTTACATCACCTTTGTGTCTAATATAAAATACCTTAAAAAGATTGAAGAGACAGCGGCATCGGCAATCCTGGTATCGCCGGGAATAGATGCTAAGGGCAAAAATCTGCTGGTTACAAAAAACCCTTATCTTGCTTTTGCAAAGGTTGTTGACCTGATGATGAATCCTGAGAAGGTTTATCCCGGGACATTGGATGACTCAGCCAGTGTAAGTGACTCGGCCGAAATAGGCTCTAATGTAACAGCTTACCCGTTTGTTTTTGTAGGCGAAAATGTAATGATTGCTGATAATGTAGTTTTATATCCCGGCGTTTATGTAGGGGATGAGTGTCAGATAGGGAAGGATACCGTAATCCATCCGAATACCGTACTCCATAAAGGAACAGTAATTGGAGAACGTGTGGTGGTCCATAGTAACTCAGTTATTGGCTGCAGCGGATATGGATATGCTCCCGACGGCAAAACATACTATAAAATACCTCAGGTTGGGATTACCGTTATTGAAGATGATGTTGATATAGGCGCCAATACTACAATCAATCGTGGTGTGCTGGGGGAGACAAGAATCAAAAGAGGTACAAAGATAGACAGCGAGGTAATGATTGCGCATAACGTGGAAATCGGTGAAGACACACTGGTAACCTCTCAGGTAGGCATTGCCGGTAGCGTTGAAATTGGCAACAACGTTATCCTTGCAGGAGGAGCGGGTATTGCGGGCCACATCAAGGTGGGAGACAATGTGAAAGTGGGTGGCTGGTCAGGTGTTATAAAAGACCTTCCTTCAGGCGGTACATTCCTGGGTACACCGGCAATAGAGATCGAAAGGATGAGAAAGTGTTTTATCATCATGCAAAAATTGCCTGAGATGAAAGATACTATAAAGGATCTACAGAAAAAGATAGAACAGCTGGAAGAGCGGTTGGAGTCAGATCAAAAATAGGCTGATCTTCTATTGAACTCTGAGAAACATGGAAAGATTAGGGTTGATAGCAGGAAATGGAAGATTCCCGATACTCTTTGCGCAGAGCGCAAAGGCGAAGGGGATAGAGATAATAGCAGTTGCTATTGAGGGGGAGGCTTCCCCTGAGATTGAACAATATGTTGATAAGCTATACTGGGTCGGCGTTGCCAAGATGGGCAAAATGATACGGACCTTGAAGGGCGAACATATTGAGAAGGCTGTTATGGCGGGGGGGTTGACAAAATCACACATCCATTCAAGGTTCAAACATTTAAAGTTAAGGCCTGATATGAGAGCCATTAACATGTGGTATAAAAAGCTCAGGAGCAAACACGACCACTCTATCCTTGAAGCAGTTGCAAACGAACTGGCCATAGACGGTATAGAACTTATCAGTTCACTGGATTACGTGAAAGACCTTCTGGCAGAGAAAGGTTGTTTGACTAAGAGGGAACCATCCGAGAACGAGGCAGCCGATATAGAGTTCGGTTGGAAGATCGCGAAGGAAGTTGCTGGGATGGAAATAGGACAATGCATAGTGGTGAAAGATAAAATAGTCCTTGCGGTTGAAGCGATTGAAGGTACAAATGAAACTATCAAACGTGGAGGTAAACTTGGCCGCAGTAAGGTTGTAGTGATTAAGTTAAGCAAGAAAGGCCAGGACCCACGTTTCGATGTGCCAACCATTGGTACAGAAACTATCGAATACTTAAAAGAAGCCGGTGTTTCCACAATAGCGATAGAGGCGAAAAAGACTTTGATTCTTGATAAAGAAGACACGATTAAACTGGCAGACAAGTATAAAATCGCAGTAATTGCGATTTAGGTATACGGATTTTTGTATTTTTGAGGTATATCCCTGTGAAATATTTAATAACCGGAGCCTTCTTCTTATCAGTTTCCTTCTTCAGCATCTTACACATACCACACACAAATATCTGTTACAGTGCCAGCCCGTCATCAACTATAGTGAGTAATGTTTACTCTTCAGTTGTGCTGATTTCTCACAAGAAGATAAAGACTTCTGTTTGGGATGCTTTAAGATTTACTGCTTTTGTTGCCGGTCAGGTAACAGGTACCGGTTCTTTTGGAGTAGGAAGTCTTACGCCTGTACATACTGAAAAAAGTATTGGAACCGGCTTCCAGACTAAGTGGGGAGTAGTGACAAATTCACATGTAATAGAAAACAGATCTAAAGCGGTATTAACTACATTTCACAAATCAGCCTATCGTCTGAAAAATATGGATAGGGTGACGCGTAAAGATAAACATGTTTCTTTGAATAATGCCAAAATAATACAGGCGACGACTAAAGATGCAACTGTATACGATTGGGGTGATATGGGGCTTGATTTGGCGTTAATTCATGTGAAGATACCGGGTGCTTTTATTCTGCCTCTGGCAAAGAAAGTGGAAGCAGGTGAAAAGGTTTTTACTTTAGGCCATCCGGAGGAGAGGAAATTTACCCCTGCAGTTGGCAGTATTAATCGTATGTATGAGCGTGATGGAATTAAATACATAGAGCTGTTTATTAAAAATGCTCCCGGTAGTAGTGGTAGCCCTATTTTGAATATGAATGGAGAAGTGGTTGGAATAATACGGGGTGGTTTTCAGGAATTAGACGCGGCAGAAGCGATACATGTAGAGGAGTTACGTGAAATACTTGGTTTGCCAATTAATGATATGTCCGGAAATAAATACTCGCCTGCCCTGGAACCCTGGAGTGGTGCGGTCTATTCAACAAGTTATTCTCGTCTATTCCACCGTCCGGATTGCAACGAACTTATTATCAGCCCTGATGATTTAATAGAGCTTCCATCTAAAGAGGAGGCAATAACAGATGGGGGAGTTGCCTGCCCAAAATGTAATCCTTAGGGGCAGAAAATGAATAACATTTACATTTCTGATAAGAGTGCCAGCATCTCTTCTGCATATTTGTTGTACGCGTTGTCTACCTCTCCTGTCAGATTTAGAATTCTGTTACATGACTTCCGTGCATCGTCATATTTTTCGAGCTTAAAGTTGGCCATTATTGCATACTTATGCGCTTCTAAATCTTCTCGATAGATTTGAATTATCTTTATTGATTGGCTCAGAACTTTTTCCCATTTTGTTGTCTTGACGTAAATGAAACTTAAAAGTCTGTAAATATCTAATATTTCATTGTCAGGATTTTTTTTAATGAATTCAAGAAGGACTGCTTCAGCTTCCTCATATCGTTCCCTGTCATTCATGAATACCTTGGCTAGATTTAAGTAAGCTGCCTGGTTGGAGGGTGCAATGCTCTTTGCCTCATTTAATTCGTGGATGGCAGCTTCATGTTGTCCTTTTTCAGCATAAAGCCGTGCCAGTTTATTACGATACTCAAACTTAAATGGATGTAACGTTGTCGCGATTCTATAGTTTTTAAATGCCTCCTTACTCATATCTTTGTCTCTTCCTGATACTCGATCAGGTGATATATTGCCAAGAATATGATAGGTCTGGCCAAGCATAAATGCTGAATGGTAATCTCTGGGATAAAGTTTTTGTACTTTATCTGCACCGTCAATCGCCTTTGTAAACCATATGGTTGTTTGTTCACGTGAAAAAATGTCCGGTAGTCCCTCAGCAATTTCTTTGCTGTCTTTATTTGCGCCTACTTCTGCAATTTTCAGATAAATACCATTGAGCACGTTATTATAATTCAACGATAGAGGATTATATCTTACTGCCTTTTCATAGCTCTGGATTGCTTCCATGGTCTCATATTTGTTTAATGCTCTTCTGCCGTGTTCAAAATATATGTCTGCTTTGTATCGAAACAGACTAAGCGTGATAAACAAGATCATTAAACATATAATAAAGCCGCAGAAAATATATTTTGCAGATCTTCCGATAGCGAGATTATCACTCCACCGGGTTAAGCCCAGTTTGTGTGTTACTGCATTTTCCCCGTCAGGCATGGAAGTTAAGACGGGAGATGCAACAACTGACATGGCAATAAGAAACCAGAAAAGCGTAAGTATCGGAATATGCCCGAAGCTAAACTGGTTTTGTACGAAATAAGCCAGACAGCTGGCACAAAGTCCGATTATGAGCACCTTGTTAGAACTGTTGGCTCTCTTGCATCCTTTCCATACCATCCTTGCATAAGCAAAGATAAACCACAAATATACTCCCAGTCCTAATAAACCCCTGGAGACAGCCATGTCTAAGAAATCACTATGAATCCTGTTCTGATTTTCAAAACCCCTGTATTCACCTTTTTCTCTGTAAACCTCTGCAAGATATTGAGGATATATCATGCCTAATGTTTCAGGGCCAATTCCTAAAATAGGATAGTCATGAATAATCTTAAGGCCGGTCATATATTGAAACGCTCTTGAAAACGCTGAACCTTTCAATTTACTTGCAATGCCGATCTCTTTATAAGAGTTCTCCAGAAAGGGAGGGGATTCTGTGCTATCTAAAAGGGCCGGTTCAACATCGTCAATGAACCTTCCTACCACTGAAGTTCTGTCACTCACATTAAAGAAAATGGAGATGCCCAATATGATGGTTATGGTAACAATTGTTTTTGTCTTATTTGCCACGAGGCTCTTTTTCCCTATCAGAGAAAAGAAAAATATATTTGAGATAAGAAGGCCCAGAAACGAGGCGCGTGTCTTTGTGTAATAAAATGCAACGATAAGCAATGTCAAAATTCCAAGATAGAAAAATGTTGAACATCTGAAGCTTGAACCTGTTCCCAACCCCTCCAGAGCAGCCATATCGGGTTGGCGACAATCTTGCTTTGGTGGGCCTGAGAAGATTTTAATCAGAATGAGTGGTATAACCATAATAAGAAAAGCAGAAAAAAAAGCGGGATGTCCAAAAGTAGCAGCAACCCTGATCCCATAACCAAAGGATGTGCTCCACCGGTATAAGTCCAAACCAAAATGTTGTAATATCCCATATATGGATGCGAGGCAGGCTGTTAAGATAATTATGTTAATGAGTGAACGTAACCTCTTTTTATCTATAAATTGTATAATTATGAAAAATAGTGAGATGTATACAATAGTTGATATAAAACCTCCGTACCGTTTGTAAGTGCCTACTAAACTTAAATAAGGATTTATGGAAAAGATCGTGGCAAATCCACTGACAAATAAAAATGATAAAATTGGCAGAACTAATGGTTGTCTTAAATGCTGTTGAATGCTGATGCCTTGGTCATTGAAAGTGAGTTCAGTTCGATTCTGTTGGCAATTGATTATGGCCTTTATGGACCAGCCAGCCAGCATGGCAAAGGTCAAGACATAAAGAATTGTAATCTTGCTCAGGTCGAATACGCTGTGAAGATGGATATCAAAATAGAGTGGAACAGCGATTATGATGACTAAAAGCATCGCTATTATTATTTGATCACAGTATGGGATTGATCCGGGTTCTCTTGAAGTGGATGTTTGCACATCTTTATTAAACATATTTAACAAATCTGCAAAATATTAAGTTGCAGTGCCGTTTTATGAAAACCTGGATAAATAGGGTTCTATCAATCTCTTAAACAGTTGGGATGTATAAATTCTATACAATAAATACTTGACAAGAGTGTTTACATAGTTATAATCCTCAAGGACTTAGCTACTTTGTTACTGCGTACCTTAATACTTAAGTTAGTCAAATACAATGTAAAAGTTTCTGATTTGTGAGTACTTTTGTAATAACTTACGACATTAGAAAGGAGACATGTATACATGAAAATGCCAAAGTTTAGCAAAGGTTTTACGCTTATCGAATTATTGGTAGTAATTGCTATCATAGGTATCCTTGCTGGAATTTTGCTTCCGGTACTAAGCAGAGCAAGGGAATCAGCGCGCAAGACTCAATGTATGAGTAACGTAAAGCAGATAGGTATGGGATTGATAATGTATGCGAATGAGAATAGTGAGACATTTCCTTCAAGCACAGCTTCAAACCCGTCAATGGCATCCTTAAACATGTTATACGATACATACATAAGCGACAACAAGGTATTTAATTGTCCCAGTGACACTTCGGTAACTGCTGCTACAAATGCTGGAATGTCAGTTTACACTTCTGGCGGTTCGCAAGCTTTTACCCAAACCCAGAGTAGTTATGGGTATGACAGATCTCACACACAGGCAGACGATGCTGATGTTGCACTTCTGGCAGACCGGCCACCGGCGGGTACACCTGATAGTACAACAAGTTCGGCAAACCATAATGGGAGAGGGCAAAACATAGTTTACGTTGATGGCCATGTTGAATTTGTTAATTCCCCACTTGCCGGTTGGTACTCTAGTGATGGTACTACGAGAGATAACATTTACTTAAATACAGCAGGAAGTGCGTCCGTTTCTACTGGTGGCACAGATACTGCTATATTGCATGATGGTTCGTAGTTCTTAGTTTAAGAATTAATAGAATATTTTGTTATAAAGGGAACTTGTGGTTGTATAAACTGCAAGTTCCCTTTTTTATTTTAAAACGGCATCATATACATATCCTGGATTACTTCTTCGTTACTTATTAATTCTTCTCTCGTCTGCAAAAACTATTTATGCCTTGCTTCTTGGTATTAAACAGGTAGAATAATAGGTTACTATTAAATAGCAGGCTATCAATATGTTAGAATACGATTTTAAGGAAAGCATTGGTTACTCAGTTGCAATGGCGAATCGAGCCTTGAGGAAGGCTTTAGATGCTGAATTGGAGTACTACGGGATCACATTTTCCCAATGGCAGATCCTTGCAGGCCTGGCCCTGAAAGGTGAAACTTCTCAGGTTAAGCTGGCCGAACTGATTGGAGTCGAAGGCCCTACACTGGTTAGAACTCTTGACAGGATGGAACAAAAGGGTTGGATCAGGCGAAAGGTATCTTCACGCGACCGTCGACAAAAATTAATTTCTCCAACAAAGAAGGTGGAAGGTGTATGGAAGAAGATGACCGAATGTGCTCATGGAGTAAGAGATGAAGCAGTTAAAGGGATTTCAGCGAAAGATGTTGCAAACTTGCAAAAGCTTTTGAAAAAAATAAGGGAGAATCTGAATGGACAATTCGGGACAGAAAATTCTGTGTAGTTGTAATAAGAAAGAAGGCTATCTGTTATTGGGTTCTGGAATAGTAGCCTTTCTCACCATCGCTCTGTTTTTTATATCTGACAAGAGCATGGCACAGGGGCAGATGCACAAAACTCCTGTGGTTGTATCACGCGTTGTCCAGATGGATGTGCGGCAGCCGGTTAGAATGGTGGGTACAGTCTTTCCTCTCAGGGAAAGTATTGTTGCCTGTGCTATTGAGGGGTTGGTAGTAGAATTTCCTGTAAAAAAAGGTGATTATGTAGAAAAAGGGCAGGAGTTGGCAAAATTCAGAACAAAAACTCTGGAAATACAGCTTAAAGGTGCAAAAGCAGATGAACATCTCGCTCGTATAAAATATCAGCGTGCCAAGGAACTTTATGAGGGCAAAACAATCTCACATCAGGAACTTGACGAGTTTGAGACTATATTGGTAGCGCAGGAGGCAGAGGTAGAAGGTGTTGAGGATGAAATTGGAAAGTGCACAATTGCGGCGCCCTTTGATGGAAGGATTACGGAAGAAAGTACTGAAGTAGGTCAATGGCTTAAAAAGGGAGACAGTGTTATTTCCATGTTGCAATTGGACTCTGTGAAAGTCAGGGTTCCTGTTCCGGAAAAATATATTCAAGGTTTGAATGTTGGGGACGAGAGCGTTGTCAACTTTCCGGCACTGGGAAATATAACAAGAACCGGTCACATAGTTCATATAGTACCCCAGGCAGACAAACGTGCCAGAACATTCCCGGTTTATATCAAGATAGATAATAAAGATGAGGCGATTAAAAGTGGTATGTTTGCAGAGGCAACATTTGAAATGGGAGCTCTATTATCAGCAACAATGATCTTGAAGGAAGGTATAGTGAGGCGTGGAGGCGGAGAATTCATATATCTGGCAGTGGATGGAAAGGTAACAGAAGTACCCGTTCAGACCGGTATTGCTCACAAAAATCTAATCCAGATTATGGGTGATATAAAGCCGGGTATCGATGTAATTGTAAGGGGTAATGAGCGTGTTCGCAATGCACAAGACATACAAGTAACCGGGAGGATGGATCCAGAGGAGATTGACGATTGACGATTTGAAAAAGATTTTAGCTGTATGTATCTATGAAATCTGCGTCCTATTAGATCTATGAAGATTATAGAATATTCAACAAAAAATCCAGTTAAGGTGGCAGTGGGGTCAATATTTGTGCTGCTCTTTGGTTTTCTTGCTCTGTTTCGAATCCCTGTCCAACTCGTTCCTGATGTAGAAAAACCACAGATTACAGTAGAAACCCGTTGGATAGGAGCAAGCCCGGAAGAGGTTGAGCAGGAGATAATCCATGAACAGGAAGAGATGCTGAAAAGTGTTGAGAACCTGAGAAAATTGACTTCTAAAAGCTTCAATGGACGCGGTCAAATATTACTGGAATTTGTTGTTGGGGTGGATAAAGCCGCTGCACTTCTGGATGTTGCGAATAAACTGAATCAGGTACGGGAGTATCCTGAGAATGTGGATGAGCCGGTTATAAAGACTGTAAACACCGGTGACCGGCCTATTGCATGGTTTACATTACGAACACTTCCTGGAAACGATCTTGATGTTAATGAGTTGCGAGATTTTTCGGAAGATCATATTGAATCAAGATTTGAGAGGGTACCCGGGGTTGCAAACAGTAACATCTATGGCGGTGCTGAGAGAGAGATGCAGGTTGTCATAGACCCGCATGCGTTGGCCAGCACCCAACTGACGATTTTAGATGTTCGCAGGGCCCTGACCTCTACGAATTCAAATATAAGCGGAGGTGATATAGATGAGGGTAAGAACAGATTTGTCGTTAGGACTCTGGGACAATTTAAGTCTGTCGAAGAAATAGAGAATCTGGTCATTACAAAGCGGGATGATATTCCTGTTTATATCAGGGATATAGCGGAAGTACAGCTTGGATACAAGAAGCTGGAAGCATTCGTCAGGCAGAAGAATGAACAGTCCATAGCCATAAATGCACAGAGGGAGGTGGGCGCAAACGTCTTAACTGTCATGGAGGGAATACGGGAGGCGTGCAGTGAGTTAAATGAAAACCTGTTGAGAGACAGGGGATTGGCGCTTGAACAGGTTTATGACGAGACTGAATATATAAAATCATCAATAGGCCTGGTGAGACAGAATGTTGTTGTTGGTGGTCTCCTGGCGATTATGGTACTCATCTTATTTCTCAGAAGCTGGCGTAGTACACTCGTAATTGGCTTGGCTATACCGATCAGTGCAATAGGTACCTTCCTCATGGTTACACTCCTGGGACGTACGCTTAATGTGGTCAGTCTGGCAGGGATAGCTTTTGCTGTCGGGATGGTGGTTGACAGTGCTATTGTAGTATTGGAAAATATATTTCGTCACTGGCAGTCTGGTGAAGATCCATTTGGGGCCGCTTACAAAGGAACCACAGAGGTATGGGGAGCTGTATTGGCTTCCACGTTGACTACCATCGGAGTATTCATACCCGTAATTCTCGTTGAGCAGGAGGTTGGGCAACTGTTCAGGGACATAGCACTGGCCATAAGCTTTGCTGTCGGTTTATCACTCATTGTTGCTATTACGGTAATACCGACAACTGCAGCAAGGATTCTCTCCCGAGGAAAGAAGAGTGGAGCTGACGATAACGTCAGGGACACGAAATCAGTGGGAAGCGGTAACCGGCTGGTTTTATTTGGACGCAATTTAACTGATAAGATTGTAGGCGTTGTAGATTATTTAACGAACACATTAAAAAGGCGTTTAGTAACGATTTTTGCATTAGTTTTTATTTCAATATTTCTTACCTGGTGGATGATTCCGGAAATGGAGTATTTGCCAGAAGGGAATCGTAACCTGATTCTGGCCATTATGCTGCCTCCACCGGGTTATAGTTTGGAAGAACAGAGAACTATCGGGCTGGCTCTGGAAAAGGAACTAAGTCCTTATTGGATAGCCAAAGCGGGAACAAAGGAGGCTGAAATGCTGGACGGACCTCCTATCAAGCATGGGTTTTATGTTTCCCGAGGGAGATCTGTATTTATGGGTATGATATCGGCAGAACCTGAAAGGGTTGCAGAACTTATCCCTGTTCTCAGACGGATGTGTGGGAAGATCCCGGGCATGATAACGATAGTACAGCAGTCAAGTTTGTTTGAACGTGGGTTGAGTGGAGGTCGTGCAATAGACATTGAACTTTCCGGGCCTGACTTGAATCGTCTGGTATATTATGGGGCGCAGGTGTTTGGTCAGGTAATACAGGTGTTTCCTCCCGGTACACAGGCACGTCCAGTTCCCAGCCTTGAGCTTGGGAGTCCGGAATTACAGGTTCGGCCTAGATTGGAACATGCGACCGAGCTGGGACTGACATCTGCTGATATAGGATATATTATTGATACTCTTGTGGACGGGGCTTTTGCCGGTGATTACTGGCATGAGGGAGATAAAATAGATCTTGTGATCTTTGGGCAGAGTAAATATATTGAACGAACTCAGGATCTGGAGCAGATATTCATTTTTACTCCATCAGGTGATTATGTGCCGTTGAGTACAGTGGCGGATATACAGCTGGGAGTAGGCCCGGAAGAGATAGATCATATCGAGAGGGAGCGTTCTATTGTAATACAGGTAATACCTCCGCGAACAATGCCGCTGGAAAGAGCACTTGGCGTAATAGATACAAAAATACTTGCACCAATGGTTGAGAACGGTTTACTGGGAGATCTTTATAAGGCTAATCTGGCAGGTACTGCCGATAAGCTTCAGGAGGCACGCAGGGCGTTACAGTGGAATCTTATTCTGGCTATTGCGATTGCTTATCTGTTGATGGCCGCACTCTTTGAGTCATTCCTCTACCCGTTAGTTATAATGTGTAGTGTCCCTCTGGCTGCCGTTGGCGGTTTTGTAGGTCTTGCGACCCTGAATATATTTACGTTACAGGTAATGGATGTGCTTACCATGCTCGGATTCGTTATCTTAATAGGGACGGTGATAAACAATGCGATCCTGATAGTGCACCAGGCTCTTAATAATATGCGGGAAGAGAAGATGGAATCACGTCAGGCACTTATAGAGAGCGTGAGGACACGTATCCGTCCAATATTTATGAGCGTGACAACAACTGTTTTTGGTATGATGCCACTTGTTATATTCCCGGGTGCGGGAAGTGAACTTTATCGCGGCCTTGGCAGTGTTGTATTAGGTGGTCTTATCGTTTCTACAATCTTTACGCTGCTCCTGATCCCGGCAGTTTTCAGTCTGGTTATGGATATTAAGAAGCGTTTAGGGTTGAGCATGGAAGTATAGCAATTCACGGGTGAATTCGCTTGTATGTGTAGCTTGATTATCTGAGAGATTTTCGTCTGCCAAAGAACACGCCTGGTGACCTTTCTCCTGAATTATATTAGGGGATTGATTATTCAGTACCGGTTTTGTTCTTCAAATCAGATATGAATTCCGGGTCGATGGGATATCCCAGCTCCTCGGCTTTTGCTGCATGTTCTAATGCCATGTCAAACTTCTCGATTTCATAATAAGACTCGGCCAGTCGATATTGTGTTTCCGGGTCCATAGGGTTTATGGACATAGCTTTTTTATACTCTGTTATTGCTTCTTTGTATTGCAGATTCATGGCGTATGCCTCTCCAAGATAGAAGCATAAAAATGAATCATTTGGATTTGAGTTTATGGCTTGCCTACATAAGGAGATTGCCTCATCGATTAAATCCATATCTAAATACAGTGCACTAAGGTTTAAATATGCATCTACAAATTTGGGATTGCTTTCTACTGCTTTTTTATACATTATTATGGCATCGCTAAACATTTCCTTGTCCGCATAGGCATTACCAAGATTATAATGAGCTTCCGGTTCCTTAGAATCAAGTTCAAGTATTCTTCTAAATTCGTCAATTGCTTTATCAATCTCGCCAGCATCATAAAATGCTGTACCTTTCCTCAATAGTTCTTCTATTGAAGCGTCCTTTGCTGTCTTGTCTGCCCTTGTCAGGTTCGCCATTTTATCTGAAGTTTTTTCGCTTTTAGATGTTTCTTCAGGTTTACCTGCAGCTCTTTTTTGTTGATGAACCTGTCCAAGCTTATTAAGAATGTCGTCACGGGGTTTAATTTCGAGGGCTTTTTTGTATTCGGCAATAGCCTCGTCAAGCTTGCCTTCTTTAAAATAATTGTCACCAAGTGTAATCAGTTTTTCAATATCCTCTAAGGTTGGCTTTTCCGGTATTTCGATGTATTCACCCTCTTGCTTCAATAGTTTTTCATAGAGTGCAAATTCTTTCTCTGCCAGTTTTTTGTTTCCCTCTTCTCTATAAGCAAACCCCAGATCATAATGTGCATTGGCAATGTCAGGGTTAATTTCCAGCGCTTTATTGCAGGCAGTAATTGCGGCTTTGTGTGTTCCCTTCCAGTTATACGCATTTGCAAGTGACGCATATATTTCAGCTTTCAGTTGGTCTTGATCTTCATTCAGTAGCGGTAGGGCTTTCTTAAATTCAACTATCGCATCTGGAATGAGTTTCCTGGCAAGAAATCTATCACCTCTTTCAAAGTGGCCTTCAGCGGTCTGTGAATGCTTTTCTTCTGTTTGTGGTTGCTCCGCATCAGTTTGTGCGAAACAAGAATAGGAAAATAAAAAACTAACAACTACAAGTAATATGACTTTATTCAGTATATTCATGACTTTTTAATTCTTTCATTTAAAGCTTTAAGAAGGCTATCTATTTCAACCGGGTGTATTTTTGTTGCTTGCTTAATTGTAAACATTTTTGCCACAGTCTTCCTTGCAGCAGGGCTGGCAAGTTGTTTAAATCCAAACTCCAGGAACACCTCCAGTATCTCAGGATACTGTTCAATTGCAAGAGCAATGTTTGTGTCTGCTGTTATTTCCGTTAATTTCTCTTCCGGTTCTTCAATATCCTCGTCTTCCGCGTTCATTGTCTTCCATACGTTGTACCCGAAGATGCCTATTGCCGTCAGCTCAATCCAACCTGAAAATCCTATAAGAGAGTAATAAAAATCTTCAGAACGTGAGAGCCCGATCATTATCTGAGTATAAACCCGAAGGAAACAACCGATATTTATGAGATAAAAGGATAGATTAGCAAGTCTTATGCTATGCATATCTACGCCCTTAAAAGTGGGAACCATCTTTGATGCGTATCCTATTATCATAAAAGTTACAAAACCAACTGCCAGGGCGTGATTTGCTGCGCCATGGAATAAATACTGTGCTTCTGAAAATGTCGCAAAGAGGGGTTTTGCCCCAAGAATAAGCACACCAATAATTAACCAGGCATAAGCGGTCCTGATAGTTTTTGAATAGCTTCTATCCATTACAACATCATCAAGTTCCTGTGTGGACTTTTCAAAGATTCTGATACCATAGACAAACAGTAAAATACTGAATGCGACTAAATAAACTGTAAGATTCGAAATTGGTATCAAGAATGGAAACTTGTAGCTTAAAGAGTGAGAAATGAAATAGAAAGGTATGGTTAGATTTAAGAGCCAGAATGTTGTATTTATAGCACCAATCCTGGCCGTGCCTACATCAAGGAAGGCGTATACTGTCCTGATGTTCACGGCAAAAATAAACATGAAAACAAATCCCAGTAGAAATACGTGTACAAAAGGGCTGTAAACTGTTTTCGGAATATCGTTTGTACCTGCTATAAGCATATATCCGTCCATAAACAAATTTGCTACACCGCACAGCAGAAACCATAATACCCCTGCCACGATAAATTTATCATATGCTTCTCTCTTCTCTTTGCTCGCAAGGACGGTACTGATGATGATAAATGCAAATACTGCAACTGCCAGGAATTCCAGCAGACCGGAGATTGGCAGGAGGAAGCTCGTTATTTTATTGGCGTATGGTTGAACGAGTATCCTTAAAACAGTTCCTGTGACCATGAGATAGAAGCACACGGTTGTCAGTTCACGGTATTTGAGTTCGACGTTCTTAACCCGGGGGACTATATAGTACGCAAAACCGATTATGCAAAGACCTATCCATCCAAACATTTGGGCATGACCATGTGTCTGAACCAGAGAATGAACTGCAGAATGAAAATTTTGCTTTGAACCTATGTAGGTTAATATGATGGCACCAACCGCGACTCCAATTGTCAATGCCATTAAAATAGCTGTTTTGAAAAATTTAGAGTATACCTTGTCTTCTACCAACTTCACTTCTTCCGCGTTTTCATCTACACCTTTTTCTATGGCAGCTTTCAATTCCTCAACAATTTCGTCGTAATCAACTTCATGTGCTTTTGCAAAAAATGCCAGAGGCTCATTCGGTCCCCTTACGCCTCCTGCCACGACAAGATTGTATTTTCTGAAGACTGCCATGGTTTGAGGATATTTCTTAACCAGATCTTTTATTATTGTATTTCTATTAATTTCCATAACGAATTTTCGTTGTAGCTGTCCTAAATGAAAAGTAAAAATTATTTGCTGTAAAAACGGCTTTATAATAACCGATTTATTGCATTTTATAAATTGTTTTTTATTTCAATTTTTTAAGTTGTTACAAATCATAAATAACTGCTATAACCTTTCTCTTTTAAGAGTTCTGTCAGTTTCTTAATATCTTCAGCACTGTTTTTGTTACAAACTATAGTAACATCTTTTGTATTCACTATAATCATATCAGACACATTGATTGTTGTTATCAGGCGCTCATTGTCTCCAATAATTATATTTCCATGTGTGTCAAATCCACAATGTTTACCCAATATTGTATTACTATCTTTATCAGATTTGTTTAATCTTTCAACAGCAAGCCAGGAACCAACATCGTCCCATGTAAAATCGACTTCAATTATCTTTACATTTGATGCCTTTTCCATTATGCCATAATCTATTGAGATATTTTCAAACTTTTCATATTCATGGCTAATCACGTTTGACTCATCAGGGGTTTCCAGAGATTTTCCGATTCTTTCAAGTCCCTGAGACAAGTCTGGCATAAGAGTTTTTATATTTTCTAATATCGTATTTACCGACCAGACAAACATGCCACTGTTCCAGTAATATGAGCCACTCTTCAAGAAGTTTTCTGCAGTAGTACGGTCCGGTTTTTCAGTAAAACATTTTACATCATAAACCGAGAGATTTTGAAGATTAGTTGAATCTTCGTCTCTTTGTATATAGCCGTAATTTGACGATGGCTCTGTAGGTTTAATTCCGAACGTAACAAGGGCACTCTTTTCTGTGGCGAGTTCTTCCGCACATTTTAACGCTTTTAAAAAAAGATCGGGAGGTTCAATTATATGGTCTGCCGTCATTACGGCCATGATGGCATTGGGATCTCTCTTTGAAATTATGGCTGCTGCGAGGCCAATACATGCGGCCGTGTTTCTGCCAAAAGGCTCTGATATAATATTTTTTGCCGGTATTTGAGACAACTCTTCTGCAACACTCTCAGCCAGAGTAGCCGTCGTTACAACATAAATATTCTCTGGAGGAATCTCGCTAATAATACGATCAACAGTCTGTGTAATCATCGTCTCTTGTCCCGTGATCTTCAAGAGCTGTTTTGGCGTTTTCTTCCTACTCCAGGGCCAAAACCGGGTGCCTGAACCACCTGCCATGATAACTGCATATAACATAGTAGTATTTCAAAATGTTAAAAAAACTAGGTTGAATAGTTATACGAAAGAATTGCAGAGACAGCAATTGCAGCCGTTTCTATCCGAAGAATTTGATTTCCCAGACTGGCAAACTTGCAACCGGCTTTTTTTGCCATTTCTATCTCATTCGATGTAAATCCACCTTCCGGACCTATAAAGCTTAATATGTTATTTGGTTTTGGGTGTTCTTGCAATATATTTTTCAGATTATCTGAATCAGATTGGCTACAGGCGAAGAGGGGGAGGTCGTAACTGTCTGCAGTATTAAGAATATTGTCAAAATCAATAACGTTGCCAATTTCCGTAATCGTGTTACGGCCGCACTGTTTTGATGCTTCAATCGCGATTTTCTGCCACTTTTCAATTTTCACGGAGCAGTCGTCCTTAAGTTTTACTACACTTCTCGCATAATTTACTGGTATTAGTTTATGCACTCCCAATTCAGCGCATTTCTGGATCAGGAGATGTGAACGTTTTCCCTTGGGGATAGCAAAGGCGATATCTATTTCGAAGGTGTTTTCTTTACTGATAGTTCTTTGTTGATTTATCCTAACTTTGACTCTGTTTCCTTCAATGTCTTCTATTTCTGCTTCAAATTCATCCCCCGTCCCGTTAAACACGATAATATTATCGCCGATTTTCAATCTTTTAACGTGTATAATATGGTGGCTTTCAGAACTATCTATCCATAAGTCTTTCAAACCGGCATGGAATGGAACATAAAAACGATTCATAACTTACTTTACGATCCTTTTAGTGGAAATATCAGTAAAGAGACATTTAAATAATTATGGTTTGATATATGAAATGTAGTTTTCTGAAGAATGGCAAATGCGTTTGCCATTCCTCAGATTAATTCAACTCCCTTGGTTTGAGTGACGGCTTGCCCCGCTGGAATCATTGGAAATACATTCTCTTCCGGGTCTACTCTAAAATCAATAACGACAGGGCCATTTATTGAAATTGCCTTTTCAATAACGGGCCTGACGTCCTCCTTGTCTGTGACCAGAAATCCATCTGCACCATATGCTTGTGCTACCTTGACAAAGTCAGGATTACCGTCGAGTAAGGTGTGAGCATATCTTTTATCATAAAACAGTTCCTGCCACTGTCTTACCATACCAAGGAAACCATTGTTCAGAATAGCAACCTTAACGGGTAGATTATATTTAACGGCAGTACTAAGTTCCTGAATATTCATCTGAAAACTACCATCACCCGCAATGGCAATAACAATCTTGTCCGGGCATCCAAGCTGAGCGCCTATTGCCGCAGGGAAACCGAATCCCATGGTGCCTAAACCACCGGAAGATAAGAAGCTTCTGGGGTTTGTATACGTATAATACTGAGCGGCCCACATCTGGTTTTGGCCGACTTCAGTAGTGACAATTGCTTCGCCCTTGGTGACTTCGCAGATTTGTTCAACTACGTATTGAGGTTTTACAACGTTACTTGCTTTGTCATAAAGTGAGGAATATTTCTTTTTCCAATACGCAATTTTCTCAAACCACTCTTTTCTTTCAACATGACTTACATGCTTTATCAATTCAGTTAGAATATTTTTAGCATCACCAACAACCGGGATATCCACTTTGATATTCTTGCTTATAGAAGTTGGGTCTATATCAATATGAATAATCTGTGCCTGAGAAGCAAACTCATCTATCTTGCCTGTGATCCTGTCATCAAACCTCGCTCCAATTGCTATTAATAAATCTGATTCATGAACGGCATAGTTGGCAGGAACTGTCCCGTGCATACCCAGCATACCCAGTGCCTTTTCGTTGTCTTCAGGAAATACTCCCAGTGCCAACAGAGTAGTGTTTACCGGTAAATTTGCTTTTTCCGCAAGTTCAATAAGCTGCTCTGAACTATTTGAAGATATAACTCCGCCACCTGCATAAATCACAGGTCTTTTTGATCTGTTTATTGCATCAGCTGCTAATTTTATCTGCCGTATATTGCCCTCGAATGATGGTTTGTATCCTGGTAGGTTTACAGTGTCAGGAGTATCTCCATCCCATGTATCTGTTGTTACATCCACAGGAAGATCTATAACAACTGGGCCTGGCCTACCGGTAGACGCGATATGAAACGCTTCTTTAACTATCGTTCCCAGATCTTTTATATCTTTAACCAGGTAATTATGTTTTGAAATAGGACGTGTGATGCCTGTGACGTCAGCTTCCTGGAAAGCATCACTGCCTATAAGGTGCGTTTTAACCTGACCCGTTATAGCAACCATTGGTATGGAGTCCATGTAGGCAGTAGCGATAGCGGTTGTCAAATTGGTTGCGCCGGGACCGGATGTGACGATGCATACGCCTACCTTTCCTGTTGCTCTGGCATACCCATCAGCCGCATGTCCTGCTGCCTGTTCGTGACGAGTCAGTATGAAATTTATGTCAGTCTCATCAAACAACGTATCGAAAAGTGGTATAATGACACCGCCAGGCAGGCCAAAAATATATTCCACATTCTCTTTTTTTAAGGCATCAATTAATATTTGTGAACCAGTTTTGTGCATTTCTTTAACCCAGTTTGTCGGAAATTTAAATGACTTATTATTTTGTATAGAACTTATCACCCTATGCTAATACGAAATAACCAGCATGCCGATAAGTTCAGAATATTATCTAGAGATAAATGTAGCGAGTGACTAAGATGATTTCAATTCCTGATCGGCCAATTGAATTGCTATAAAGGAATGTTTTATACGCCCCTTTACGATGGGTGATACTATCCATTAACTGTTTGTGTTGTTCTCATCATAGTCTAGGTCAGGTACATCCATTGCAGGAGGTTTATAGCCTGGTTGTTTCGCTTTTTCAGCTTCTGCTTTGTACGCTGCAAGCACCTTCTGCTCAATTTCATCACGGCATTTCGAATTAATTGGATGAGCAGTGTCCGCATACAATTTAAATTTCCCTTTAGATTCGTCTCCGGACTCACCTAATGCGCGTTTGTCATCGAGCTTAGTTCCACAGTCATTACAGAAGCGTGAACGGAGATGATTTTTGGTATTACATTTAGGGCATTTATCTGCAAGCTTTCTGCTGGGCATTGCAACAAAAGCCCCTTTGTACCCTTCAATAATTTTCAAATCTCTTACTACAAAGTCATTATCAATTGTTATGCTGCAGAAAGCCTGTAAACGATTTTTTTTTGCCTCGGTAAGCTTCACTCTGACTTCAGTAATATTCACAGTAATAACTCCTCCTTCCGATCTCGTTGTCTATGGTGTTATAACATTTGTCGCCACATATACATTTCCCATTCTGCTTGACTCAACTTTGCTTTTGATAACTTCTGCCTGGTGTCTATCCTTGCATAGACCGAAGAAGGCTGATCCGCTACCAGAAATTGACAAACCACAAAAACCAAAAGTTTCCAATGAACTTCTGACCTGTAGCAAATCAGGGTATGTTGTAAAAATTACTTCTTCCAAGCGATTAAACAGCAACTTGGAGATGCCTGTAACCTCAGAATGTTTCAGTGCATCCAAAAAAAAGCTAACATCTTTCCTTTTTTTTGTCAAGTCAATTTTGAGGTTTTTGTATATCGTTTCTGTGCTGATATGGATATGCGGAAACAGGATGAGATAATCCATTCTACTCCCTACTTCAACTGGCGAAATCACCTCTCCTCTTCCACTGCATAATGAGGTTTTGCCGTTTATAAAAAAAGGAATATCTGATCCAAGCTTTGCCGCAAATTCCATCAGCTCTCCATCGTTAAGCCCAACTCCCCAGAGTGAATTCAATGCCTTCAGAGTTGCAGCTGCATCACTACTCCCTCCACCTAAGCCGGCACCCACAGGTATATTTTTTTCTAAGTTTATTGACACTCCCTTTTTGATGCCGCATTCTTTCAGAATGAGATTTGCAGCTTTGCACACCAGGTTATCCTGGTTTATAGGAATGTTCTTGTTATTGCACTCAAGCTTTACTCCTTCCTGGGTCTCTTCAAGCTGAAGATTGTCTGCAAGGTCTATTTCCTGCATTATGGTCTCAATTTCGTGATAGCCATCATCTCTTTTGCCCAGGATCTCCAGGAAAAGATTTACCTTGGCGAAGGCTTTCAGCTTTATAATGTTTTTTTTATGATTGTTCATGTTTACATTCATTGTAAGTGTCATCCAATGTCAAGCGGGATTGATTCTTCTCCCTGTTGGGTAGAAGTTTTGAAGTGGTCTAAAGAAGTGAGGGTTTTTTTAGTTTTAGGCACCATTAGTTCACTTAAGACTCTTCCGACTTGGTTGCGGCTACGTTTCCTTTCAGGAAAGTAAGCTGCGTGTTGCTGTACTGCCGTTCGTCAATTATCTCCAATTGCTTGAAACATTCCTGAACTATCTTCTGTTTTTTATGATGTTGAAGGACGATGATTCCATTCTCATTAATGATTTGCTTGTCAACAAATGCTTCCATGAGAGAAAAGATTCTTTTTCGATCCCCGCAATCTATATCTAATAATTTGTACGGAGGAGCAACTATAATAATGTCGAACTTAATATCCTTGTTTTTAATAAAGTCTAATAGCCTGAATGCGTTTATTTTTAAAACTACCGTTTTCTTTAGAAGATTTGCATTACGGAGATTCTTTTTAATCACCTTGATTGCATTTGTGCTGTTCTCAACAAATAAGCATCTTTTTGCGCCTCGACTGAGGGCTTCTATGCCCAATGAACCGGTACCTGCAAACAGATCCAGAATGACTCCATCCAGTAGAGAGTTCTCTAAAATACTGAACATGGATTC
The DNA here is from genome assembly GCA_964437425.1 of uncultured Candidatus Scalindua sp. Lineage (GTDB taxonomy): Bacteria > Planctomycetota > Brocadiia > Brocadiales > Scalinduaceae > Scalindua. The sequence goes on from CAYTGO010000001.1 coordinate 23,541, forward strand.
CTTAGCTCTATCTAATATCGGCCTGGTCTTCTTGCTGCTTAATGCTGAAAGTTGTACGCCTTTTGCTTTACCTGAAATAATACGCATAAATATCTCTCTTCATAAAGATCAACGCAGATTGTAAGGTTTTAAGGCTCAGCCCAAAAAGTTTTTTTGTCTTTGAAAATCTGCATCATGTGTTATGTTGTTTGGGTTAAATTGTTAGCGCCGGTTTTGATAACCAGCTGTGTCGCCTCTGCCAGGTTTTCCGGTGAGCTTCCTGCATCAATCCACCAACCATCTAAAACCGAACATGTCATTGTTCCGTTTTTAATGTAGGCATTGTTGACATCGGTGATTTCTAGTTCTCCCCGCTCTGATCTTTCTAGAGTGCTGATAATGTCAAATACATGGCTATCGTACATATAAATGCCTATGACGGCACAGTCTGTTTTAGGGTGTTTTGGTTTTTCTTCAATACCAGTCACTTTTTCTCCGTCAAGTTCCGGAACACCGAAGCTTGATGGATTTGAGACTTTCTTTATTAATATCTTGGCGCCTTCCTTTTGCTTTTCAAATTCTTCCTTCTCTTTGGTTATATTCTTTTCAATTATGTTGTCTCCCAGAATGATTACAGTTTTTTCACCATCTGCGAAATTTTTAGCAAGATCCAGAGCTTCTGCTATTCCTCCTTCTCCTTCCTGATATGTGTAGTTTATGTCCTTCAGCCCAAATTGTTTTCCATTACCCAAAAGCCGGAGAAAATCACCTGCATTATTGCCACCGGTAACAATCATGATATCCTCGATCCCTGCATTGATTAACGTTTGCAGGGGATAGTATATCATCGGTTTGTCGTAAATGGGCAGCAGATGCTTGTTGGTAATCTTTGTTAAAGGCAATAGTCTGGTGCCAAGTCCACCGGCGAGTACAATACCTTTCATTAATTTGTCCTTTCTGCGCTATTAGTAATGTGTTTGCATTAAGAAAATATTAGAAATGTTTTTGTCTCAAAGACACACTTTATTAATAATCTTGTATAATTTTAGAAGCCGAGAAGATGCTATCATATAAACACTTACAGCGCAAGTGGTTTTAGAATAGTCTTCATTTGTTTTTGTTATTTTAGGCAAAAAACTCATGCTTCTTGATTATGCATGTCTCTGGATGTATTGAGTAATTTTATGTGAAAGGCAGTGTCAGGTTGATTCCGGATATTTTCACGGAAATTGCTGTTCTCTGTGTTTAACTTCAAAATATACTAATACATTTATAATAAAAAAGATTGCAAAATATGGTACTTGAAACTAAACTGGAGAATTGCGAAATTCCTGCTAAGTGCATTAATTATTTAGCTATCAGGTGATTTGGCATTTTTTCACTGGTAATGAAGGTATATATTAATACACCTTGAGAGCGAGGGTGGCGGAACTGGCAGACGCGCTAGACTTAGGATCTAGTACCGCAAGGTGTGGGGGTTCGACTCCCCCCTCTCGCACCAAATTAAAAATATATTGTAAATCTATATTGGATAATTATAATTGGTTAAAATGCGGGTGTAGCTCAGCGGTAGAGCATCACGTTGCCAACGTGAATGTCGTGGGTTCGAATCCCATCACCCGCTCCATTTCGTTAAATACACTGTTCATCTTGGCATTATAATTTTCTGAAAACAGAAGTAAAATAGCAAGAATATTTAAAATAAAATCAATGAATATAGAAATAGAAGAAGTTGGGCCATGTAAAAAGCTGCTAAAGATTGAGATACCAAAGGAAGCAATTGAAGGTGAGTGGCAAAAACAGCTAAGGGATGTGTCCAGAATGGCCAAAGTGCCTGGTTTCAGGAAGGGGAAAGCCCCCAGGAAGCTTCTTGAGAAAAACTATGGCGACAAGATTATGGATGATGTCAAACGGGCAGTTGTCAGCGATTCATACCAACAGGCAATTGAAAAAAACAAGTTGTCACCCGTAGGTGATCCTGATATTAGCGATATTGATCTGGAATTGGGAAAACCGTTAAAATTTGAAATTACCCTGGAGGTCTTACCGACATTTGAGTTGGGAGATTATAAGGGAATGCAGTTAAAGAGTAAGCCAGTGGCTGTTACTGATGAAGATATAGATAAAGCATTAGAGACTATAAGCAAACAGAAGGCTCAATTAGCAGTTGTTAAGACCGGTAAAGTAAAAGCAGAGGACTTTATTATATGTGATTGTGAAGTTGGCATTAATGGCGAGGCTGTTTGGTCGGATCAAGAGATGGAAGTGATGGTTTCTGGTGCTCAGGTGGCTGATATAAATATTCCGGATCTGAAAGATAGCCTTGTAGGCACTAAATCCGGAGATAAGGTTTCTGTGGATGTAGAATTAGGAGATAACTTTTCCGTAGAACAATACAGAAATAAGCCTGCCAAAATGGAAATATCAATAAAAGAGATTAAAAGGCCAAAAAGCCCTAAGATAGATGATGAACTGGCGAAGCAGGTTGGTTACGATTCACTTGACGAATTAAAGGAGTTTATGTCGCAGAGGCTGGAGATGGAAAAGAAAAGAATGGCAGAAGGTGAAATGCAGGAGCAAATCTCCAGTAAGCTCTTAGAGATGGCTGATTTTGAAATGCCGGAAGACATGGTTAAGCATCACACGAACGAGAGGCTTCACAAATATCAGCTTGATCTGGTAAATAAAGGAACTCCGCAGGAGGAGATAGAAAAGCATACGGAAGATATGAAGAGCGCTTCAGAAGAATCGGTTGTCAGGGATTTTAAGATGTCACTTGTGCTTGAACATATAGCAGAGAAAGAGAGAGTATTTGTTACGGAAGATGATGTCAATCGAAGAATAAGCGAGATGGCAGGTATGTATGGCATGGATGCTGCCGGTATGAAAAAACAACTTGAGAAGATGAATAGTATGTCAAACTTGCGACATCAGTTGAGAGAGGCTAAAACACTTAATCTATTAATGAAAGAAGCAAATATAGAAGAGGTTAAAGAAGAAGTTAAAAAGAAACCCAAAGGAAAAACTAAACAAAAAGAAAAATGAAAAACAAAGAACAAGGAGGATTAAGTGACTAAAGATAATAATTTGAATAGCTGTCCGTACACAGAGTATGGTGCTTCATCCGCGAACAGAAATTATGGAAATATTTATGTACCATCCGTAGTGGAAAAAACAGGATATGGAGAGAGGCATTATGATATCTTTTCCCGTTTGCTTAAAGACCGAATAATATTCATTGGCAGCCCGATAGATGATAACGTTTCGAACATCGTAATAGCTCAGATGTTATTTTTGCAAAATGACAATAAGAATCAGGATATTAATATTTATATAAACTCTCCTGGAGGTTCAATCACGGCAGGTCTTGCAATTTATGATACAATGCAATTCGTACATTGTGATGTGGCTACTTTTTGTATTGGCTCTGCTTATAGCATGGGCGCGGTACTTATGGCTGCGGGAACAAAGGGGAAGAGGTATAGCTTGCCACACACAAGGATAATGTTGCATCAGCCATGGGGAGGAACTACGGGGACGGCGACTGATATAAGCATTCAGGCAGAAGAGATAATGTTTATGAAGAAAAGTCTTAATGAAATACTGGTAAAGCACAGCGGTCAGTCAATTGAGAAAATAGAAAAAGACTTTGACAGAGATTTCTATATGTCGTCACAGGAGGCGAAGGAATACGGGATTGTGGATGAGGTTATTGCGTCTTTGGATGACAAGAAGAAAGACTAGGGCAATACTGATTTTGTATTAAGACTTCCTTTGAAGATATACGTGTAAATTATTTCTTCATCGTTTTGTTTACTATCGTAATAATTTCATTAACTATATCTTCACAAGAGACATAGGATGTGTTTATTGTGAAGTCCGCTGCGCTTTTATAAGCGTGATCCCGTTGTTCAATCAAATGTTTGATTTCATCAAGCGGTTCTTTATCTGTTAGAGAGGGCCTCTGTTGCGTCGTCTTTTTATCTTGTGCTATACGACTATTAATGATCTCCGGAGTTGCTTCCAGGAGGACAAGAAAACCGTTATCTTTTAGATTTCTTACATTTTCCTCTCTAAGGACTGCACCTCCTCCTGCAGATATTACCTTGTTGCCTTCCTCGCTTAATTTTGCAATGACGTCTGCCTCAATCTTACGAAAACCTTCTTCCCCATCGTCCTCGAATATGCTACTAATAGTTTTTCCTGTAGAGCCTTCAATATGTTTGTCTGAATCTATAAAATCCCTTTCCAGACGTTTTGCCAATAGCCTACCAACAGTACTCTTGCCAGTACCTCTGAAACCGATTAAGACTATATTCATAACATTTCCTTTACTACTTTGCTCATTAATTCTATTGGAGGGTCAATATTTGTCCATAGCCTGAACTGCTCAGCTGCTTGATTGATGAACATTGAAAGTCCATTAACGGTGTGGCATCCATTTTCATTTGCTTCACGAAGAAGCCTGGTTTCTATCGGGTTGTAAACGGCATCAAAAACGATCATTCCTTCTTTTAGTATATTTTTTGGAACTGGCGTTTGATCGACATCCGGAAACATACCGATAGATGTAGTGTTTATGAGGATATCAGAATCAAGTTTGTGGATTTCTTCAAAGCTTTCAAATCTGCATTGGACGTCATGAGACAGTTTTTCTGCGCGTTCAACGGTGCGATTGAAGATGGTTATATCACAACCTTTTTCTTTTAACCCAAAGGCAATTGCACGTGCCGCACCTCCTGCCCCTATAATGGAAACTTTTTTATTATTAAGTGTTTCATTGGCTTCCTTCATGCTGCACTCCAATCCCATTACAGCAGCCATGCAGTCGGTGTTGTAGCCAGTCAATTTTCCATTTCGGTTTACTATAGTATTAATTGCACCAATTTTTCTGGAGGTGTGATCAAGATCATCAAGAAACGGTAAAACACTCTCTTTGTGCGGAATAGTAACGCTGAAACCATGGAAATCTATTTCCCTGCATTTTTTCATGAAGGTTTCAATCTCTGCAACCTTCAGCGGAACATAGACATTATTAAGCCCCTTTTCAATGAAGGCGGCGTTGTGGATGGCCGGGCTCATACTATGAGAAACCGGATTCCCAATAATGCCATACAGTTTTGTCTCTCTGTTTATCTCTTTAAAGTGATATATATTGGATAGCTCACTTATTGTTAATTGTCCCGGTGCTGATTCTTTACCTTTTTCGAGAGAAGCGAATGTCAGGAATCCTCCAAACTTGCTTGTAAGTACCCGGCTTATGTATCCTAGCTCTCCCATACAGAAGGATATGGTGGGTACTTTAGCAGACTCCAACAGTTCAAATATCCTGATATTATCAATAATGTCATTTGCGTAAGTCACAATCTTCACAATATCAGGTTTCTGCTGGCAAATATCATCATAGATTTTGCTTATGTTGTGAGGTGTCTCTTTGAAATTATGATGAGAAATAATTATTTTACTGCCGTTTCTTCTGGTAATTTGCTTGATAGAATCATATTCAACGTCGACATAATCTGCTCCCAGTTCAATCGCCTTTTGTAGCAGGTGTAATCTATCCTGTTCACTTCCATTAAATTTGCCACCTTCCCTTTCAGGCCTGTTTGTAATTATTACGGGTTTGGTTTTGCTCTTTAATGATTCCTCAATGCATATTAATGCATTTTGTAATTCAGGGATGTAGTCAATACGTAATTCTACTATATCCGCATATTTGGATGCTGAAATCATTTCCGAAACAGTGTCTTCTGCACTTCTGGCCGTGATTGGGATACAAATCATGTTTATAAAGTGGTTGTACTAAGAATTAGTTGATTATTATATTGTATACTTTAGAATAGTCAATCTTATGTATGATATAAATTTGAGAACAGGGGAGTTGTAATGAATGTAAGTGACGCAATAAGAACGCGAAGGAGCATAAGGAAATTTAAGCCGGATCCTATTCCGGAGGAAAAAATTAAGCGTTTGCTTGAAAGTGCCAGATTAGCGCCATCAGGTACAAACACACAGCCCTGGCGGTTTATAGTGGTTAAGGATGATGACACAAAAACAAAATTACAAAAGGCGGCACATAATCAAAGACACGTTAAACGTGCTCCCGTAATAATAGTCTGCTGTGCAGATCTAAAGGCATTTAAGGAATTCCCGGTAAGGGTGGATGAACTTATAGAGTCTGGTGCACTTCCTGAGAGAACGAGAGAGGTATTTATTCCTTACATTAAGAAGGGAATGGACACTGTTACAAAGGATGCCCTTATGGTTGCCGCCGCGGCAAATGTCGCTATCGCCGTTGAACATATTGTTTTGCAGGCAGTGGAGATTGGTCTTGGCACCTGTTGGGTGAGATGGTATGAAGATGAAGAAGTAAAAGAAATTCTTGATATTCCGGATCATATTGAGGTTATGGCACTTTTGCCGGTTGGAATACCTGATGAAGAACCATCTCCCAGACCGAGGTTAAGTCTGGACAAAATAGTCTTTAGTGAGAAGTATGGGGAAAAGTATACATAACCAGAACGAGTTTGGAAAATAATACTGATAGATTTAGAAATTGCAAAACTTTCTTAATTCTTTAATCCCTGAGTACCGCCTAATTCATAAAATTATATTTAGATATGGAAACTATAGCCTTAGAGAACAATAAGACAAAAAGCTTTTTCAGTGACAGGTATATCTGGTTACTCTTGATAATTTCTCTTTCAGTGAGAATATACTTGAGCGTTTTTACCTATGTAATAAAGAATGATAGTGTCGCCTTTATGCAAAATGCAAAGTTTTTCGAAAGTGGTGATTTTTCGAGTGGATTAGGACACGACTACCATCCACTGTATTCTTTAATTATGGCAGTGCTGTACAAGGTTGTTCCAAACATGGAATTGTCCGGTACTATTGTGTCTGTTTTTTTGGGTACATTAACGGTAATTGTATTTTATCTAATTGGCAAAAGTGTTTTTGATCAGAAGGTGTCGTTTGTTTCTTCTATTGTTTTGGCTTTCCATCCATATGCTGTGAGATTTTCCGCAGATATAATTTCAGAATCTACTTATTTCTTTTTCTTCATATCAGCGTTTGGTTTAGGTTATTTTGCGATAACTAACAGGAAACTCCTTTTATTTTCTTTGACTGGAATATGTGCAGCACTTGCTTACCTTACGCGTCCCGAAGGAGTAGGAATTATTATCATAGTCGCCTTTTGGTGTGTACTGAAAGATTTCGTCAAGATAAAGGTATTATGGAAAGAGAAACTGGTGTCAATCCTGGTTCTGATTGTTTCATTTCTTGTTTTTTCAATGCCGTATCTTGTTTTCATTAAAAAAGAGGTAGGCTCATGGTCACTTACAAAGAAAAAGAGCGTATCTGATTTGACTGGGCTCGGAAAAGTGTTAGATACTATAAGAAATGATAGATTGATTAATGAAGAGGGTAATAAGAAGGAAATGCATGGTCTGGTAGAGTCCGAAAGAGTGTTAGCGATTCCAAAAAATGCTAGATTAGCCGAAGAAGACAACGACAAAAGAAGGGATGTGTCTGACTTGGCAGTGCCCGGCAAAGTGTTAGCAATTCCAAAAAATGATAGATTAGTTGAAGAAGGTGGTGATAAGAGTTATTGGAGAGATCTTATCAGGCAAATAACTGCCAGAAAGCCGATGTTTAAAACACATCTGAATGGCATATTGCATGTTATTAAAAAGTACGTTAGCACGTTTCATCCATTCTTGTTTATACTCCTTATAATTGGTGTGATAAATTGGACAAGAATAGACAGAAAGAGTTTTTTTGGCATTTATGTAATCTCAACTATTTTGTTCTACTTGATTATACTGTACCGATTGAACATGTCCCATTTAGCTCATGGTGTCACTATTTATCAGTATCCCAGTAGAAGGCATTTGATGCCGTTGGTCATTCCAGCAGTTTTCTGTGTTGGATTAGGAGTTTGCATGGTTGGGGCGTGGACACATAGAAAATTTCATAATTGTAATTTTATAGTAGGTTTCAAAGAGTTATTAAAAAGTACGTGGATAGTTCAGCTAATTGTATTAATGGTTGTTGTCAGTATTCTATTACCAAAAACGCTAAAGCCTCAACGATTTGATAAGCGTGGAATCAAGGTAATAGGTCAATGGATTAGGACAAATTCTCATAAACCCTTTCCTGCTGTTTTGAGTGATTCTTCAAGGAATGCATATTATGCTGGAGGAAAGCATATTCAGATGTACGGAATTAATGAGGCGCTGGGGGTAGCACAAGCAAATAAGGCTGATTACATAATAATAATGCAAAGAGATTATGAGGTCTTAGAAAAAGAACTATTACAATATGTAAAGGATAAGAAAATAGTGCTAGCATATAAATATCCAGAAAAAAAACCTTTAAATAAGTACAGCGTATTTTTGTATGAGGTTTTGTATTAGTAGTCATTTCTTCTAGTAGGTACAATATGTAGTATGTTTTTAAAAAAAACTCTTGACAAATAAGAGTTTTTTTTTAAAATTAGCGTTCATTGAGTGAACAAGCCCCGTTGTGATGATTTCAGGATTGATTTTGGCAGCTTTAAGAGAGTTTTTTTGTGATGTGTGTTCATTGCATGAACTAAAGTATAAAAGGAAGATTTTTCCTTAGTAAATTATTAAAACAATTTTAATTTTAAAATGATTCAGATGAAAGAAAAATCCGGTGATCTAGATATTAGAGAATTAGAGATACTGGAAAGGTTAGAAAACAACGGGCATCTGACACAGAGAGATTTGTCTAAAGAAGTCGGTATTGCGCTAGGATTGGTTAACCATCTTTTGAAAAAAATGGTTAAAAAGGGTTGGATTAAGATAAAGAATATTGATGCTAAGAAAATAAGATATTTAATTACTCCAGAAGGTGCTAGAGAGAAGTCATCATTATTGTACAAAAGGGTAGAGAGTACGATTCATTTCTATTTGGAGGCGAAAAGGGTAATAAAAGACAAAGTCATACATTTAAAAAATGAGGGTATAAAAGATGTTTCAATCTACGGGATAAACCATATATCAGAAGTTCTATTCATAGTGCTGAAAGAACTGAACTTGGAACTGGTTTACGTGGTTGATGACAACAAAGAAGGTGAGGTGTGGTTTGGTTATACAGTAGTTAAAATAGATGAATTCGTCGGGTCTGACGCCAATGTATTAATCCTTGCCTCTTTTGACAAAGAAGAAATAGACGGTTTTTGCAAAGAACAAGAAAATATTAAAATTGTAGTCCTTAGAGAATAAAAGACAGCCAGGACGTCGACGTAAGTTGTTGTGCTGTTAGATGTTACGCGTTTTTGTGTGTGTAACTGAGAGGGCATCGCTTTGCGTGCATAATGTTTAGAATGAAGAGATATTATCATCAAATTCTTACTAATAATTAACCGTAGTATAAAATACTCTTATGGCGAATAAAGACGCAGAAAAATGGGACTTTATCATCAAACCAAAAAGTGGCTGGTCTAATATTGACTTTGATGAAATTTTTAGATATCGGGATTTAATCCTGATGTTCGTAAAAAGGGATTTTGTTACATTTTACAAGCAGACTATTTTGGGGCCGTTATGGTACATTATCCAGCCTTTGGTTAATTCAGTCATCTTCACAATCATTTTCAGCAAGGTAGCGGAAATCCCTACCGACGGAACGCCACCTTTTCTCTTTTACATGGCCGGAACAGTGGCATGGGGCTACTTTGCTGCTTGCCTGACACAGACCAGCAACACCTTTGTTACGAACCGGGAAATCTTTGGAAAAGTCTACTTCCCAAGAATGACCATACCAATCTCAATCGTGATTACCGGGCTGTTTCAATTCATGATCCAGTTTGTAATATTTATCGGATTCTTGCTTTATTTCTGGTACCAAGGGGCTCAGGTAGTGCCCACTGTCATGGTGCTTGCCCTACCACTGATTTTGCTCCAGATGGCGGTCTTGGGGCTGGGGATGGGGATGCTGATTTCATCCTTGGTCACGAAGTACCGTGACTTAACCTTTGCGATGACCTTTGCGGTTCAGATCTGGATGTACCTCACACCGGTCGTCTATCCCATGAGCCAGGTTCCAGAGCGTTACCGTAATCTCTATGCGCTCAATCCCATGGTGTCGGTCGTGGAAACCTTCCGAGGGGCGTTTCTCGGAGCCAGTTCTATCGAATCGAGCCAAATCCTTATCAGCGTACTGGGGACAGTGGGAATCTTCTTTGCTGGTGTCATCCTCTTTCGCCGCATTGAGAAAACCTTCATGGATACTGTGTAGCTTCGAAGTACCCATGGCTGTGGACTGTGATTGGTATATGAATCATTGACACTCGTAAACGCTGATGATCATTATAATTGTCATTAGCAATAAGAAAGCCTATTACCTTCAATGTCAACTGTAATAAAAATAGAAAATCTCTACAAAGAGTACCGTCTGGGTGTCATCGGTCATGACACTTTGTATCGGGACATGCAAAGTTGGTGGGCGAAGGTGAGGGGTAAGGAGGATCCCAATTCTCTAATTGGTCATAAAAGAAACAACGGTATAGAAGATCATATCCTGGCATTGAATGATATCAACCTTGAGGTGAAGGATGGCGAAGTATTTGGGATTATAGGCGCCAATGGTGCAGGAAAGTCTACTCTACTCAAAATTCTTTCCCGGGTTACAGCGCCGACAAGCGGTACGGTAAAAGTTAAAGGCCGGATTGCAAGTCTCTTGGAAGTGGGAACCGGTTTTCACCCGGAACTTACTGGCCGAGAAAATATCTATCTAAACGGTGCCATAAACGGGATGTATAGGAAAGAGGTGTCAAGAAAACTCGATGAAATCGTGGATTTTGCAGGAGTGGAACAGTTCCTTGATACACCAGTCAAACGCTACTCTTCCGGCATGCACGTTCGCCTCGGCTTTGCCGTGGCGGCACACCTTGAACCTGAAATTCTTGTTGTCGATGAAGTGCTTGCTGTTGGTGATGCTTCGTTTCAGAAGAAGGCTATCGGCAAGATGCGGGATGTGAGCAGTGCAGAAGGCCGGACAGTACTCTTGGTGAGCCACAATATGGAGTTGATCAGAAAATTATGCAACAGGGTAGTTGTATTATCAAAGGGAGAACTAGCTGTAGATGGATTGCCGGAGGATTCTATCAATCAATACGTTGGAGGGATTTATAGAGAAGCAGGAAAGTATGGAATAGTTAAGTGGGAAAATCCGAAGGAAGCCCCGGGAGGAAGTATTGTTATATTAAGATCGGTGTGCTCAAAAAATACAAAAGGGGATATCTGTTCAGAGTTTACTCTTAGTGAAAAAATTCTTATCCAGGTAGAATTCTCGGTTTTGAGCGAAGAGTATCAAATATGTAACACGATAGGGCTAGTATGTATTTCGTCGAAAACACATACTCCTAATGGAGAATTCTACGTATTGGATAACTATGTAAAAGGAGAATGGGGACGTCAGAAACCTTTCAAAAAAGGTGTATATGTCTCAGAACTTGAGATCCCGGGTGACTTACTCAACGAAGGTATTTATTCAATTATAATCGATCCGTTTCTTCCTCCTGCAGACCCTGACAGTTCATACCAAATCAGGAAACATAATGCCTTATCCTTCGAGATTGTAGATGATTTTGATCCTGAGTCAGCTCGTGGTTCATTTCCTTACGACTGGCAAAGGGGAGGAAGTGGCTATTTAATTCGTCCTAAATTTAAGTGTATTACGAAACGAATAGAGGAATAAAATGAATATAAATAAAATAAAAATTATTGCTGAAATAGGTTGGAATCACATGGGAGATATGGAGCTTGCTGAAAGGATGATTATCAGTGCCGCAGAGAGCGGTGCGGATATCTGTAAGTTTCAGACTTGGTCTGAGGATAGACTGAAACCAGGTGCATGGGACGAAGATGGTCGCAGGGAGATTTACCAGAAAGCGCAACTGACTAAAGAAAATCACATGTTCCTGAAAAAAGTTTGTGAAGAGCAATCAGTTCAGTTTCTGACTGCAGTATTTAACGCGAAAGACCTGGAATTCTTAAGTGGGCTTGGCATGGAAATGATCAAGGTACCAAGCCACGAGGTGTATAACCTGGAACTGATCCAGGCTGCAGCTGATATGTTTGAAACCGTTTTGGTCTCTACTGGTGCAGCCAGGTGGAAAGAAATTGAAGCAATAGCTGAAACCGTCAATTCAGATAGACTGGTATTCTTGCACTGCGTTTCATCCTACCCATGCCCAGCGGAAAAGATCAATCTCCCCAGAATTGAAAAACTGAAGGAGTTGACAAAAGCTGTTGGTTATAGCGGCCATTATCTTGGCATAGATGATGCCATTGCCGCTATCTGTCATGGAGCAGATTTCGTTGAGAAACACTTTACCATTGATCAAAATCTTCCAGGTCGTGACAATAAATTTGCTATCCTGCCTGATCAGATGAAAGTTCTCGCAAATTTTCGAGATAACTATAAAAAAATGAATATTGATTGCGGTCTCGATTTACAGGAATGTGAATTAGATACCTATAATAATTACAGAGGACGCTGGAGTAAGAGTGGTTAATACGAAATTACCTAAAATCTCGGTATTAATTCGAACCAGGAATGAAGAGAAGTGGATTGGGCATAGCCTTAAAGGCGTTTTCAATCAGAAAGTAGATGCAGAAGTTGAAGTAATCATTATTGATAATAACAGTACCGATTACACGGTTGAAGTAGCTAAACGCTATCCAATATCTAAGACAATAAATATATCAGAATTTTTACCTGGCCGAGCTCTGAATGATGGAATCCGTGCGTCTACGGGAGATTACATTGCATGTATATCCGCACACTGTATACCTAAAGATGAAAATTGGCTGTCATCCCTGCTTGCTAATTTTGTAGATAATCCAGATCTTGCAGGTGTCTATGGCCGCCAGTTGCCTTTAGGCTTTACAGGGCCAATTGATAAACGAGATTTGCTCACCGTATTTGGGCAGGACAAGCGAGTTCAGATCAAAGATTACTTCTTTCACAATGCGAACAGTATGGTACCAAGAAAAATCTGGGATGAAATCCCTTTTGATGAAGAAGTAACAAATATTGAAGACCGGGTGTGGGGTAAACAGGTCATCGAGGCTGGGTACAAGATCATTTATGAGCCGAAAGCGGCCGTATATCACCACCATGGTTTACATCAAGGTAATACCAGAGAAAGAGTCAAAGGGGTGGTATCCATTCTTGAACGGGTTGATGAAAAAGATTTAAATGATCTTCCTGAAATGTTGGCACCGGAAAAAACAAACGTAGCTGCTGTAATGACAGTTATTGGAAAGCTATCAGAACAATCAGATGCGTACAAGAGTATGGAAAAAACAGTAAATGATCTTCAAAATTCCAGTTACGTGAATTCAATCTATCTTGTGGCTGACGAAAAAAATTTAAGTGATTTCCTGGAGATTAATTGGCTAGACAGAAAAAAGATATCTAATGCAGATTCAATCAGTTTAAACAAGTTAATGCAGCATATACTTGAATTGATTGAGGGAGGTCAGGATTATCCTGAAAGTATATTGTATGTCAACCATGACTATGTTAATCGCCCGGTTGGTATTTTTGACGAATTAATAGTGGATGCGCAGTATAAAGGATGCGATACCGTATTCCCCGGGTTGGTTGATTATGGCCATTACTGGTATCACAATGACGAGGGTGAGTTTGAACAGACAGACCCGTCGTTGGAGGCCAGGGATAAAAGAGACCCACTGTATAAAGCGCTCTATGGCCTGGGTTGCCTTACTTCGTCATGGGTAATTCGTTCCGGAAAATTGGTAGGTGGCAAAGTGGGTATATTGAAAATTGAAGATACGAAGTATGTTAAAAGGTGTAATAGGGTTCTAAATTGAATTGTTTTCTGTATGACCGGAAATAAGTTAAAGATACTGGGAATCACATTGGCTAGAGGCGGATCGAAGTCGGTGCCAAAGAAAAATATAAAGTCAATTTGTGGCAAACCCCTGATTGCATATACAATTAAAGAAGCTCTTCAAAGTAAATACATTACCAGATATATAGTTTCAACAGATGACGAAGAGATCAGAGAAGTTGCCCTGAAGTATGGTGCAGAAGTTCCATTCTTGAGGCCGGCAGAATTAGCGACGGATACAGTAAGCTCTGCTGCTGCCATCAAGCATGCGGTTGCTTTTGTGGAGAAGGGGGAGAACACTAAGTATGATTACATTATTGAGCTTATGTGCACAAACCCACTCAAAACAGTGGATGACATTGATGCGTGCATTGAAAAACTGATTGAAACAGATGCGGATTCTGTGATTGCAGTACACAAGTTGGAGGACCATCACCCGATTCGCATTAAAAAAATTGTTGAGGATCATATCGTTGACTTTTGTTTGCCAGAAATACCTGAAACGCGTAGACAGGATTTACTACCGGAGGCGTACATTCGTAGTGGTTCAATATATGCGCTGAATAGAGACCATATAATGGTTGATGGGCTGAGATATGGCTCAGGAAATAGCCGCCCGTATATTTTACCTCTTGAAAGAACAATAAATATAGATACAGCAATTGATTTTCTTGTAGCTGAAAAATTAATTGAGAAGTTGTGCAAGTAGATTGATTGCGACCTGTAATAAGTGGATACGCATTTAGGCACGAAGAATTATGATCACCTCATTCTGCAGAATCCATAGATGAAATATATGATGTTGTTAGTCTTTCCAAAACAATGATACTCATAAGTTTTTTCAATTGAAAATTAGAATAATTATAACTTGGTGATGCCCAAACTATTAGTCATAACACCGGTGAAGCATATATGTGGTGTGCAGATAGAGATGGAAAAAATATGTGCTACAACATATTTAGATGATCCGACAGTTGGAGAAGTTATAGATATTATTCAAGATTATGATGCTCTCTTTACCAATCCTAATAAATCAAAGGTTTTCATTGGTGAGGAGGTGATTAATGCAGCAAAGAAATTGAAGATAATCTGCACTGCTTCTACGGGTACAAATCATATTGATAAAGAATATGCCCGGAAAAACAACATCTCTATCCTTTCGTTAACAGAGGAGCGTGAGGTGATTAATAGAATCAGTTCTACTGCCGAACATGCATTTGCACTTACTATGACAAGCTTGCGAAACATAATCAGTGGGCATAATGATGTCCTGAATGGGGAGTGGGATTATGAGAAATTTATTGGCAGGCAGATGGATGGATTGACTATAGGCATAATTGGCTATGGTCGTTTGGGTAAGTTGTATGCGGATTATTGTCTGGCATTAGGCTCTCGGGTGATTGTATACGATCCTTATACAAAGGTGGATAGTGTAAATATTGAGCAGGTAAATAACGTGGATTTGTTGCTGCAGGAGTCGGATGTCATTTCATTTCATGTACACGTAACGGATGAAACAAAGAGTATGGTCAATAAAGATTGGCTTGGTCTGATGAAACCCGATATTCTACTGGTGAACACATCCAGGGGAGAAATCATTGACGAAGCTGAACTGGTTCGGTTTTTAGGCGAAAATGCTAATGCTCGGATCGCTACTGATGTCCTTGCAGATGAAATTTGTAATAGAGATAGAAGTCCATTACTGAATTATGCTAAAGAAAGCAAGCAGGTTATTATTACACCTCACATTGGTGGTATGACGAAAGAAGCACAGGAGATTGCTTATAATCATGCTGCAAAATTGTTGATTGAGTTCTTTAAGAAAGAGAAATAAAATGTTTCTTGCTACCACCGCATTAGACCAATACTGGAAAAAAGATCAAAAAATCCTTTTTCTCGGAGAATGGTGCATTACACATAATATTGATAATGAGAAATTGGATTATGAAATACTGCCAAGTTTATGGAGAGATTTCAAAACAATACCTGAGAAAGCGTATTACATCTATGACATTTTCGAAAAATTGATACCTGTTGTTACTGGATATATGAACTCTGTCAATAATGTAAACTTCCCTGAGAAATATTGGAAATTTCTTGTTGGGCCGTGGCTGTTGTCTTTTGTTGGAATCCTCTACGATAGATATTCGATTTTGAAAGCTGCAGTTGAGTACACAAATAGCATTCAAACAATAATAAGTGATAATGGATATGTGCCAACTACATATGCTGAAGTGTACAATCTGATAAATGATGACGACTATAATTTTATTATTTTTTCAGATATAATTAAACAGTTAGATCTTCCTTTAGAGATAGACACTGCTAGTCACAATATAAAATTGGATAATGAAGAAAAGGCAAAATCTGAGTTTAACTTAAAAGGGATTGCTTCTAGAATAAAGCGAAATTGCTACACGGCTTTACATGATTTATTTAGTCCTAATGATTATTTGCAGATTATAAGTACGGAATTATCATTTAGAGAAACAGTAAAATTATTAAAGATTTTAAACCACAAAAAAAAACTGACTCCATTGATTAGGCAAAATGCTGGCAATAATTCAACTAAAACTGCTTATTCGGACAAGAGTAGAAGGAAATCATTAGATGCAATATCCAACCCTGATGAGTTTATTAAGCTCATGTCCGTAATGGTACCTATGCATATGCCAAAAGAATATATTGAGTGCTATACAAGTAACAGGGAAATAGCTAATCGAATAAGCATGGAATCTCCTAATGTGCAGATTGTAATGCTGAGATGTCCAGTCGAAATTAATACTGGAATTCGTTTTTATGTTGCGGAGAAAATACATGAAGGTGCAAAGTTAATTTCTTTTCAGCACGGCGGGGGATATGGAACAAAAGATTATATTTCACATGAAGAGCTGGAAATTGATCTTTGCGATAAATACTTGTCTTGGGGGTGGAAATCTGAAAAGGAAAATACTAAAGTTTTTTTTATGACAAAAACTAATTGGATAAGTAAATGTAAATATAACCGCAATGGAGATGTCCTTTTAGTCGGAGGTTCTTGTAGGAGATATTTCTACAACCTGCTGGAAGGACAAGTGCCAGCGTATAATAAGATACAGATAGACTACAATAAAAGATTGATTCGTAATATTGACAGAAATCTTTACAGTACTTTATTGTACCGATTCCAATGGAAGTTTTTCTCGTATAATGAAATCGATGAAGTGTTGAATGATTTCCCGGATTTGCGGATAAGTACAAGAGAAAATGAAGGGCATTTCTATAGGTTGTTTTATGACTCTCGTTTGGTGATAGCCACTACAAACTATACAGCATTTTTACAAAGTTTTTTTGTTAATAAACCTACCCTGTTACTATGGGATCCTGAATATTTCACTGTAAGAGATTCTGCAAAAAAGTATTATAATCTTCTACATGATGCCGGTATTCTTTACTATTCTCCAGAATTATGTGCTAAGAAAGTAAATGAAATTCATCAAAACCCTATGGAGTGGTGGATGACAGATGAAGTACAAGCAGCTAAGGATGAGTATTGCGAGCATTTCTGCCGTATGACTGACAATATGGAGGGAGAGTTGGCTGAGGTTATTAATGAGATGAGAAAGTGAATTTTAGAGAGAGAGAAAGCTTAATGACTAAACACAATTGCTATATATGTGATAACGAAACATCTCTTTTAATGTCTTTTGGGCAAATGCCCATAGCCAATGGTTTTCTTGCCAAAGAGCAATTCAAAGATGAATACTTCTTTGAAATGGAAGTTGCTTTTTGTCAGCAATGTAAAATGTTTCAACTGGTGAATCAACCCGAGAGAGAACAAATGTTCAATGAAAACTATGCTTTCTTTTCAGGAACATCAAAAGCTATGGGTCTCCATTTTGAAAAGTTTGCCAACCACATTCTGGATGACTACATCAAAGATGTGAAGGACCCATTTGTGGTAGAGGTTGGCAGCAATGATGGCAGCATGCTCAAGCATTTTGTGAACAAGGGCATTCGTCACCTGGGTATTGAACCATCGGCAAACGTTGCCCAGGTTGCTATAGACAATGGTATTAATACTATTGTTGAGTTTTTAGATAAATCTTTGGCTGAAAGAATAGTAAGTGAGCATGGCCAGGCTGAAGCCTACGTGGCGGCTAACGTGATGTGCCATATCCCCTATATCAATTCAATTGTGGAAGGAATAAAGGTGTTGCTTAAGCCAGATGGAATAGCCATGTTTGAAGATCCATATCTGGGGGATGTGATTCAGAAGACCACCTATGATCAGATTTATGATGAGCATACATTTATTTTCTCAGTTCACTCTATCCAGTATCTTTTCAACCAATTTGACATGGAAGTAATAGATGTAGAGCCACAAACTACCCATGGCGGTTCCATGCGTTACGTGATTGCTCATAAAGGGGCAAAACCGATACACAAAAATGTTTACAAGCAGCTGGAATATGAACAAGAATCAGGACTGGCAGACTTCAAGACCTATGAAAAGTTTCGCAAAAACTGTGGCGAATATCAGTCTGACCTTATGAGTCTGTTGGATGATATCAAATCTCAGGGTAAGTCTATTGCCGGTTATGCAGCGACTTCCAAGAGCACCACCATTATTAACTACTGCGGTATTACCACTGACCATTTAGATTGTATTTATGATACCACTCCCATTAAACAGGGTAAGTTTAGTCCTGGTGCTCATATACCTGTTGTCGCTTATGAAGAATTTAAGAATAACTATCCGGATTATGCATTGCTCTTTGGTTACAATCATGAAAAGGAAATCATGGCTAAGGAGCAGGGATTTATGGACCAGGGCGGTAGGTGGATCACTTATGTACCTGAAGTGAAGGTGATTTAATGATAAAGTGCAACAATTCGGAATCTCAATATATTTCCTAATGTATCATATTGCTTTTACATATGTGCCCAAGGCATGAAGAGGCTAATAAAAAAAGGTAATAAGCGTTTTGTATGATTATCAAAGGTTCGACAGTGATTGACGGAGTTAAAATAATAGAATTAACCACTCATAAAGATGACCGCGGTTTTTTTCGCGAGATATTTCGTTTTACGGAACAGTTCGAAGATACTCCGGTTGGCCAGTTAAGTCATTCTCGGGTGAATGAAGGAGTGATCAAGGCCTGGCATGGGCATGTGTACCAATCACAGTGGAATTATGTGGTTTCAGGTCAAATCAGAGTCGCTCTTTATGATAATCGAGAAATATCCAACGCATACAAAGGAATAATGGAGTTTGTTGCCGGTGACGAGATGAAACCAATAGCTTATTTCTTTCCTCCGGGTGTTATGCATGGCTACAAGTGTTTGGAAGGGCCTATGCAGATTATTTATGCGACTTCAGGTGTATATGATTTGAAAGACGAAATAAGAATGACAAATGAAGACTTAAATATTGATTTTAGTTTTTAGAAAGCTTTGGTCTTTCGTACAGACTACCCCAAACTGGAAACCTCACCGAATACAGTATTCTCATAGAATAGTATATCAGTTTCTGGAGAAACGAGAGTTAAGACTCCCTGGATGGAAGGAACGGCGATTATATGAGTTCGGATGTTTTAGAAAAGTACAAGAATAAAACGGTAGTTGTTGTTGGCGGGAATGGCTATATAGGAAGCACGCTCGTTAGCTGCTTAGCGAAAAGTGCGTATATAGTACATGTTATTGGCATTGCAGATGAATGTGGAATTGATATAGCCGCTTACGATGGTAGAGTAGTATATCATCATGGTGACGTTTCTAAACCGGAAACATGGAAGTTGCTTCCTGAATCCTGTGATTGTATTTTCCATTTAGCCGCTATTGAAGATCACGGGCTTCAGAGCGATAAGATGCAAGATTTAGAAGTCAATGCATTGTCGGTATTATATCTTCTTGAGGAAGTGCGTAAAAGAGGTGATAATCCGAAAATTGTCTACTCGAGTTCTTCAAATCTTTTTGGACTCAATGAAACGGTTGTTGTGAATGAGCGTTTGCGTGATAACCCGCCGTCGCTATGGTCAAGCCATAAATTGCTTGCGGAAAATTATCTTCGTGTATATGCACAACAGTACGATATTTTATCATTAAGCTTACGTCTGGTAAATGTATACGGTCCGAGTGCACGATTTGAAACTAACATGAGTGTCGCCCTTAATAAAGTTATTTTCCAGGGATTAAAAGAGGGGAAATTAGTTTTGTATCCAAATAAGACTTGTGTACGTGACTATATTTTTATTGATGACGTTGTGCAGGCTTTTTTAGAAGCTGGTGTAAGTACTGTTTTGAATTGGGATGGTTCCTTTTATATGATAGGCAGTGAAGTTGGGAAAACATTTGAGGAAGTATGGGTGATTGTAAGAGATGCAATACGGAAGCACACAGGTAATGATGTGGCAATAGAAGTTAATCATGATGTTGTGTTAACTCCTCATACTATGAGGCAATGTATTGCTGATTCTACACTGTTCAAGTCAAAAACACAGTGGTGTTCAACGATTGATTTAGAAAAGGGTGTTGAGAGGACAGTGAGAATGTTTCAGGAGTCCAATGGTATCTAAAACAAGCGGTGTTCAATAATTATAATATATGGTGTTTGCGTGGAAAGAAAATACTAACTTTATGGATGAACAGATAGATTATATTAATGATGGGGTGAATACCACCTTGGTTATAAAGAGGAGTAAATCTACATAATGGAATTGAAGGGTAAAAAGATACTTATTACAGGAGGGTTGGGTTTTATAGGTAGCAATCTGGCAAAGAGATGTCTGGAAATGGGTATGGATGTAACTATCTACGATAACCTAGACCAAAATTCGGGAGGAAACCTGTTCAACATTGAACCTTTCAAAAAAGATGTTGAACTGGTTATCGGGGATATTATCAACTATGACCACCTGATTCAGGTAGTTCTGGATAAAAATATCATCATCAACTGCGCGGCGAGCACATCACACCCATACTCTATGAGTGAGCCCTGGCTGAACTTGGACGTGAACAGTCGGGGCATGATCAACATCTTGGAGGCAATAAGGCGGGTCAACGTTGGCGTCAAATTTCTGCACATTGGTACAACCTCCCAGTTAGGGCCACTTCACTATCAGCCGGCCGATGAGTATCATCCGGAATTTCCTACGGATATGTATTCCGCAAATAAAATGGTGGCAGAGAAGTATGTTCTATTGTATGTGAAATCGTATAGCTTGAATGCTTCGGTTATAAGGCTGCCAAATGTTTTTGGGTCAAAAGCCGCTATTCACAGTCCGGAATTCACTTTTAACAATTATTTTGTAGGCCTTGCTCTGCAGAAGAAATCTATCACTGTTTACAAACCTGGTACACAGTTAAGGAATGTGCTGTATGTTGATGATGCAGTGGATGCATTGATTGCTGTCGCTGAAGCGGACAGTGTCGCTGGTGAAGCATTTTTTGCAGTAGGTGATGAGCATTACAGCGTAAAGGATATTGCGCAAAAAACATGCAAGATAATGGGTGGTTCAGTCCAATTGATTGACTGGCCTAAAGAGAGAGAGGCGATCGAGATTGGTGATGCTGTGATTAGTAATGAAAAAATAAAAAAAGCTTTGGCCTGGGAACCAAAGGTTGGTTTAGAAACCGGGTTAAAATTAACCCATGATTATTACAAAGATAAACTGGAGAAGTATTTGAAATGAACAAGCGTATTCTCATCACGGGGGCACTTGGCCACATCGGTTCCAAACTAATTCACTTGATAAAACTAGGTGAGTTTGAAGAAGTTCGAATGGTTGATAATCTGTCAACCCAGCGGTATGTTTCGTTGTTTAATTTGCCAGAAGGCGTGAATTTTACTTTCATTGAGGATGATATTCTTGATGCAGATATGATGGCAATTACCAAAGATATGGATTTTGTGATCCATTTGGCTGCTATTACCGATGCGCCTTCTAGCTTTAAAAGACGCGAAGAAGTTGAGCTGGTGAATTACCAAGGGACAAAGCGCGTAGCACAGGCATGCATAGAGAATGGAGCCAGATTATTATTCCCATCTACCACCAGTGTGTACGGGCAGCAGTCGGAAGTGGTTGACGAAACCTGTCCAATTGAGGAGTTAAAACCTCAGAGCCCTTATGCGGAGTACAAACTCAAGTCTGAACAAATGCTACAGGAAATGGGAATGAGCCAGGGTCTAAAATTTGTCAGCTTTCGGTTTGGGACAATATTTGGCACATCCATAGGCATGCGCTTCCACACGGCTGTCAATAAATTCTGCTGGCAAGCCGTGATGAGGCAACCCTTGACAGTCTGGAAAACTGCTATGGATCAGAGAAGGCCTTACCTGGGTGTTGGTGATGCTGTGGAAGCAATAAAGTTTGTCATTGAAAAAGACTTATTTGATTGTGAAATCTATAATATTGTTACTTCCAACAACACAGTAAAGGATATAGTTGATAGAATAACGGAATATATTCCTGAAGCGATTATAGAATTGGTTGATTCACAAATCATGAATCAGTTGTCATATCATGTGTTGGCTGATAATTTTGAGAAGAGGGGCTTCAGTTTTGAAGATACAATTCATTGTGGGATAAAAGATACCATCGGTTTAATTAAACACTAGTATCATTACAGGTGTTTTGATAATTTGTGAATTATAATAATTATTTAACTGTTGTACTTACTCTTTGGGATAGACCAAGATTTACCAGGAGATGGATGGCGTATGCGAATCATATTCATTTTCCATTTAAGATATTGATTGCCGATGGTGGTCAAGGCGTTGAGATAGAAGGGCACTTGTCAGACAAGAGGAACTATCCATTTCTAGATTATGAGTATCTTAGATATTCATATGATACATCCTACTATGATTATTATCTGAAAGTAGATGATGCTTTGTCAAAGGTTGAAACTCCATATGTGGTCATGGCAGATAATGATGATTTTTTTATAGAAGACGGATTAAAAAGAGCAGTGGATTTTCTTCAAAATAATCCATCTTATAGTTCATGTAGAGGTAAAATGGGACAGTTTGGAGTTGTTCTTAATAAAAAATATGCAGAAGACATTGGTGTATACGGAAAAATTGAGGACTATCATGTTAATGATGAAAGTGTGTCTGATGAAGAAGATACCGCATTGAGCCGGATAAATACTATGTCGTTCTTGCACGTGAACCCTTGTTTTTATGATGTTCAACGAAAGGACACTTTAAAAGAAACCTTTTCCGGTCTAGTAAAAATGAATTTAAATGACCTTTTTTTAGTGGAATGTTTTCATTGGTTTTTTAACGCTATTAATGGAAAGGTTAAACGTGAAAATTACTTGTATTTAATGCGGCAGTATCCTGGTATGGAGAGTTCTGCTGAAAAACATAGTAAAAAACATGGTGATGTGTTTGGTCGAATGCTGGTTCCAACCTGGTCAGATGATTTTGGCAGATTTGTGGATGGTCTTACGAAGTTAGGCGTTGATAAACATGGTGTTGATGAAGAAGGGTTTCGTGCATGTGTTGTGTCAGCATACCGTAGATATTTAGATTTAGCGATAAATAAGCATGCTTCTGCCAATAGCCGAAAAGGTGCATATAAGTTAATTAAATATATAAAAGGTGTTGTAAAACAGTTTGACCGTAATGGATTATTAAAGAAAATCTATCATATAACCTGTAGAAGTTCTTTACTGCGCTCTCAAAAAGAGCAAGAAATTGAATATCCGGAATTAAATGTCATTATTGATTTCCTGAATACGCAACATGCAGCTGGAGGCTAAAAAGGTTTCATATGAGCTCATTATATAAAAACATCCTTGTTACTGGTGCGGACGGCTTCATCGGGTCGCATCTCACTGAAATGCTTATGGGGAAGGGTCACAAGGTCAGGGCGCTGTCGTATTACAATTCGTTCAACAACTGGGGATGGCTGGAAGATATAGAGATTTCTGAGGGCCTTGAAGTTGTGTGCGGCGATGTAAGGGACCCGCATTTCTGCAAGCACATTGTAAAGGATGTCGACATGATTTTTCATCTTGCGGCGTTGATTGCCATTCCATATTCCTTTGTGGCACCGGACAGCTATGTGGATACTAACGTAAAGGGTACGCTAAATATCTGCCAGGCTGCTCGTGAGAACGGTAACATCAGGGTGATACACACATCCACGTCGGAAGTGTACGGAACGGCGCAGTATGTGCCTATTGATGAAAAGCATCCCAAGCAGCCACAGTCGCCTTATTCAGCATCAAAGATTGGTGCCGATGCGATGGCGATGAGTTTCTACAATACCTTCGAGCTGCCTGTCACTATAGCAAGGCTGTTCAATACCTATGGTCCTCGTCAGTCGGCACGGGCGATCATCCCGACAATTATTTCCCAGATTGCCAGCGGGACGAAAGAGATTAAGTTGGGGGATCTTTCTCCCACCAGGGATTTCAACTTCGTTGGGGATATCTGTAAAGGCTTTATCGCGCTTGCTCAATGTGATGAAGCCATTGGAAGAGAGGTTAATATTGGGTCTGGAACAGAAATATCTATCGATGAGCTTGCAACCCTGATTATCAATGTTTCAGGAGTGGGTGGCAAGGTGGTATCCGAAGAATGTAGAGTTCGACCCAAAAATAGTGAGGTAGAAAGGTTGGTCTGTGACAGTAGTTTATTGAGTCAACTGACCGGATGGAAGCCTAAGATAACAATAAAAGAAGGCATTGTTAAGACTATTGAGTGGTTTAAGGATGAGAATAACCTGAAGAGATATAAGAGTGAAATTTATAATATATAATTGTGTATCTATATTTAATGTTAGGATTATTATTAATAAATATTACTTGTTAAAACAAATGAAACATATTTTTCAATATAGTTTGAAGGATTATTCTTATGCTGTCCTTTAAACCCGAAAGATCAATTCCTCTATCCGAACCGGTCATTTCCGGTAATGAGTGGCGTTATATAAAGGATTGCCTCGATACTGGGTGGGTTTCAACAGCTGGTGCGTATGTAACACGTTTTGAAGAAACAATAGCGAACTACATTTGTGCTAAATATGCAGTTGCTACAGTTAATGGTACATCAGCCCTGCATGTAAGTCTTATTGCCTGTGGTGTACAGCCGGACGATGAAGTTCTTGTACCTGCGCTAACTTTTATATCTCCTGTAAATGTTATTCGTTATTGTAATGCTTATCCGGTTTTTATGGATTGTAATGAGAGTACCCTGTGTATTGACGTTCAGAAGGTCATAGATTTTCTTGAAGGTGAGTGCGAGCAACGTAGTAACGGTTATACCTATAACAAAGATACAAATAGAAGAGTAAAGGCTGTTGTACCTGTACATGTTTTTGGGCATTCCACAGATATGGATATGCTTCTTGAAGTCTGTGATGAAAAGAATATAGACATAATAGAAGACGCAACGGAGAGTCTTGGCTCAGAATATAAAGGAAAGAAGACAGGTTCATTTGGAAAAGCTGGTTGTTTTTCTTTCAACGGCAACAAAATTATTACTGCTGGTGGAGGTGGGATGGTTGTTACAAATGATGATGACCTCTCAAATAAGATAAGACATTTAACAACACAAGCAAAAAGAGACTCATTTGAATATGACCATGATGAGGTTGGATACAATTATAGGCTTAATAATATACAGGCTGCGATGGGTGTTGCGCAAATGGAGAAAATAGATGAATTCGTTCAAGTGAAAAGGGAGAACGCCAACTATTATATAGAATTGCTTGCAAATATTAAGGGATTAGAATTTTTTAGAGAAGCAGAATGGACAAAGAGTAACTACTGGTTATTTACAATAAAGGTATCAAAAGAGCATAAAAAACCACTGATAGATCACCTTTTGTCAGAAAATATTCAGGCGAGACCCATCTGGAAGTTAATACACTCCCTGCCTATGTATTCTGGATTCCAGTCTTATCAAATAGAAAGAGCAGTTGATGCCTATGAGAGCTGTATAAGTCTTCCTTCCAGCGTAAATATAAGAAAATCCGAAATTGAATATATTGTAAATAATATTGCGAAGTATTTTTAGAGGTTGTCGCTGTGAGCAAGATTGAAATAATGTTGTTGGATAGAAAGAATCCTCACTACGTATTTGAGGAGACGCTTAGATACGTAATAACAAACATGAGAGAAAGTTTAGGATGAGTAAAAGCTGGAATGAATCGTTGTTGCCCCCAGAATCTACTGTTAAAGATGCAAAGCGCATCCTTGATTCAGATTCAATGCGTATTGTTCTTGTTGTGAATGAACAGGGGAGATTGCTGGGGATTGTAACGCAAAGTGATTATAGAAAGGGTATTTTGAAATATGTGGATAATCAAGCGCCTATTACTGCAATTATGAACGATAACCCAAAGACGGTATTAGTGACAGATAGTGAAAGTGAAATAGACGAATTATTTATTAAGACACATTTATTGCATTTGCCTGTTGTTGATGAGGATGGAATATTAGTAGGTGTAGAGTACTATGACGAACACTTAATGATTGATAGCCAGGATAACTGGATGATTATTATGGCTGGTGGGCAGGGTAGTCGTTTAAGACCATTAACTACTGAAACGCCTAAGCCACTGTTAAAAGTGGGTACAAAACCGATTCTGGAAACAATTATAGATAATTGTATCTCTTATGGTTTTAAAAAGTTTTATTTGTCAGTTAATTATAAAGCTCAAATGATCGAAGATTATTTTGGCGATGGGTCTAAATGGGGTATTCAAATAAGATATTTGAAGGAAAAGAAGCAAAAAGGGACTGCCGGATCACTTTCGCTTTTACCTGAAAAGCCATCAAAACCATTTATAGTAATGAACGCAGATCTGGTAACTGAACTAAATTTTCAAGATTTAATCAATTTTCATTTGGAGCACAAAGCTGTTGCTACAATGTGTGTAAAGGAGTACGAGTTCGCGGTTCCTTATGGTGTTGTGGGGGTTAATGATGGTGCTATTGAGAGAATTGATGAAAAACCTGTCCATAAGTTTTTTGTAAATGCGGGTGTTTACGTTCTAGTCCCGAAGGTGTTAAATTATCTGTCTGAGAATGAGCCTATGGATATGACGGATTTATTTAGTAAGGTTATTGATGAAAAACAAAACACAGCTGCTTTTCCTATTCATGAATATTGGTTGGATATTGGTAGTGTGGATGATTATCAGCATGCGAATGGGACACTATTGGATAGAGAGGATAAAGAGTACAGCAACTAGTCTTGATTAAATAACATATAGTGTCAAAAGTCAGAATTGGATTAATTGGAGCAGGTGAGATAACCAGGAAGCATCTTGATGTTATTGCGGATATCGGTTGGATTGAGGCTGTCGGTATTACGTCTCGAACAAGGAGTAAGGCTGAACATGTGGCGCAGGAATATGGGATTCCTGTCTGTGCTGATGACGTGGAATCACTTATAGGAGAGGTTTGTCCAGATGCATTGATGGTGCTTGTGTCTGTAGATCAAACATACCAGGTGGTAACCAATCTCTTGCCGTACAGGCTTCCGCTATTCCTCGAAAAACCTCCGGGCTTAATTCCAGATCAAACGAAGGCATTGGTGGAGCTGGCGCAAGCGCATTCTGTACAAACCATGGTTGGTTTCAATCGGAGGTATTACTCTGTTTTTCGGAAAGGCCTTGACGTAATACGGGATAAAGGGCCATTGTTAGGCGTATCAGTAGATGGTCATGAGCGGTTTTGGAAGATAAAAGACAGTTTGAGTGATACTAAATGTGCTAATTGGATATATGCAAATTCTACACATACAATAGATTTGTTAAGGTTTTTTGGTGGAGAACCATCTAATGTTCATGCTGTTGCACACAACTATATTGAAAATAATGGTGATCAATTTGCTGCTATCATGGATTTAGATACTGATACGATTGGTCGCTATAATGCTCATTGGTATTCTCCTGGAGGATGGGGTGTCGTGTTATACGGTGATGGTGTAACTGTAGAATTTAAACCATTGGAAAATGGTACGTGGACGGATAAGCAATTTAAAACACATGAAATAATACCAGATAAAGTTGATCAGAAATATAAACCAGGGTTTTATGGGCAGATGAAAGCGTTTGGAGAAATGGTTATTGGCGGCAAACTTCCATGGCCTGGGCAGGACCTGGCTGCTTCCTATAAGACCATGCAATTGGCGGAGAAAATTTCTATTGGTAAACCATAAGGTGTTGCAGGCTATAAAGCCAGAGGGGCATACGGACATAAAGGTGGACTGTAATATTTATAACAAATCTAATGCTTCAGACTATAAAATATTTCTTCGTGAACACACACTTGACCTGGATATTTACTATCAAGCCGAGTTTTTAGAACTTGAAGCATCTCTCGTAAAAGGTGAATATGAGATTTTTACATTAACTGATGCTTCCCAAAATATATTTATTTATCCCTTTTTAAAAGTCAGACTTGAGGGCGAATTTTCAAATTATATTGATTTGGTTCCACCGTATGGCTATCCAGGTCCTTTTTGTAATGCCCCTTCTTTTTTCGGAATAGGCGAAGATGAGTTTATAAAGTATATTCAGACTCAAAATGTGGTTTCAGAGTTTGTTCGCTATCATTTTCACTATAATAGTACGTTGCGATTTTCTAGAGCTATTGAAAATGAAGCAAACCGTACTATTGTACTCTTTGATCTACGTAGAAGCTGGGATGATATTTGGAAGAATGATGTTGTTATGAATAACCGAAATTATGTCAATAGGCTTGAGAAAGAGGGTTATAGATTTGAGGTAAGTAATAGCACACATGATTTATCAGAATTTATTAATTTATATTATCAAACTATGGACAATGTTGGCTCGCCTGAATCTTTTTATTTTGAAGAACAATATTTTTACCAGTTATTTGAAAAATTAAATAGAAAGGTTGTGCTTTCAAGAATAGTTAAGGATGGTATTACTTATTCAGCTGTTATCTTCTTTATTAGTGGGGGTATTGTACAATTGTATTTGAACTGTAGGAATTTAGATTATCCTAAAATTTCCGCGACTGGGCCGCTTTATATAAGTATAGCGAAATGGGCAAAGGATCAAGGATGTAAGTTCTTAAACGTTGGAGGAGGTAATACAAATCATCCTGATGATAAATTATTTAAGTTCAAGAAAAAATTATCAAAAACCTATATGACTTTTTATATTGGGAAGAGAATTCACAGAGAAGACATTTATCAATTGCTTGTCGACAAATATATTAATGAAAATGGATATGACAGCTACAAACAAATAATGCATAGACTACAGTTCTATAGGTAGCTGAGCCTTTTAATGTATAGGTGATGAATATGAAAGTTTACGGTGACAAAATATATGAACAGCAATTCTCAACCAGGGTCTGGGGTAAGTATCCATCCGAGGAGGTTATACGTTTTTTCATGCGTGCAAAAAAAGAATTGAGAGGCTCTGACTTGAAAGCACTGGATATAGGATGTGGAACAGGGGCTTGTTCATGGCTTATGGCAAAAGAAGGGGCAATGGTTACGGCAATAGACGGTGCACCTTCGGGTTTAGAGAAAGTGAATGCCCTCGCAAGGGGATTTGGTGTTAACGCAACAATCGAGGTCGTTCATTGTGATATAACAAGGCCCAAAGATTTTTTGAATTCGGCTTATGACATTATGGTTGATAATTATGCGCTTTATTCAAATAAAGAGGATCAGACTCTAAATGGCTTCAGAGAGTTCTTCGATTTATTGAAAACAGGAGGGTTCTTCTTGACGTGCTGTTTTGGTAAAAAGACAACAGGGTATGGAACCGGCAAACAATTGTCGAAAAACACCTTTACCGATATCGAGGGGAAATTGTCAAATGGAGGGGTTCAATCTTTTTATAGCAGGGATGAGCTGGATCAAATATTTTGTAATATCGGCTATCGGATTTCTTATTATGAGAATATCATCGAGGACAGAAACGGTGAATTGGTTGAAAAGCATATTACATGTTTATCAAAATAGAATTATGGATTCAGTATTGGTTTGCAGATGAATAGAAAAATTTGTGTGATTACAAGTTCGAGAGCAGATTACGGTTTGCTTAAGCCATTTTTAGATGAATTAAGAATCTGTGAAACAGTAGAACTGCAATTGATTGTTACGGGCTCACACCTTTCTCCAGAGTTTGGTCACACCTATAAGGAAATTGAAAACGACGGTTTTGATATTAACGGGAAAATTGAAATCCTGCTAAGTTCCGACTCGCCTGTTGGAATATCAAAAACAATGGGATTGGCTTTAATTTCATTTGCAGAAGAGTTTGACAAATTAAAACCTGATATTGTTGTTGTGATGGGAGATAGGTACGAAATATTCTCAGCTGTTGCGGCAGCGCATGTAAACCTGTTACCTGTTGCTCATATCAGTGGAGGGGAAGTCACAGAGGGTGTTATAGATGATGCTTTCCGGCATTCAATAACAAAGATGAGCCATTTGCATTTCACTGCAACAGAAGAATATAGGAGAAGAGTAATTCAGTTAGGTGAGAATCCTGATAGCGTATTTAGTGTAGGTGAAACAGGATTGGATAATATTAAGGATATTAGGTTGCTTACAAAAACTGAATTGAAGAAGACGTTGGGGATTCGGTTTGATAAACGAAATGTCTTGATTACATTTCATCCCGTTACCTTAGAGGTTAATACATGCAAGAAGCAATTTCAGAATCTATTGTCCGTATTAGAGGAGCAAATGGACACTCAATTGATTTTTACGAAAACAAATGCAGATACAGATGGAAGGGTGATTAATCAGATGATTGATGACTATGTTGAAAGAAATCCTAAAAGCTCCGTTTCCTTCACATCCTTGGGCCGACTTAGATATTTGTCTTTACTGCAATTTGTTGATGCGGTAGTGGGAAATTCTTCCAGTGGTATCGTTGAGGCACCAAGCTTCAAGATAGGCACAATTGATGTTGGAGACAGGCAAAAAGGAAGAGTTAAAGCGCAAAGCATAATTAATTGCAAACCAACAAAAGCATCGATTAGAAATGCTTTTGAATCCCTGTTCTCTAGTAGGTTTCAGAGCACATTAGAAAAGGTAAAAAATCCATATGAGAGTGAAGGTGGGTTACAAAAAATTGTGGAAAAGATCCAGGGATATTTAAAAGATAATAAAGGATTAAAAAAAGGATTTTTTGATCTGGATATAAGTCAGGTTATAACATAAATGAGAATAATAGGCGGAGAGGCTGATTTAATTCAAACAAGGCTCAATGAGTACTTTACTGATTCAGGCAGGTCGTCACTTAAGCTATTATTGCATAAATTAAAAACAAAAAAGTTTTTGGTTCCAAACTTTCTATGCGAAATCATGATAAAAATCTTTAATGAATTTGAAATAGACTATTCTTTTTATAATATAAATAGTGATCTCTTAATTGATACAACAAGTATAGAAACAAAGGATTATGACGTCTTGTATGTAATTAATTATTTTGGTCAAAATCATAATATTTGTGATTTTATTGATCAGGATACAGTTGTTGTTGAAGACAATGTTTTTTTGCCACAATTTGAAAACTCTATGAATATAGATAATTGGGTAGGTTTTAACAGTTTCAGGAAAATATCACCTATTGCGGATGGGAGTTTAATTAAGTCAACATTTAAGCTGCCTGACGAATTAATAAAAGAGAATAGATCAGATTTTGCGCAAACTAAGTACATGGCAAAAGATATGAAATATCAATATATAAAAGATAATAGGTATTCTGAGGAAGAATATCTAACCCTTTTCAAGCAGGCAGAAAACACATTAGATATGCAGGACGAGATATATAATATATCGTCTCGCAGTTTATTCCGGTTATTTGATTTTATGGGCAGAATAGAGCAGGAATACTCCGCTAGAGTAGAAAATTTTAATGTTCTTGATAGCTACCTAAGCGACAAGAGTGTTAAAATAAAAACAAAGTTTCCATCATTTTATATTTTATCTGTCGGCCGTAGAGATGAATTAAGGGAATATCTATTTTCAAAAAGAATCTTTTTGCCTGTTCATTGGCCTTCAATCAATGGTGTATCAAGTGATCTTTGTAAGACGCTGATTTCAATACCAGTTGATTCGAGGTATAGCGAAGATGATATGTCTAGAATAGCAGAATTAGTAAATGGATTCTATATGTCGTAATATTGCTGAATGCATAGAACATTTATAATAGCTGAAGCGGGAGTAAACCACAACGGTCAGATTGATTTAGCTTTCAAACTAATAGATGCCGCCATAGACTCATGTGCAGATGCTGTAAAATTCCAAATATTCAATTCTGAAAAAGTAATCAGTAAATTTGCACAAAAAGCAAAATATCAAAAGCAGTATACAGATAAGTCTGAATCACAACTTGAAATGGCAAAAAAACTGGAACTTAGTTTTGATGCTTTTGTAGAACTAAAAAAATATTGTGATAAAAGGGGCATTGATTTCTTGTCGACTCCATTTGACCTGGACAGTATTGATTTTCTGGACAAAATTGGTCTAAAAACATTCAAGATACCTTCAGGTGAAATTACAAATCTGCCTTACTTGCACAAAATTGGCAGTCTTGGAGTCAATGTTATTATGTCTACTGGAATGTCAGAGATGGAAGAAGTTAAGGCCTCGCTGATGGCCCTGGAAGAGACTGGAACGCCAAGGGAAAAAGTGACGGTCTTGCACTGTAATACTGAATATCCCACGCCGTTTAGAGATGTTAATCTAATGGCGATGCTTTCTATTCGAGATGAACTTGGGGTAAAAGTAGGCTATTCCGACCATACAACCGGTATTGAGGTGCCTATAGCGGCGGTAGCTTTAGGTGCTGAAATAATTGAAAAACATTTTACACTGGATAAAAATATGGAAGGCCCCGATCATAAAGCATCCTTGGGGCCGGGAGAGCTAACGGCAATGGTTACAGCTATTCGGAATATTGAGCAGTCTATAGGTGATGGGGTCAAGCGTCCATCGCCTTCAGAGCTGAAAAACAAACCCATAGCCCGTAAAAGTATTGTTGCCGCAAAAGATATTGGGAAAGGAGAAATATTTTCCGAAGGGAATATCACCGTTAAGCGTCCTGGAGATGGTGTTAGTCCTATGAAATGGAACGAGGTATTTGGGAAAAAGGCAATAAGAGAGTTTAAGGCCGATGAATTGATAGAGTTATAATATGAAATTGAAGGCATTAGTCATAGGCTATGGTTCAATCGGAAAAAGGCATTTGGGTATACTGGATTCCATGGATATAATCGACGACGTTGCTGTGATGAGTAATCAGAGTGATGTGCCTTATAAGACAATTAAAGCAGTGGATGAGATCGCAGAACTTGATCCAGACTATATTGTGGTTGCCTCCAACACTTCCCTGCATTATGAACAGCTATACTTTCTAGAGGAAAACTTTCGAGAAAAAATAATCTTAGTAGAAAAGCCTGTTTACGAGAAGTACCACGATTTAAAGATCAAGAATAATTCCGTCTGGGTGGGATACAACCTTAGATATCACCCTATTATTCAACTTGTAAAAGAGAAAATTAACAAAAGAAAACTGTGGTCTATACATGTGTTTTGTGGTTCCTATTTACCTGATTGGCGTCCTGGAAGAAATTACAGAGATATATATAGTGCGAAAAAGAGTACAGGTGGTGGAGTACTATTGGATTTGAGTCATGAATTGGACTATGTTCAATGGTTTGCCGGAAGTATTAAACTCGAGTATGCATTAAATGAAAAAGTATCGGACTTGGAGATAGAGACTGACGATATGTTGGTGCTTACAGGCGGAACTGAAAGAGGGGCTAAAGTACATATATCCTTGAACTACTATACTCGCAAGCCTGTTCGCCAGATAATTATTGATGGTGAAGGAATCAGTATCCAGGCTGACCTTATTGGTAATTCAGTTACAGTCTATGAGAATGGTGAACCATCAAATCATACATGGCCAGACCTTGGAAGGAATGCGACTTACCAGGCGGAACATGAAGACTTACTTTCCGGTAATACGGTTAATGCCTGTACCTATGGTGAAGGAGTGGAAACCATGAGCCTGATAAATGATATAAGGGAGTGGAAGATATAATAATGGATAGGCTGTGTACTATCGGTATGCGTGGAGGTTCAAAGGGGGTGCTAAATAAGAATGTGCGAGAACTTAATGGGAAGCCTCTTATGGCATATACTATTGAGCAGGCTAAAGAGAGTGGCCTCTTTGAACATATCGTGGTTTCCACTGATTCAGAGGAAATTGCTGAAACAGCACAGAATTTAGGTGCGGAAGCCTGGTTTCTAAGGCCTCCTGAGATGGCTACAGATGAAGCGCCCAAACTTCCCGTAATCCGCCATGCATTCCTTGAGTCAGAGAGTCACTATGGTCAACAGTTTGATGTGCTGGTAGATTTGGATGTAACCTCACCTTTAAGGTTGGTAGAGGATATTAAAGATGCTTACATTCAGTTCCGGGATGAGGATGCAGATATACTGATTACCGCCAGTCCCGCACGTAAGAATCCATATTTTAACATGGTTGAAAAGGTGAATGGGATGGTTAAGATAGTAAAAGAGTTGGACAAATCTCCAGTACGCCGGCAGGATGCTCCGCAGGTCTACGATGCGAATGCTTCTATCTACATATGGAAGCGGGAGGCCTTGTTGGACAATGATACACTGATTACTGAAAAGACATCGCTTTATGTTATGCCGGAAGAGAGATCAGTTGATATTGATACCGCACTAGAATGGGATTTTGTAGAGTTCATCTTGAGTAAACGTATGGGTAAACGCCATGATTGATTATATGCGTAAATACCGCCTTGATGACAAGATTGCTTTTGTTGTAGGCGGCCTTGGTTTAATAGGGAAAGAAGTATCTACAGCTATCGCATCTGCAGGTGCCAAAACCCTTGTATTGGACGTAAATGATGAAGGTGGAGAGGCGCTGGTAGTTGCTCTGAAGGGTAGAGGCCTTGATGTCATTTATAGGAATTTTGATTGTGCAGAATTGGCAAAGCTGGACGAGAATCTTTCTGCTCTTATTGATGAATTTGGCTGTCCGGATGCTTTTATTAACTGTTCATATCCGCGTACGGAAGACTGGGGCGATAGTTCGTTCAAGAAAATTACTCTTGAATCTCTTCAAAGAAATGTGGATATACATATGAATTCTTTTGCATGGCTGGCTAAGCGAGTGGCTGAAGCGATGGTTAATAATGCTAACAGTGGATCAATAATACAATTCGGGTCTAATTATGGAGTAGTTGGACAGGATCTGTCTATCTATGAAGGCACTGATATGGGTGAAAGCATGGCATATGCGGTTATTAAAGGTGGGATAACGAACTTAACACGCTTGATGTCCTCATATTATGGAAAATACAACATAAGGGTAAATACGCTTTGTCCCGGAGGTATTTCTGGGCACGTTGCTGGTAAGAGTGATGAGCAGGATCCCCTGTTTGTGAAAAACTATTGTAAAAAGACTCCATTAAAACGTATGGGTCGCCCAGAGGAAATTGCTTCTGCAGCCCTGTTTCTAGCTTCAGATGCTGCTTCATACATTACGGGCGCTACTATTATGGTAGATGGAGGATGGACGGCAATTTAGACATTATGGGTTTTATAAAGGGAAATGACACATATAGCAATAATCGGTGCTGGCCAACTAGGGTCACGTCATTTACAAGGGTTGAGTAGGATTGATCGGGCTATTCAAATATCAGTTATTGACCCTGACAATTCCTCACTTGAAACTGCCAAAGACAGGTACAGGGAAATGCCCGCTAATAATCTTGTTCAGTCTATTTCGTTCTTCGAATCGTTAATTGCACTGAATAGTGACGTTGATGTAGCAATCGTAGCAACTCATTCTGAAGTACGCAGAAAAGTAGTCGAAGAATTGTTGGAACAGGTAGGAGTGAGATTTTTAATTCTGGAGAAAGTTGCCTTTCAATCTGTGGAAGATTTTCAGGGCGTAATAGATTTACTTGAAAAGAACGGAACAAAGGCATGGGTGAATTGCACAAGGAGGATGTACCCATTTTACAAGACTTTAAAGCAGGGGCTGTGTTCAGAGGAAAAGGTATATATGCATGTTACCGGTGGGGGATGGGGTATGGCTTCAAACAGTATACATATGCTTGATCTATTTGCCTTTCTTACAGGAGAAAATGAGATCATTTTAGATGGGTCAAATATTGATAGTGGTGTACAAGAAAGTAAAAGAAATGGGTTTATAGAGCTTAGTGGAAACCTGAGGGGGGAAACAAACAGTGGTTGCAGGGTTTCCCTGATGGATTGTAAGGACTCAAAAACACCTGATGTTATCCTGATTTCAAATGCGAATTCAAGTATGATAATTCTGGAAGGTTCAAGTAAGGCTCTGCAAGTCCAGGAAGGGTCAAATTATGAATGGGAAGAGGTAACATTTCAGATTCCCTTACAGAGTCAGTTAACGTGTCTTGCTGTGCAACAGATCCTTGATACGGGAGAAAGCGATCTCCCAACGCTGGAGGAATCCTTTGCCCTGCATAAACCAATGCTTGAAACATTTAATCGACATTTGGAAAAATATACAGGCCAGCATTATGAACATATCCCGATAACATAACTGAAAGCGATGTTACTATTCAGAAAACAATATGTTGATTATTCGATATAAGAATGTTTGATAGAAAAAGACTAAAACTGGAACCGTTGAATAAGAGAGAACATGAGTTAGCTAGTAGTGAAATAATGCCTTTAGGTAAAGTTGACTATATAGATGAGCCTTTAAAAAAAGTAGCTCCACGGATTATTAAGGCAAGGAATACTAAATCTACAATATTGATGATCGGAGGTCACGTTATTCGATCAGGTGTGCAGAAATATCTAATTGATCTGCTGGAAAAAGGTTACATTTCTTGTGTCGCGATGAACGGTGGTTGTATGATTCATGATTTTGAGTTTGCTCTTGTGGGTGCAACAACTGAAAAAGTTGCCAAATATATAAGTCAAGGACAATTTGGGCTGTGGAAAGAGACCGGCCAGATAAATGATATTATTAATGTAGCATGTAAGCTGGACGGTCAGGGTATGGGAGAAGCCGTAGGTAAAGCTATTCTGGAAGGTGAATTTCCATATAAAGATATTAGTATTTTAGCGGCATGTTACCGCTTAAAAATACCGGCGACTATCCATGTAGGCATTGGCTATGATATTATACATGAACATCCGAATTTTGATGGTGCTGCTACAGGGGAGACATCATACCGTGACTTCTTGAAATTTACGAAAGTTGTGGAGGAGTTGGAAGGTGGAGTAGTAATGAATTTTGGTAGTGCGGTGATGGCTCCGGAAGTTTTTTTAAAAGCTCTTAGTATGGCAAGAAATATTGCTCATCAGCAAGGACAGGAGATCAAGCATTTTGCTACTCTGGTATGTGACCTTCATAGTCTTCCGGATAATTTTAAGAATGAGCCGCCAAAAGATAATCCTGCTTATTTCTTTAGGCCATGGAAAACTATGCTTGTCAGGACTGTGGCCGATGGAGGAGAGAGCTTTTATGTGCAGGGAAGACATTCGGATACCATCCCGGCTCTTTGGGCTGCAATAAATGAAATTGAAAATCAACAGGTTGCACAGATTAATTCGGGTAATAAAACAGGAGACGTATCAGTTCTATCTGAGGAAAGCGCTGAATGAAGATTGTTGAATTTGGAGAACTTGAAAAGATACTTCGTGATCTTAAATCTGAGGGAAAGAAAATAATTCATTGTCATGGGTGCTTTGATCTTATGCATCCGGGACACATCAAGTATTTTCAGGCAGCAAAGGAGATGGGGGATGTACTGGTTGTGACAGTTACTCCGGATGAATATGTGGATAAAGGCCAGGATAGGCCGGTTTTCAATCAAGGCTTAAGGATAGATTCCATTGCAGCATTAGAATGTGTCAATTATGTGGCTGTAAATAAATGGCCAACTGCAGAAGAAACTTTAAGATTATTAAGACCGAATATCTATGTTAAGGGTCAGGAATTCAGAAATCTGGAGGATAAAACAGGTAAAATTCAAAAGGAATTTAAGGTTCTAAAAGAGATCGGGGCAGAACTGAAATTTACCAACGAAATAGTCTTTTCTTCAACCGAGTTACTAAATAAGCATTTTAATCCACAAAATTCGTAGGTTGAAATGGTAAGGCTTTGATTAATTTCCTAATTAATTTTGTACTAAATCGCCAGACAAAGAAGTTTGAAATTATTAATGTATGTTAATTAGCGTAATCAGCAGATGGAACAGAAAAATAAGAATAAAATATTACTGATAGACGAACTGGTTGAAAAGGTTGCGGACCTGAAACAATCGGGCAAGACTGTTGTTCATAGCCATGGAATCTTCGACCTCATTCATCCCGGCATAATACAGCATCTCGTTTCTGCAAAGAAGCAGGGTGATCTACTTGTTGTTACTGTTGTTAAAGATAAGGATGTAAGGCGGGGGCCGGGGAGACCGATCTTTCCTGAAAGCATGAGATTGGATAATGTTGCTTCTTTAGAGCTGGTTGATTTTGTCTGCCTTGTAGATGACGAGGTTCCTTTTGAATGTGTAACAAGGATAAACCCGGATGTATTTGCAAAAGGACAGGCGTACAAGGAGCGAGATCGTGATATACATGAAAAAATATTTGAAGAAGAAAAGGAGTTTTACTTTGGGAAAAGCAGGATTTTTGAGACAGACGGGTTTCATTTCAGTTCATCTCAAATAATAAATAATTTCCTGGAAATATACCCTGAAGAAACAAAAGATTTCCTGAAACGCTTTTCTAATAAATATAGTTTTAATGATATTGTTAATAGCCTAAATAGTTTAAAAGACATGAATGTCCTGGTTATAGGTGATGGAATCATCGATGAATATCATTATTGTGATTCGCTTAGTAAATCTGCGAAGGCACATCTGGTAGTGAGTAAATATATAAATCATGAGGTCTTCGCCGGTGGCGCTTTTGCAATTGCCAACCATATTGCAGGGTTATGCAATAACATTCATCTGGTAACTTTATTGGGAAAAGAAGAGTCGAGGGAAGATTTTATCTTGAACGCTCTAAAACCTAACATTGATGCAAAATTCTTTTACAGAACAGATGGCCCTACCATTGTGAAAAAAAGATATATTAATCAATACTTGAACCAGAAACTTTTTGAGATCAATTATCTAAATGGTGATTACATAGGTGAGGATTGTGAATTAAGTGTAGTTGATTATATTAAATCAATTATTTCAGAATACGATTTGGTGCTAATTTCAGATTTTGGTCACGGTTTCATCACTGATAAGATGATAAAAGTTATCATGGAGTCACCAGAGAAAGTTGCGGTTAATACACAAACAAATGCTGCTAATGCAGGGTATAATCTTATTACAAAATATCACAGTCCAGGTTACGTTTGCCTGGACGAGCCAGAGCTGAGGTTGGCTGCACAGGAAAGATACTCTGATATTGCAGGCATTGTCAGGAAGATCTCACAGGATTTAAATACTGATTACTTTATTACGACATTAGGCAAAAAGGGGTCAGTTGGGATCACCAGGAAAGATGAAACAAATAGGACACCTATCTTTTCATCTAAAGTCATTGATACTGTTGGTACCGGGGATGCGTTCTTCGCATTTACCGCACCATGTGCTATTAAAGGTATGCCATTAGACATGGTTTCGTTTATTGGAAATGCCGTTGGAGCTTTGGCTGTCCAGATTGTAGGTAATAAGAAATCAGTGGAAAAATATGAGTTATTTGAGTTTGTAAATACTGTTCTTAAATAGACACAATACATAAACCTGCAGAATAATGGATAAATATAGAATAGACAGCCATAAACTCATGTACCATGTTTCGAGAGTTAAAGAGTGGCGGGATGGTGACCTGATCTATCCTGTATATATGGAGATAAGCCCATCAGGGACATGTAACCATCGTTGTATATATTGTGGCCTCGATTATATGAAGTATCAAAAGAGATATTTAGATACAAGTATACTTAAAGAGAGGCTTGCCGAATTGGGAAATCTTGGGTTAAAGAGTGTGATGTATGCAGGAGAAGGTGAGCCTCTTATGCATAAGGATATCTCTGATATAATTTATCACACAAAAGAATCAGGTATAGATGTTGCCATAACCACGAATGGGGTGTTATTAAATGAGGGATTATCAGAAAAAATCCTTGGTTACGTTGAATGGATAAAGGTAAGTGTTGATGCGTCAACAGGTGAAACCTATGCAAATATTCACCGTGCTAAACCCTCTGATTTTGACACAGTAATTAAAAATATGTCTCTTGCTGTACAGATTAAGAAAAAGAATGGTTATAAATGTGTTCTTGGTATGCAATTCCTCCTGCTTCCAGAAAACCAGCATGAAGCGGTGCTTTTGGCTGAGATTGCCAGGGATATAGGGATGGACTATCTGGTAATAAAACCATATTCACAACATTTATTCAGTAAAACAGATAAATATCAGAATATCAAATATAAGGAGTACGAGCAAATTGCTGATAAACTTTCATTATTAAATACGAAAGAGTTTAATGTAGTCTTTCGTATCAGCACAATGAACAAGTGGGATCAGGGTGTTCGGAGCTATGAAAATTGTCTTGTGCTTCCTTTCTGGTCTTATATAGATTCCGGCGGAAATGTATGGGGGTGTAGTGCTTATCTTAGTGATGACAGGTTTCTCTATGGCAACATAAATGAAAGTAGCTTTAAGGAGATTTGGGAAGGGGAGAAAAGGCGGAAGTCTCTTAGCTGGGTGGAAAGTGAACTTGATCCAGGTCAATGCAGAGTAAACTGTAGAATGGATGAGGCAAACATGTATCTATGGGATTTAAAGAATCCTCCGGAGCATGTGAACTTTGTTTAATTTCCTTACTTTAGATGAACAGTGAAATACAAGCACCTAATTTTTGATTTTGATGGAGTATTAGCGGAAACGAATGAGATAAGATTTGAAGGTTTCCGATTGCTTTTTGCAGATTATCCATATGACCAGGTGCAGAAATTGGTGGAATATGCTAAGTTAAATGGGGGGATATCCCGTTATGAAAAGATAAAATATTTCTTTACAGCAATTCGGGACGAGCCGATAACAGAAGCTGACGTTCAAGTACTGGCTAAACGGTATTCTGAATTGGTAAAAGATAAAGTTATTAGTGCAAAACCGGTAAAAGGCTCTATTGAATTCTTATCTTGTTATTGTGACAAATATAATTTTGCCATTATTTCTGGTTCTGATCAGGAAGAGTTAAGAGAGGTTTGCCAGATCCGAAAGATTGCTCATTATTTTGATGAAATATTGGGGTCGCCTGTAAGTAAGGAATCGAACATGAATTCATTAATGGAGAAGACTGAATGGGATAATAAGTTGTGTTTATACATAGGTGATTCTATCAACGATTTGAATGCGGCACGCACAAATAATATCAGTTTCGTTGGTCGTAGTTCAGGATTGGTGGACTGGAGTGCCACGGATAATGTAGATGCTATTAATGACATATCACAATTGCAATTTTATTTGAACAGTTAATTTTGAGGATTAATACTTGGGTATGAATATACAGAAAGGGAGAGTAAAATGAAGAGAGCCGTAATAATAACTGCTCAAAATTTTCAGGATGAAGAGTTTACATATCCATACTATAGACTATTGGAAGAAGGTTACCATGTAGAGGTTGCCACTCCGGATAAAATAGATGCTCACGGAAAATATGGAGTACCTTCCAGGCCTACTATGGATACCAAAGATTTACAGGCCGCTGATTTTGATGTTGTTATCATACCTGGAGGATTTGAAGCTCCTGACAGGCTTCGTATTAGGAAAGAAGTGCTGGCTTTTGTAAAAGAGATGTTTGAAAGTGATAAGATAGTTGCTGCAATATGTCATGGTCCCTGGGTGTGTATTTCTGCGGGAATTATGAAGGGGAGGAGGGCTGCTGGATATATTGCTCTTGCAGATGATATCAAGAATGCCGGTGCAACATACCTTGAAGAAGATGTTGTTGTTGATGGTAATCTAATTACGTCGCCTCATTACAGGAACAACGGAGATTTTATGAAAGCAGTAATTGCGGAAATGAATAGTAAATCGTCTTAAAGATGAGGGAAACCAGATGATCCATAGAGTTTGCAATAAAGAAACTGATAACATGCATGATACAGGAAGTAAAAATCAGGAGATGGAATCTTTTGATTATTCCAATGTGATAGTTAAGAAGCCATGGGGTTACGAATATTTGGTATTTAAAAATGATTGGGTTGCAATATGGCTTTTGCATATAGTGCGAAAAAGGAAGACGTCCATGCATTCCCATCCAAACAAAACGACAGGTTTGGTGCTTTTATCGGGAAATGCTACATTTTATCATTTAGATGGAAAGATTGAATTGAATGCCATGGATGGAGTGATTATTGAGAAAATGGCATTTCATTCTACTGAAGCCTTTAGTTCTCTTCCTATACAGCCTGCATCTGAAAACGGGATTTGGGTAATGGAAATAGAATCTCCTCCTATGAAAACTGACCTTGTACGTATGAAAGATGAATATGGTCGTGAAGGTGCAACATATGAAGGAGTAGATAATATGGTCTTTGGGCCGGAGAAGTGTTTTAAATTCCATGAACCGCAGCTGGATGAAATCGTCGAAAAGCGGTTTCTAGATTATACTTTTACAATTAGAAATGGTAATTTTTTTAATAAGTATGATGACAGCTTGAGCCCTGATACATTAGTCTCCGCCATCGGCAAGATTTCAGAATCAAAGTCAGATAAAAGTAACCTCAATGTAGGTGAATTAGTAAACTATAAAGAGTTTTGTGAAAGTACAAAAAATCAAGATTTGAGTAATTTTATTATCTTAGCTATAGAAAGGGCAAGTCGCTTGACAAAACTAACAGATTATGTCTTCTCCTTTATTGCCGAGCTTGGAACAAAAGATGTTTTTGCTGTTAGTGGTGGGGCAGCTATGCATTTAGTAGATTCTCTTGGGAAAAATGAAAATTTGAACTATATAGCAACTCAGCATGAGCAGGCAGCGGCTATGGCGGCGGAGGCTTATGCGCGTATTACCGGCAGTCCCGGTGTGGCGCTGGTTACCTCCGGCCCTGGTGGGACAAATGCAATTACGGGTGTTTGTGGTGCATGGATAGACTCGATTCCAACTATTTTTATTTCCGGGCAGGTAACATCAGATACTTTGATAGGGGCTACCGGGCTTCGACAGTTTGGAATTCAGGAGTCAAACATTGTAGAGCTTGTTCGGCCGATAACAAAGTATGCGGTTACAGTAATGGATTCAAATAAGATTAAATATCATCTTCAAAAAGCAGTGCATCTTGCAACAACCGGTAGACCCGGTCCGGTCTGGCTGGATATTCCACTCGATGCGCAAGGTAAGTTGATAAACCTTGATGAATTGGTTTCTTTCATACCGGAGGAAACTCTGCAAGAGGACAATCAACAGGTGCTTAATGAGCAAGTAGCCGAGTGTATCAGTATGCTTAAGAAGGCAAAACGCCCGGTCCTCATTTGTGGTTATGGAATAAGGCTTTCCAAAGGGGAAGCAGAATTTCGTCGGTTAGTAGAAAAATTGAAGATACCTGTTATCTCTTCATGGACGGCAAGTGATTTAGTCCCGACTGATAACGAACATTATATTGGTAGAAGTGGTATTATGGGTGATAGAGCAGGGAATTTTACAGTGCAGAATTCTGATTTACTGCTTACTATAGGTACAAGAATGTCTATTCCTCAAGTGGGTTATAATTATAGTACTTTTGCAAGGAAAGCAAAAAAAATTATAGTTGATATAGATGAAGCAGAATTAGGAAAGCCTTCCATTAATCCGGATCTTGCTGTCAACGCAGATGCAA
The DNA here is from genome assembly GCA_964437425.1 of uncultured Candidatus Scalindua sp. Lineage (GTDB taxonomy): Bacteria > Planctomycetota > Brocadiia > Brocadiales > Scalinduaceae > Scalindua. The sequence goes on from CAYTGO010000001.1 coordinate 67,279, forward strand.
AAGAATTTATTGTTAGTATGATATCACAGTTAGAAAAAGAGGCAATTACGTTGCCGGTTGAAGATTGGCTCCAAAAGTGTAGCAATTGGAAAAAGAAATATCCTGTTGCTTTGCCGGAATACAAGGGGAACAAAGAGGGAGTCAATTCATTTTATTTTGTAGATTTTCTTTCCCAAAAACTTGATAAAGACGCTGTGGTTGTGACTGATATGGGGACCAGTTTTACCTGTACCATGCAAACCTTTAAGACCAAACAAGGCCAGCGCCTTTTTACTTCAAGTGGTCATGCTTCAATGGGGTTTGGACTTCCAGGTGCTATAGGAGCATGTCTTGCAAATGGCAAAAAAAAGACTATTTGTATCAGTGGAGACGGTGCTCTTCAAATGAATATACAGGAGCTTCAGACTTTAGTACATTACGATTTGCCTGTATTATTGTTTGTGTTGAATAATAAAGGGTATTTAACTATCAAATTGATGCAGCAGAATCATTTTGGAAGATATATTGGTTCTGACCCAGACAGTGGATATAGTTGTCCTGATATCATTAAGGTCGCAACCGCTTATGGTATAAAATCAGAAAGAGTCAGTAATCATGATGAATTGCATTCCAGGATCGGACAAATCCTGGCTGAGCCGGGACCTTTTATATGTGAAATTATGATGCCGGAAGACCAGCCATTGATACCAAGGGTCTCTTCATTGAAAAAGCCTGATGGGACAATTATTTCAAAACCATTGGAAGATTTGTTCCCGTTTCTTGATAGGAATGAGTTTGCAGAAAATATGTGTATTGATCCGGTAGAAGTGCTTAAATAATTTGAATTTTTATTAAATAGTTTAGGTGATCCCATGACAGTGCTACTATGGAGTACAATTATTATTACGATAGCGTTACTTGTGCATGTATCTATATGGAGAATACGACTGCCCAAAAGACAAACAATGGCAATTCTTTATATTTTTTCCTGTACAATAATAGTGGGACTGATTGCATTGTATAAATATGGTAACTCTATCACAATGATTGGTGTTCCAATTCCGGAAGGTATATTTGAATATCTTCATATATTAATCTTCCTGGGAGTCCTGACAATTGGATATGTAATACTCTATCCGGGTTTTGAGGTGGATGTGCCCACATTAATACTTGTTAATACTATTGCTCAATCCGGTATCAATGGTATTGAGAAAGAGAAATTGTATGATTTGGTAAATGATAATATTCTTATTAAACCACGTATCAAGGATCTTTTAACTAATAAGAACGCTTATGTCGATAAAGGGAGATACCATCTGACCCCCAAAGGTCTTTTAATGGTAAAGATTATTCTGTCTTTCAGAAAACTACAGCGATTAGAGCAAAAGGGAGGATGACATAGCTTTTCTCATTTGTTTACAGGTTGTAAATCCTATGGTTGGCTTACTGGTGAATGCACTAGTGCAGATTTTATCCAGATATGCAAACATAAGGTTGTTGAAGTCGGTTTATGCCGGCTTTGCGGCCGGCTTAATTAGTCTCGTATTCCTGGAAACCTGCATTTATTTAATATCGTCAATTTCATGGATTGAATTCCTATTAATCCTTCTGAGTAATACAATAATATATGCTATTTTGAGTTTCTGCTACTTTAATTTAATTACACTCGGAGAAACTGCCAGGCGAATCAGAATTATGGTAGAGTTGTCCGAGTCAAGAATAGGTTTAACGTTAGAAGAAATTATTAAGAGATACAATGCCAGGATGATAGTTGACTTAAGATTGGACAGATTACTTGGAAATGGTGAAATTACTTTAAGGAACAACAGATACTTTATTGGAAACTCTAAGATGCTTCAAATTGGAAGAATCTATACGTTTGCAAAATTAATTCTCTTTGGCAAAAGAAGTGAGTTTGATTAACGTATTTTCAACGAATATGATTGAACAATATTATTGTTTGAGTAATGAAAAGTATTGAATTCGACATAACAGGAAAAGAAATAATTACATTTTATGCCAAAATCTATTGAGGAATCTGCAATTGTTATGCTGTGTGACATAGATCAAGTTGCAATTGCTAAAGACGACATAAGTTCAGGTCAGGTTCTGAAGTACGACGGAATACTTGTAGAAATAAAAGAACAGATAAAAAAGGGTCACAGATTTGCTATAAAGGATATTCCGAAAGGGGAATTTATCAGGCAAAACGGCTTTGCTTTTGGCCAATCTAAAGGTATTATGAAGGGAGAGTTGATTTCTTCTTCAAGGGTTAATGACATTATACCTGAAACGAGTATAACTGATTTTCACCCGCCTTCATCAACTCAATATAATAAAGAGTATTTAAACAAAACCTTCTCAGGTTATATTCGGAAAAACGGCCTCACCGGGACCAGGAATTACTATCTGGCTGTCCCCACATCTATGTGTGTCAGTGAAACAGCTGATCAGATTGTACGTTGTCTAGAAAGCAGCAAAGATGTAGAAGCTAAATATCCGAATATTGATGGTATTGTCGCTATTTCAAACACAGAAGGATGTGGCTGTGCTGCCAATGAACAAATTGAGCGTTTTCTGAGAGTACTAAAGGGATACATTCGGCATCCTAATGTTGGTGGATGTCTTATTATTGATTTGGGATGTGAGCAGACAAACTATGAGAAAATGTTCTCATGTCTTAATGATACCGTTGCAGAGAATTTAAAGCCAATTGACTGGATAACAGTTCAGGAAAGTGGTGGTACCAGACTGGCCATTGATAAGGCGGTCAACATAATCAGTCACAGACTTGCTGAGGTTGATAATGTTGAAAGAAAACCAACACCTGTTTCCGCGCTTGTTATTGGAACAGAGTGTGGGGCTTCTGACTCGTTTTCAGGTATTACGGCCAATCCTGTTATCGGAGATGCGGTTGACAGGGTAATACTTGGGAAAGGTTCTGGTATTCTATCTGAGATTCCTGAAATGCTGGGAACTTACGAAATGCTATTACCCAGGTTCAGGACGTCTGAAATAGCAGAGAAATTTAGTAATCTTATTGAGTGGTATATTGATATTGCAAAAAAGCTTGATTTAACTCTCAATGATAATCTTGTTCCTGGAAATATTGAGGGTGGGTTATTGAATAATTATATTAAAAGCATAGGAGCTGTAATGAAGGGCGGTTCCACTGTTATTGAAGACATTCTTGAATACGCAGAGCCTGTCAGGAAAAATGGTTTAAGTATTATGCAGGGTCCCGGAGGTGATCTTGAATCAGTAACAGGTATGGTGGCATCAGGAGCAACAGTTGTCTGTTTTTCGACCGGTAAGGGAACGACAACCGGAAATGCTATCTGTCCGGTAATAAAGATTTCTTCAAATAATTCTACATTTAATAAGTTGCCTGAGGATATTGACTTTAATGCGGGTAGATTATTAACGGAACAAACAACTATAAGTAAGCTAGGAGATGAACTTTTAGAGATAATCATAGATGTTGCTTCAGGAAAAGAGACGTGGTCGGAGAGGTGGAAGCAACGCCAATTCCAGGTTTGGACAGCAGGTAAACTATCATTGTAATGTATAAACGACGATTTATAATTTTGCGATGGAACTATTCTAATGAAATCAGATAAAGATATAAAATCATATACAAATATACCTGATCATTTAAGCACTAAGAAGCGTGGTGGTCACAAGGTTAGGACGGGCAGAGAGATCGTGGACCGGTCGAAATTAGATCAGATCGTAGTAAAGGAGTCCGGAGAGAAACAACCAAATACATATACCGGTCATACTTTTAAAAATATTGGTGAAAAATTCCGACTAGACGGACATAAGCTTATTTATCATATAGAGAGAATATTGAAGTGGCAAAAGGGTGAGAGGGTCGCACCAGTTACCATTGACATGGGGCTTACTAAATTCTGCAATACTGCATGTGTTTATTGTATAGGTGTTACCCAGGGTGGCTTTACGAAGGGGCAGATGATTGAACCAGACGCTCTAATGAGATTTATTGAAGACTGTGGTCGATTGGATGTGAAGGGTATTGCCTTTATTGGTGACGGCGAGCCTACGCTCAATCCCGCCATGTATGATGCCGTAGTCTCTGCAAAAAAGTTGGGTATTGATATGGCTATTGGTACTAATGGATTGAAACTGGACATGGATAGAGTCAGTGATATATTACGTGATGCCACGTATATCCGAATTAATCTGAGTGCTGGTTCTCGTGAAGGTTTTACAAGGGTTCACCAAACTTCACAAGACAATTTCGACATGCTTGTGGAAAAGATGAAGACCATGGTGAAGGTTAGAAAGGAAAATAACTACGAGTGTACCATTGGGATTCAGATGGTCCTAATCCCTGAGAATTTTGATGAAATTATTAATCTGGCAGAACTCGGTGCCGAATTAGGTGTGGATTATCTGCAGATAAAGCAGTGTTCAGACACAGAATATCATGAACTGGGCATTAACCCAAAAGACTATGAGCAGATACAAGATGTTTTAAAGGAGGCGGAGGGACTTAGTACTCTAGACTATCTGGTGAAAGTTAAATGGAATAAGATTAATATACTTGGAGATACAGAGAACTACAGAGATGGTATCAGGAAATACGATATTTGCTACGGTACTCCTTTGCTGGGCCAAATAAGTGGGAATGGCAAGGTTTATCCATGCGGTCCTTTCTTTGAAAAGAAGAGATTCATAATGGGAGATATTAACAAGGAGTCTTACTACGATATTGTGAAAAGTGACAGATATTGGAATGTGCAACAGGATGTTGTAGACAATGTTGATGTACATTGTGATTGTACCATCGGTTGCCGCCAGGATTATATAAACAAGTTTCTCTGGGACTTAAAGAACCCACCTGAACACATTAATTTTGTTTAGATTGCAAATTATAAGATGAAATCTATTACTGTTATCGTACCTGCTTTAAATGAAGAACAGCATATTATGAAGGCTTTAGATAATTCTATTGAAGTACTTAATAAAGCTAATCTTAAATGGGAGATCATAGTTATTAATGACGGAAGTACCGATCGTACGCAGGAAATTGTTGAGGGCGTAATCACAAGTAATCCATTGGTGAGAATGGTTAATCATGATACGCCGCAAGGATTAGGTAAGTCATTCTGGGATGGGGTTGATCACTCCCGTAATGATGCCGTTGTAGTAATTCCCGGAGATAATGAAAATGATCCCTGGGAAATTATACGATATTATAAACTGCTAGAGCATGTTGATATGATAATCCCCTTTGTCTTTAACAAAGAAGTAAGATCCGTTTTTAGGAATACACTCTCGTGGGTTTATCGTTTTATTGTTAATTCTACATTTAAAATTAATCTTAATTACACAAATGGAACTGTCTTATACAGGAAAGCTATTTTAAAGGAACTTGAGTACAGAAGCTCTAGTTTCTTCTTCCAGACAGATATCTTGATTAGATTGATTAAAAGAGGTTACTTATTTGCTGAAGTTCCTTACAGGCTGGATATACGACAGGGTGGTACGTCGAAGGCGGTTGCATTTCCTTCACTATTACAGGTCATAAGAGGTTATTTGAGGTTAGTAAGAGATAGATATCTTAGAGAGAAAAAGATCAGTATTGAGGAAGATACAATAACATCAGAACGTTATAAACCTGTTGGTGCTGAAAAATCAACAGATTAGAGTAATTTGCAGAGATGCTTTGATTCCGTACCCCCACCCACGTCTATACTGTCAGGGAGAGGGCCCATCCATTTATATCTGAACACGCTAGCTCGCATTCCAATAAAAAATCACACTTGCAAGTGTGTATGTGTCCGGATACGACCAATATGGTATACAGATCCATTTGATGATATTTTACAAATATGCTGAATCAACAGACAAGAGTGTATTAGATTTTATATTATAAGAAGAGAATAAATAATGTCTTTTTTTAAACAGATCAGGTTTGCAGGCGAAATAATAAAGGCCAATGTTACCAAGCACTGGATTCCACTGACAGTAAGTCTTACTGTTACAAACAGGTGTAATCTGAAGTGTGTATATTGCTATGGTAGTTATTTTAACAGGGATATTGAGGATTTTCCCACAGAATTCTGGCTCAATTTAATAGATGAATTGCATGCTATGGGTACAAAGTTAGTACACCTGGAGGGAGGAGAACCTTTATTAAGAAAAGACATTGGTGAAATAATTAGTTACGTAAAGGATAAAGGGATGATTTGTCGAATGAACTCCAATGGTTATTTGGTGCCGGCAAGGATTCAGGAGATCAAGAGATTGGATTCCCTCTGTATAAGTCTTGACGGAGATGAAGAATCAAACGATAAGAACAGGGGCGTTGGCTGTTATAAAAAAGCGTTAGATGCCATAAAAGTCGCCAAGAAAAATCGATTACCGGTGTTGTCCAGTACGGTGCTTACACAAAACAATGTTGATTGTGGGGCCATTGAACATATTCTGTCCCTTGCTAGGGAGATAGGATTTGGTGCGCAGTTTAATTTTCTTTACGAGCAGACCACAGACAATACAGACGATCCTGCTTGCAGGGTAAAGGAAGAGGCTATTAAAAATGCAATTAATAAGCTTATTGATTACAAAAGAAAGGGTTGGCCGGTTTTCTATTCTATGGCAACGTATAATAACGCTCTTAATTGGCCGGTATCATATGAAGTAAGAAAGTTTACCAGTAAAAAACCTGGGCCCAAAGAATTTTCCCATATACCATGCTATATGGGAAAGCTAATGTGTTTTGTTGACGGTGATGGTAAGGTTTATCCTTGTGGGGAGCATATTGGTAAGTTTCCGGCTTTAAGTATCCAGGATGTGGGATTTAAGAAAGCTTGGGAGAATGTAGCCAGGAAAAAAGATTGTTATGCTTGTTGGAACACCTGTTTTGATGAATACAACGAAGTGTTTAATTGCAAACCAAGTGTATGGTGGAACAATTTCAAAAATACTCTAAAAAACAGATGAAGGTAAAATCTTAATATGGTCAAACTTGCCTGGATAATATATGGAAAGCTGTTGACGGAACAGTTGTCCATAATGAATCTTTCTTCAATCTTGAAGAGAAAGGGTTTTGATTCACAACTAATATATTCAAATAATAATAAGAGAATCCTGGAAGAGATAGAAACCGTTAAGCCGGATATAATTGCTTATTCATTAATGTATGGTGCACACTGGCCGTACATTGAACTTTCAAAAACAATAAAACAAAGATATCCCGATGTTTATCAGATAGCGGGAGGTCCCCTCACCACTTTTTATCCACAAACATTAAATGAGCTTGCCTTAGACGCAATAGCTGTTGGAGAGTCAGATATTTCTCTTCCAAATTTAATAGGATGTTTTAGAGATGACAGATCGTCAATTGATAATACCAAAGGTTTTAATTTTAGATCAAATGGCAACACAAAGACAAATGGTTTAGAGCTTCTTCTAGATGATTTAGATGAATTGCCCTTTCCTGACAGAAAGATATTGTATGATAAGGATTCATTGTTAAGAAATCAGGAGTTTAAATCATTCTTATCCGGAAGGGGATGTCCTTATCCTTGTACATATTGTTTTAATCATAAATTTAACGAGATGTTTAAAGGGAAAGGTAAGATATTAAGGAAGAAGTCCGTTGACTATTTCGTAGAGGAAGTAAAGGAAACTAAAGACAAATATGGTTGCCAGTTTGCTATTTTTGAAGACGATATCTTTGTAATGAATAAGGTGTGGCTTGAAGAATTTAGCCGCAAGTTTAAGCAAAAAGTAGGGATCCCCTACATTTGCTATGTTAGGGCTAACCATGTTGAAGAGGATATGCTGAAGTTACTGAAAGAAAGTGGTTGCCACATTGTAAGGATGGCTATTGAAACCGGCAATGAGACCCTGAGGAATACAATACTTAAAAGGAACATGAAGGATACGGACATTATCAGGGCTTCCGATCTGATCCATAAATATGGTTTTAAGTTAAGTGTATCAAATATGATAGGCTTGCCTACCGAGACAGTCGATACACTTCGTGATACAATAAATCTTAATATACGATGTAGACCTGATAACCCAACAGCTCAGTTTTTCATGCCCTATCCGGGAATGGAACTGTCGAGAATTGCAGTAGAGAAGGGTAACTTTAAGGAAGAGCTTCTCGATAAGATTCCTAAGAATACTTGGAAAACAACACCATTAATCTTTGATAAGGATACTAAAAAAATTCTTGAAAAAACTCAAAAAATATTTTCATTAATTGTCAAGTATCCCCAGACTAGAAAGTATGAAAAGCTATTCTTTTTGTTTCCTGATTATCTGCTTTATCTTTTATCCGTAGTTGTAAAAATCATAATTATTAAGAATTACTTTCCACCTACAAAAGTTACTCTTTTGCACAGGCTTAAAGTATTAGTAAGATTTCTCGGCTTTTATGGATAGAGAGGGAAGTCTAAAAGTAATATAACTGGTGAAATACAATAAACCAAAAGCTAAGGTTGTTTTAGCCTCTATATCTATAAGTTCCAGCTATATATTAACAAAACACTACTATAAGTTGCCAAGCCTCGGGATTGGTTACATAGCAGCTGTTTTAGAGAAGAATGGTTATAGTGTGGCAATTATAGATAAATCCATTTCTGCTCAGGAGACAGATAGCCTGGTTGATGAAATCTTAGCAAACAAACCGGATGTAGTGGGTTTTTATTGTTTTTCAGAGAATTTCAAGACAATCATAGAGGTGCTAAGGATTGTAAAGGATAGATCTCCTTCCACTGTTACAATGATTGGTGGGCCACATGTGTATGGATTACCAGAGCAAGGGATGGGGTTTGATTGGATAGATTACTCTATTTGGGGTGAAGCAGAGGAGTCATTTCTTAAACTATTGGATGGCAATTTTGATCCGGAAACATTTCCACAGATTGACGGGTTAATTTACAGAGAAAACGATAGGATCAAAATTAACCGTATAGCCATAGTTGAGGATCTGGACAAACTTCCTCTTCCTGCTAGACACCTGTATCCACCTCTAGAGATGTATAAACCCAGTATTCTGGCGTATAAAAGGCTTCCTGCCACAGGAATAATAACTTCGCGTGGATGTGCTCATAAATGTGTGTTTTGTCACAGCGGTAAAGGTAAATTTGGTTTAAGGTTTCATTCAGCGGATTATGTGCTCGAAGAGATGAAGCAGCTTAAAAAAGATTTTGGCATAAATGAGCTTATTCTGTTTGACGATACTTTCCTTATCAATGAACCTAGAGCTCTGGAGATTTGTGAGGGTATAATGCGTGAAGGTCTGGACCTGAGCTGGTCAATCAATGCCAGGGTAAATAATATAAACAAGGATGTTCTAAAGGTTCTTAAGAAGGCAGGATGTTGGATGATTCAGCTCGGTGTTGAATCAGGAAACAGTAATATTCTTAAGACTATAAAGAAGGGGATTACCCTCAAGAGGGCAGAAGAAGCGTGCAGGTTGACTTACGATGAAGGGTTTGTAGTTAAAACCTATTTTATTATAGGACATCCTAATGAAACTGAGGATACTATAGATGAGACAATTAAGTTTATGACTAAGTTGCCCTCACATTATGCTTCAATCAATTATATGACTCCATTTCCTGGAACGGAGTTGTGGGATATGGCGGAGAAATACGGTACTTTTGATAAAGAGAAACTGGAAAGAATTAATTACCTCTCAGACGAACCGGCCTTTATTCCATCTGGGCTGACGGAGGAACTGCTTAAGGAGAAGCTCAGGGAGGCTTATTTAAAATTTTATCTTAATCCCAGGACGATCTTCAGATATTTCAAGGCCTTTAGAGGTATAGAAGATTTTAAGAAAACCCTTATGGCCCTCTCAATAATAACGAGTATTATTTATGCTAAAATATTTAGTAAATCGATGAAAGAGAATGTTTAACAAATACAAACAGCTTCGAGCTAGATTAAGATTGCCTTATGAGATATTGAAATGCAAAGTTCTCAATGTTAATAAGCCTCTGGTAGTTTTACTTTATACTAACGACCGATGTAATCTGGCTTGTAAATATTGTGTTGGAAACTGGTCTGCCAGGAAGATAGATGATTTTACGACGGATGAGCTGAAAAAGGTGATTGATGAATGTAAAAGTCTCGGTACTGTCCATTTTACAATCCATGGTGGTGAAATTTTACTCAGAAATGACACAAAAGAAATTATTGATTATTTAAAAGATAGTGGAATGTATGTGAACCTTGTGACTAATGGAATTCTCCTGCCGGAAAAAATTGATGATGTTGTGGATGTTGATAGTTTGTGTATAAGCCTTGACGGAAGAGAGGAGAATAATGACTACAATAGAGGTAAAGGTACTTACAAGGCAGTAATGGCAGCCATCAAGGTTGCAAGGGAGAAGAAGCTGAAGTTTGTGGTGCATGCAACGTTGACAAAAAGAAGTATTGAAGATATCGAGTACTTATGTGAACAAGCCAAAGAAATGGGTTACTATCAACAGTTCAGTCTACTTCTTAAACCTCTTACTGCCAGGCAGGAAGACCAGGACCTGGGGCTTACTGATGAAGAGGCCAGAGATACTATGCGTAAACTGATTGAGTTAAAGGACAAAGGGTTCCCGATATTTACTTTCTATCCTACCCTGAAGAATGTTATAAACTGGCCTTTTAATCTTAACAAGTCAAGATTGAATAGAGATGAGATTCCCGAAAACGCTAACCTGATAACCTGTTATTACGGTAAGCTGAAGATCGCTATTGATGCCGATGGATCTATGTACCCATGTTCCTCATTAAATGAAAGTTTTGATGCCCTGAATGTAAAAAAAGTAGGAGTTAAGAAGGCTTATGATCACATTATTAAGACTAACACCTGTGAGGCGTGTTACTATCTGACCCAGAATGACTGGAGTCTTCTTCTGGGTGGTTCCATGAGTCAGTTTATTAACCAGGCATATATTCAAGCTAAGGGTGTATTTAAAAGGGATTAAAGAGTCTCTAGAAATATGAAGATCTTTATTACTGGTGTATCAAGCGGCTTGGGACTTTATATAGCTAAGGAATTTCTGGATTCTGGTGATGAAGTATGGGGAATCGGAAGAAGGGAATTTGACCTTAAAGAATTTGATAAAAATTGCCAGAAGATGTTCAGGTATGAACAATGTGATACCGGTAAGGGAGACCAGGTAAAATCAATTTTTAACAAAATGGTTGAAGCTGATTATATTCCGGACAGGATAATATTCTGTGCTGGTAGTGCGATTGATGATATTTCAGAGAGTAATTTCCAATTGCACAGGTTTAAAGAAAATTACGATGTTAACCTTTTCGGAGTACTATACTGGGTCGAGCTTTTTCTGCCTTATTTTATTGAGAGAAACAAAGGCTCTTTTAGCGCCATTTCAAGTATGAGCATTTATAGAGAAAGCCGCAGAGATAGAATTGGCTATTCGTCTTCAAGAATTGCCATTAATAAGGCATTTGAAAATCTGTGCCTGGAAAATTCCGATAGCGGGGTAAAGTTTATAGTCTTTAATATGGGTAGAATGCTGCAAAAGAGTGGCGTTATTGGGATCAGCTACTCAAACGCGGCATATCGTATACATAAAATTGTTAAACCCTCTAGATGTTCCAGGCAAATCAATATACCTTTCTCTCAATACATTCTAACCAGAATTGCTCGGCTTATTCCTAAAAGAATATTTAAACGCTACTTGATGAAATAAAAGGCTGATAAACCGATGATACTAATCAATGCACAGGAAAACAGGGTTACAAGATTGGGAGTATTCTCAAGATATGTACCTTTAGCAGTACCCATTGGAATTGGTGTTCTTGCCTCTTACCTTATGGAAAAGGGGCATCATGTTAAAATATGGGATGATGCGATTAAAGAGATAGCTCCTGAAGATATTCTAGAATTATCCCGATCCTGTGAAAAACCTTATATATTTGGCGTTTCTTGTATGACTGCAAGTATTGCACGAGGATTTACTATTGCAAGAAATATTAAAGAAGTTCTTCCAGATGCAAAAATAGTTTTTGGAGGTATTCATCCGACTGTACTGCCTGAAGACACTATCAAGTCGGGGCTAGTTGATTTTGTCATAAGGAAAGAGGGTGAAATTCCAATGGAGCAGCTGTACAGGGCGTTAAAGGAAGGGACAGATCCTGAAAACGTACCTAACCTGACTTTTTATAAGAATGGAGAAATTGTTCACAATGAAATAGTTCGAGGTCCACGTATAGAGGAGTTACCTCCTTTTCCTTATCACCTTTATGAAGAGCATCAGGATAAATACGACCTTGGCTTCGTTGTGGGATCTAGAGGTTGTCCTTATGATTGTATCTTTTGCAGCCAGAGAAGCATAACGGATAGAAGGTTTAGTTACAATCCTGCAGAACGGATTGCTGCAGACCTTGAATTAATTATAAACAAATACCATAAGGATCTTATTACATTCTCAGATGATAGTATGCTTACTAATAAAAATCGAATAATAGATTTGTGTGAGTTTATTATCAAGAAAGGGTTTCATAAGAGAGCGTCATTTCAGGGACAGGTTCGTGGTGATGACTGTAATGAAGAAGTACTGAAAAGCCTGAAAGCCGCTAATTTTATAACTCTTAATTTTGGGTTGGAGACCGGGTCGGAAAGGGTAATGCGCATAATAGAAAAACAGGAGACTGTCAAAGCAAACATAGAAGGTATGGAAATAGCCAAAAAGCTTGGCTTCCAGATTTCAGGTACTTTTATCCTGGGATTACCTACTGAAACTAAAGAAGAAAGAAGAGAGTCCTATATGCTGGCGCGTAAATATCTTGATTATGTCAGATTTAATGATGCAACCCCATATCCTGGTACGAAACTATATGATATAGCGAAGCAAGAGGGACGTCTAAACATAGATAATGAATGGTCAAACTTTAATGCGTGCGGTACTCTTATTCAGGGTGCTTTTAATTCCAGGCGGCTTGCCTATGTACCCGTTGGTACAACCGAGGTTGAGCTGAAAAAAGATCTTCTTAAATATAATCTATTATTTTCATTCAGGTGGGCAGTTGTTAAGAAGTTGTTGTCCAGAGACAGCGGTACATCTGGTTGGTTTAAGATGAAAAAAAGATGGTTTCTCGACTGTAATGAGTGGGCTTATCTGATACGGCTTGCTCTTAAGGTTGCGAAGAATTGGTTTGAGCTTTTAGCCCTTATTGCTATTTCTAAAGTTGAAGGTATGAAACGTTTCTGTCTGTGATCAGGGAAATTTGTTACGTTGCAATGATTACGCTCAGAAGTCATGTCTGTATCAATTAATCATACATGTTTTATTGAAAGGTTAACCTGACTATAAACTATTTATTTCAAATAATTCTGTGCGTTTGACTAAACACGTAAAATATACAGCAATTTTGTCAGTTGTTCTATTGCCATTCTGGAGTTTTGAGCAAATCTTTCTATTTGCCATAGGAAGTATTGTTATAGATATTGATCATTATATATTTTACGTTTTGAGTTTCAAAAGATTTGATGTTAAAGGAATGTTTGAATATTATGAAGAATGGCTTCCTTCTGTAAAGGATAAGATTCCGTATGCTGGAATGTGTATCTTTCATACCATTGAGATTTATCTGATTCTGGTTGTAAGTGCAACTTATATCAATGGTATATTGTATCTGGTTATGGGGTTGACATTTCATCAAGCGCTGGATCTGTTTGCGCTTAAGAGGAGCAATAGCCTGTTTAAAAGACCTTATTCTGTTATTGAACATCTAATTCGCGTAAAAAGATGTAAGAAGCTTGGCTATCCCACATATGAAGTTATTTTACATAAGAGTGAAAGATTTAAGCGATGTGGTTAATGGCAATAGATAAGCAAGTTGAAAAAATATTGTAAGGCTTAAGGCAAATAAGGAAAAATATATAGTATTTGGTGGTACGGAGTGTATAGAGCAATAACATTTAACAATAAATACTTCTTAATATTTTTATTCTTTGTAGGGATTCTGCATTGGTTCCTGTTCTGCAACTTGGTATATCCTTTTAATTGCAGGGAGATATACTCTACTGGTATTGTAAACTTTATTGCAGCATCTTTTGAAACGAAAGAATTCAATTTCCTTGACTGGGTTAAAATAAATCAGATGTTTGGTGTTATTAAGGCTGCATTACAAGGTGGTGTAATTCCATACCACGTACCTGAAATTGATAATATTATCAGGTCCGTACAGGGAAGATTTCTTGCTGCCCCGAGCTATACAATTGCCCCCCACGTCCTTTTAATCTATTTTCTGGATTCGTCAACTTTCTACCTGGTAAACTTGTTGTTGATGTATTCAGTTGGTTTTTATGGCTGTATATTGATAAAAAAACATTACAGCTTAGGGTTAGTGCCATTCACGTTCTTGTTTATCCTGTTTAACTTTAATGGATATTTTGTCGAAAAATATGTTGCATATGGTGATGCTCAAATGGGGTATTTTCTCATGCCATTCATCATCATTTATGTTTTCAGAGCATCAGAAGCCGTGATTAAAAACCTTAGAACGCAAATCCGATTTGGGCTCTTAATAGGTATTGCTTTGTCTGGTATGTTGTGGCTGGGATCCTTACACATCTTTTTGAATTGTGTGACTTTTGTTTTAATTTGGGGGTTAGTAAATTACAAATTGTGGAAGGTTTCGTTAGTTTCCTTCGCTACAGCGATTATAACATCGTCAATTCGTATCTTTCCTGCACTGGTTACTGTAGATACTGGAAGTAGGAGTGAACTGTGGACAGGTTATACCAGTAATATTATTTTTGCATTTATTAAGCTTCCTACGCTGATATCACCATGGTTTTTCCATTCCTGGGAATATAGTTTTTATTTAGGAGTCATAGGGGCTTGTGCACTTATATATTTTGGTTATGCCGGTAGTTTCATGAAGGGGAAAAGGGTTCAGTTTAGTGGTTGGTATTCTCTAGGTATTCCAAGCCTGTACATGCTTGTCTTGTCAATAGGGAATTTTAAAAAGTATTTATTGCCAGATTTTATGCCGTTGATAAATAAAGAGTATATACCTTCACGATATATCTTTATTCCTGTTTTAGTGTTTACTGTAATCGCGTCTATAAACATGAATGATTTCATAAAGAAATACAACAATAGTAATAAGATTAAATTTGCACTATCAGTGTTGTGCTTTCTTATAGCGGCATCTGTCTTTAATCATTCCAGAATCTGGAGAATGCATAAAATTGAAACTGATCATAGTCAGGTTTTAGCACAAAACGAGGTGGAACGAACAGGGCATCAGGGTGAGCTAGACAGACGTGTCTATATAAGTAATAACTCTGATGATATCATCTATATTGCAGTATTCTGGTTAGGATTACTTGTATCGCTACTTTCATTATCAGCCATTACCTTGTGGTTATGGATAGATTGGAAAAGACGTAAAACGGAGCTCAGCAAGATATTAATTTGATCTTGTGCAAAACTGTTTTTGCGCATATTTTCTAAGATTTATGATGACAGAACCAATAGCCGCTAGAGATGAAATACTGCTGGAAGACCTTGTATTAGTAGATGGACAGGCTGGTTGCGGAAAAACTCTATTCACCGCCATTGTGGCTGCAATGGATCGAGTTGAGTTATTAAACTATTCACCAGAGCTTGAGAATATTTGTGCCCTAAAGTACCTGGGTAAAATAGATGATGATGCTACAGAAGCTATGATTAGGATTCAAATGGATCTTGTGCTTTATGAAACTATGATGAGCCGGAGCACGAATTTCAGGCCGACAGATCTTTCAAGTGCATTTCGTGATGTAGATTTCTTGACTTATGTAAAAAGGCTTTTCTCAAAAGGGGATGAAATTATTCCAAAGCGCATCAAGGAGGAGAAGCCCATTCTGCATTTTGCTACACACAACTTACTTGCTTACTGTGAACCAATTCTTAAAGCTTTGGGTCGGCGAGTCGTGCTTGTTGAAGTTGTCAGACATCCATTATATATGCTGATACAACAGACACTGAGTCAGATCAATCTTTCTGAGCCATCAGGGACTGCGCGCCAGTTTCAACTTTTTATTAAGCATAAGGGCAAATCGCTTCCATGCTGGCATTTTGGACAGGAGGAGTTATTTTTGAGATCCAATCCTGTTGAGAGGGCAATTTACGAAATGCAGAAAATTTCTGATCTCACCGAATCATTTAAGAGAGAATTCAGTGAAG
Organism: uncultured Candidatus Scalindua sp.; assembly: GCA_964437425.1. GTDB lineage: Bacteria > Planctomycetota > Brocadiia > Brocadiales > Scalinduaceae > Scalindua. The sequence continues at coordinate 83,448 of CAYTGO010000001.1, forward strand.
ATTACGGGGGGCAATTAGTAACGATTCCATTTGAAAAATTCGTTCTTGATCCCTGGCCGTATATGAGAAGGCTTGAAGAGGTCCTTGCAACCAGGATGACGTCTAAGACACGTAAGGTAATGAAGAAGCAAAATGTACCACGAGAAAAGATATCTGATGGAATACCGCTGGATATTTATAAACGTTGTGGCTGGGAGCCTCCAGGAAAAGAGTTAAATGAACAGCAGGAGATGGATAAACGCAGGCAGTATGCAATTGATCAGGGTGCAAGCAAAGAGGCCATGGACGTATTGGACAGGATATGTTTGGAATACAATGAGAAATATTTATAGTTCAATTTAATACAAATGGAGAGCAAGATGAAAACTGTCTGTATGATTCCTGCCCGTCTTGGCAGTAACAGGGTTAAAAAGAAGAATTTGCGCCTGATTAATGGAAAACCGTTGATCAGTTATATTATTGATACAGTCAAACAATGTGATTGCTTTGATGAAATATATTTGAATTCTGAAGCATTGATATTCAAGGAAATTGCTGATCAACATGGCATATCATTTTATAAACGTCCGGACGAATATGCAACCGATCAATCAACCAATGACGAATTTGCACTGGATTTCATAGAGAATGTTTCTGGCGAAATTCTGATTCAGGTCCTTCCGACGTCACCATTAATATCAGCAGATGAAATCAACGCCTTTGCCAGGGAAATGTTGCGTGAGAATTATGATACGTTGATTTCAGTTGAAAATAAACAGATAGCATGCGTTTATGAAAATGAGCCTGTTAATTATGACAAGTTAAAAGTGAATCCACCGTCTCAAACAATGAAGCCAGTACAGGCATATGCAACAGTCTTGATGGGCTGGGAGTATGAGACATTTCGAAAAAATATGGAAAAGTACGGCTCCGCATATCATGGTGGTGAAGGTAGGACTGGATACTTTGAATTAAGAGGGTTGTCTACTATTGATATAGATCAGGAAGCGGACTTTCTGCTAATAGAAAAAATAATGATGTCACAGAATCGCAATGTTGATAGAGAGATTGAATACTACGATGATAAATCGTGTGAACATGTAGAAGTTGATGTTGAGAGTATACTTGAGAAGGACGGCCTGAGAAGAAACGATCTCTACAATGCAAACCGGGAGATTATAAATGTTTCTGAAATAATTAATGAAAATGGAAGGTCTGCACCATGGAGTAGGCGTGTAATTGAAACTGAGAGTAATTCAGCTACAATCCTTGCTCAGCTTCCCGGTGAAGGAAATAGACGGCACTATCATCCTGCCTGGAACGAATGGTGGTATATAATTGAGGGGGAATGGGAATGGGAAATTGAGGGAGAAAAGAAGATTGTAAAAAAAGGCGATATCGTATTTATGAAGAAGGGCAGGGTGCATAAAATAACCGCGGCTGGTAAAGAACTGGCAATCCGCCTGGCTGTAAGCCGTGCAGATGTCGCACACGTTTATCCGGGAGAAAGCAATGTCTGAATCAAATAGAGTTGTTATTATTGGCGGGACATCTGGTATTGGACTGGTAACGGCACAGTACCTGAAGAATAAAGGTTACGAACTAATAGTAGCAGGCAGAAGGTCGATGGATATTGAAGGAATTGAAACATTTAAAGTCGATGTCTGTTCGGAGGAATCGGTTGCAGAGCTGTTTAATGTCTCACTGAAACATTATGATGATATTAACGCACTGGTATATGCTGCTGGTATTGCTGCCCCCCAGAAAAAAATTGAGAATTTTGATAAAAATTTGTGGGATAATATTATAGCCACAAATGTTACAGGAGCTCTTTTAACTCTCAAATATTCATTTAACGTTCTTAAAAGGAATCGTGGCAGAGTGGCCATTGTCAACTCACTGGCGGCACGTCGCTGCAGTGAACTTTCCGGCATGGAGTATACTGCCAGTAAGGCGGCACTTGGAGCATTAGTTAGACAGCTTTCTATTGAGTGGGCCTCAGACAATGTTTTGATCAATTCAGTATATCCTGGTATGACTATGACGCCAATGTTGACGGAAAATGTCAGCAAGGATAAACTAAAGGAAATAGAAGAAAAGATTCCTTTGGGGAGAATTGCAAAGTCGGAAGAGATTGCCCGTGCCATTGAATTTCTAATAAATCCAGAAAATGCATATATGACGGGAGTTGGAATAGATGTTTGCGGTGGGCAATACTTGAATGGGTGATTCAGCACAAGAACAAAGAGACCGTTATATTGTTGGTGCATATGCAACGTCCCCAAATATCTATAAATGGGACCAGGAAACAGAGCTACAATATTTCAATGAGTTAAAGAAACTTCCATCTATTCGAGGTTTGGAGTTGCCTTTTTGGGGTGATGGTTTGCATCCTTTTGATGATAGGTGGCTATTGGAGAATATTGACCCATCATGGGAGAATGTACTTACATGTGTACCTGGAACTATGAAAAGCTTGCAGACTGATTCAAATTTTGGTCTTGCCTCAAAATCTGAAGAGAGTAGAAAAAAAGCTATAGAGTTATACAAGAGGGCACTTCTATCTGTAAGAAAGTTAAACGAGCATCTAGGTAAAAACGCGGTACTGGCAGTGCACATTACTTCGTCACCGTCTAACGCCAGGAACAATATTGTTGGTTGTGCAGAAAAATTTCTAGATTCTTTGTTGGAGATCTCCTCCTGGGACTGGTGTGGCGCCAGGATTGTGATAGAACACTGTGACGCATACTCTGAAGGGTTTAAGCCTCAAAAAGGGTTTTTGGACTTGGATGATGAGATAGATTCTGTTTCAAGAGCCAATGAAAAAACTAATACAAATGTGGGTATTACTATTAATTGGGCTCGTTCTGTAATTGAGAAAAGAAATGTACTGGGTGCAGTTGAACACATAAGTGAGGTGGCCCGGTCAGGCATGTTGAGCGGAATAATGTTTTCGGGTGTAACAGACAGAAAAGATAATAAATATGGACAATGGGAAGATACGCACATGCCTCCTGCCAGGGAGGGTAATATGGAGTATTACGAAGATGATAGTTTGATGACTGCTGGAAACATGGAAGCCTCACTAGCAGCATGTGACATAAGAATGCTTGATTATATAGGTATCAAACTATTAGCAATGCCAGAGGATACCTCGATTGAGCGAAGGGTTGGGCTTAATAGAGATGCAATGGGACTTTTGGATATAGTTATTTCCAGGAGTCATGATACAAATTTGGATCGTATGCAGTATTAGATTTTTTTGCGTGATATGCACATAAACTTTGATAATAAAACAGTTGTTATAACCGGTGGGACCAGAGGGATTGGTGCGGCTATGGTAGAGGCTTTTCTGGAATCTGGAGCAAAGGTGTATGCTACAGGAACAGACATTCAGGTTTTAAATGAACTGAATGAATCAGAAAAGTTGAAGTCTAGACCCATTGAATATCTCTACCTGGATTTTACATCACCGGATTCTGTGAATGAATGCTTAGAAATATTATCGAAGCTTGACCGCATAGATGTTCTAGTGAACAATGCAGGTGTAAATAAGATAGATACTATCGATGAGATTGTGGATGAGGACTGGGACTGGATCAACACGGTAAACCTCAGAGGGCCGTTTGTCGTGACTAAAGCACTTGCTAAAAAAATGAAAGAACAGAAATCAGGCAAGGTAGTCAACATTTCCTCTATTTTCGGTGTGGTAAGCAAGGAAAAGAGAGCTGCTTATTCCACGACAAAATGTGGGTTGATAGGGTTAACGAAGGCTATAGCACTAGACCTTGCACCCTATAATATATTGGCGAATGCTGTATCACCCGGGTTTGTAGATACAGAACTGACCAGAAGGGTACTGGGTGATAAAGGAATAGATGAACTTGTAGGAAAGATTCCACAGCTGAGACTCGCCAATTGCAAAGAGATTGCTAAAACAGTCTTATTTCTTGCAAGTGACCATAATACCTACATTACCGGCCAGAATATTATTGTGGACGGGGGATTTACGAGTGCCTGACTTTAAGGTGAAATCTATCGTACACGATTATAAGGTGCAGTTTGTTGATGACTCAAAACAAGTCCTGGCTCGGGAGATAAAAGAAGGAGATGTTGTCATCATTGATAACAAGGTTAGAGATCTCTATCCGGATCTCCTAAACGGCATTTCACAAAATAACATGGTTGTTGGAATTGATGCAGATGAACATCAGAAAAGCTATCAGGGACTTATCCCCATCATTGAAAAACTTATTGCCGGAGGTTTTCGTAAGAACCATAGGCTCGTAGGTATTGGTGGTGGAATTATCCAGGATGTTACCGCATTTACGTCGTCCATAATGTACCGTGGTGTTTACTGGATTTTCTTCCCGACAACCCTGCTCGCGCAGGGAGATAGTTGTATAGGCAGCAAGACCTCCATAAACTTTGGTGAATTTAAAAACCAGGTAGGTGGTTTTTATCCACCCAATGAGATTTATGTAGATTTAAACTTTCTCGATACATTGTCAAGCGCCGAGTTGCAGTCTGGCCTGGGGGAGATGAGTCACTATTTTGTGGTGGTTGGCGAAGGAGATTTTAATAGATTCAAGAAGGAATATCCACTAGCAAAGCAGGATAAAAATATCTTAAATGGCCTGATTGAGAGAAGTCTGGAAATCAAGAAAAGCTATATCGAGATCGATGAGTTCGACAGAAATAAGCGTCAGATTTTCAATTATGGTCACTCCTTTGGACACGCCATAGAGTCACTTACTAATTATGAGGTCCCACACGGCATTGCTGTTAGCTGCGGAATGGATATGGCTAATTTTGTGTCAGTCAAGTTGGGCTACCTCCAATGTGAAATTCGGCAGGAGATCAGGGAACTGCTGGAACAGATATGGGATGGTTATGTAATCAGTAATTTGCCTATCGAAAAGTTTGCTAACGCCTTGAGTAAGGATAAAAAAAATGTGGGTAAAGAGCTGCGACTTATACTTTGTAAGGGATATGGAAAGCTATTCAAGGCGGGTATACAATTAGACAAGCAGTTTATAGGTTTGCTTGAGGAGTATTTTGATAAGGAACTGGCCCGCTAATGTTATTAACGAATCGTGAGTAGAAAACTATGAAAATCTGGAAAAATACAGCAACACTAGATGGTTACGATGACGGTCTTTTTTTTACGAATGTAAAGCAGGATGCTGACATTGCATTATTGGGAGGCAAATCTATTGTTCTAGACGAATTTACAAGTCTAAAAGGGATTTTCCGTGTGGGTATCAGTGGAGATAACGTTCCAAAAGAAGAGGCGGAGTCTATGGGGATTAAGGTGTGCTTCCCTCCACAAGAGACTATAGATATAATTTACGAGGAAACGGCCAGTTTCACCTGTAGCCTGATCTTCAGGATGCTCTATAGTGAGATTGGGACGTTGGAACCTTGGATGAAGCATATCCGTGCCCAGTTGGCTGACAGGGTATTGCTTGTGATAGGTATGGGAAATATAGGTACCCGTGTAGCTGAAAAGATGAGAGGCTTTTTAAAGGTAAAGTCATATGATCTGTTACAAAATACAGCATCAGAACTTAAAGATTTAATTGTGTCGGCTGACTGTATCACACTGCACATGCCCAAAAGTCAAGAGAATATACATTTTATGGATAGCGAGAAGCTATCATGGATGAAAGACGGTGCCGTACTCATCAACACTGCTAGGGGGGCGATAGTAGATGAAGAGGCTCTATTAAAAGAGATAGAATCTTTGCGATTACGTGCTGCTTTTGATGTTTACTGGCAGGAGCCTTACCAGGGAAAATTGAAGAAATACCACCCGGATCGTTTCTATATGACTCCTCACGTGGCTAGTACATGTAACAGATTCCTTGAGGGATGCAGGAGAGGGCTCGATATTTTAATAGAGGATCTTTCTAGTGCTTAAGGTTGGAATCATTGGTTACGGTAAGATGGGTAGAGCCCGCTGCAGGGAAATTAATGCCAGTAGCAAGGCCGAGGTCGTGTCTGTTTTTGATCCCGTTGAAGTTGATTCAGATCTCCCTTGTACTAACGTTGCTGATGAAGTCATCGAGAATTCGGCAATTGATGCTGTTTTTATTTGTACCCCGAATTATTTAAACAGGCCCTTGGCGATTCAGGCTCTTAAAGCTGGCAAGCACGTATTCTGTGAAAAACCACCTGCCTTTACTGCAGCAGAAGTAGAGGAAATACGGGCGGTAGAAAAAGTTTCTGGTAAAGTGCTTATGTACGGTTTTAATCACCGCCACCATGAGAGTGTGCAACATATGAAAGACATCGTCTGCAGTAAAGACTTTGGACGGGTACTCTGGATGCGTGGCCGATATGGAAAGAGTGTTGATGAATCATTCTACAACAATTGGAGATCGAAAAAGAATTTTGCCGGTGGTGGTATTCTCATTGATCAGGGTATACACATGCTGGACCTTTTTCTGTATTTGGGTGGTGACTTTGATTCGGTACACGCCACAGTTTCAAATCTGTACTGGCATCTGGAGGTGGAAGACAATGTTTTTGCCACTCTGGAAAATACGAAGACAGGAATTACAGCCTCCCTCCATTCCACCATGACTCAGTGGCGGCACTTGTTTTCTCTGGAGGTCTTTCTGGAAAAAGGTTGTCTGGTGCTTAATGGTTTGAAGACGTCTTCAAATACCTATGGAGACGAGGTGCTGACTATCACTAGGAATCGCAGCTCTGCACCGGCGGCTACATGGGAGGATGAGGAACATATTACATACCATACCGATAAATCAACGGAATCGGAGATAAAAGAATTTTTCTCAGCCATTGATGATGGTAGGAGCGTGCGCATAGGATCTTCTGGTGACGCGTTGCAACTTATGCGCATTGTTGATAACATATATTCATTCAGAAAGGGAACCGTCAATGGATGACAAAGCATTTATTAATGACTATCTGGAGCGATACAGGCAATCCTTGCTTGAAACGGATGTGTCTGGAGAATTGGTCCGGATGAAGGAAATGTTGTTACAAGTCAAAGCACAAGGCAAGAAGGCAATCGTGTCAGGGAACGGCGGTAGCGCTGCCATTGCTGGTCATGCGGCGGTGGACTTTACAAAGCAGGCAGGCATTCGTACAGTCAACTTTAATGAACCGAGCCTTATCACCTGTTTTGCCAACGACTACGGCTACGAAAAGTGGCTTTCCAAGGCAATTGAATTTTATGGTGACAAAGGTGACATTGCCATATTGATTAGTACAAGTGGTAGTTCGTTGAACATGATAAATGCGGCAAAGGCGGCGAAGAAGTTGGATATGCAGGTTATTACATTTACTGGTTTTAACGAAGACAACCTTCTTAAACAGAATGGTTGTCTTAATTTCTGGTTGAATAGCAGGGCCTACAATGTGGTGGAAAATACTCACCAGATTTGGTTGCTCATGGTATGCGACTTGATCATTGGTAAGGTGGAGTATCCTGCTTAAAACAGGCATTATGACCACACCATTTCTAATTACTGCACGCCTGAAGTCAACGAGGCTTCCAAAAAAAATCATGTTGGAAGTGATGGGTAAACCTTTGATCGTGCACATGTTGGATAGAATAAAACACTCTACGCATATTGAAGATATCGTCATATGTACATCTACCAATCCACAGGATAATCCATTAGAGGAAATAGCAGAGAACGAAAATGTCTGCTGCTTTCGTGGGAGCGAGGATGACGTGCTTGAGCGCCTGCTGGGAGCTGCTAAATTTTACAATGCATCCAATTTTGCCAATATCACGGCCGATTGTCCACTGATTGACCCCTGTCTTATCGACCGTGCTGTAGAAGAATATGAGAGGGTGGATGCTGACCTGATCATGTACGATGATAGCAATAACGACATTCCGTTTAATTGCTATGTATTAAAAGTCAGCGCGCTTGAAAAGATTTGTGACCTGAAGAAGGAGACGGACACAGAGGTGTGGCTCAATCTCTTCAGAGCTCATGAGTCTATTAAAATACATTCTATGGATATTGAGGATATATACAGACATAGTTCGCTGAAAACTTCACTTGATTATCCAGAGGATTATGAGTTTATGAAAAAAGTATTTGGTAAGCTATACAATTCCGACAGAGTATTTTCTTTGCAGGATGTCATTACACTTGTCAACAGGTATCCTGATATCCTTGCCATTAACGCTAATCCTGATTTATTGAAAAGATGGCGAGGTCATCAGATATCTGTAACTTAACAGTTGGACTGAACTATGCAGGTTTACGTTGAATATCTATCCCTGAGAACTATTCTGCACGGTGTTCTTAAAGAACTGTTGGATGGCGAAGTTACTAATGATAAGCCAAAGACACATTATTATATAGACGCTACCAGACCTGGCAAAATAGTTGCAAATATTCTTGGTAAGTTGTTTCGCTTTCAGATTAAGAAACTGGTATTTGAAATGCGATACATTAAAGATGACCGAGGTGAACTTATAATGTTACGGATTCCGAGGAAGGATCTTTTCGATATTCAGGAAATAATTATCAAAAGTGATGCATTCAGGTATTTACATGAAGATGAATGGAAGCATACGAGGGCTGATGATTTTGTTAGAAAGGGTTTGATAGATGGATCCATAATGGACAAGAAATCAGTAAGCCGGGTAATTTTTCTGATCAATGTAATTGCCTGGCACCAGCAGCAAACAAATGTGTCCGGAGCCAAGCTATTGTTAACCAGACGTGCCTGGTGGGATATCTATAAGCAATATGCTTTAAGTGTTGGTGTTGAACTGAAGGGAACAGGAAGAAAGGGAGTCTTTGGTCTGGATGGTACAGATTTGAAGGGGCTTATAAGAAAGTATCCGCGCTTGTATGCTCTTTCCAAGAGAGTGTCATCTGGAAGATTTAAGTTCAAGCCAGCTAAAAGTGATGCTTCTATTCCAAAATTATATCTGGATGGACGTGGGGATGTCAACCTGGAGAGTAACGGTTACCAGTCAGATTTCTTCTGGTTGCTGAATTCTGAATTCCCTGCGGGTAATGTTCTCTACGACTTTCATTCTGAAGAGGAGAAACGTGTTCTGGAACATTATGGTATTGTTGTGGCCAATGGTAATGTGAAATGTATCAGCAATGATAATGCAGGGATCGTCTCTTCACAAAAAAAATGCAGGAGATATAAGGATGAGTTCAATAGTGTAAGGTCTCTGGTTACAGCATACAATAGCACAAAAGCTTACTGGAATAGTTTTTTTAGAGCATACGGCGTGAAGGTGTTTTTTTCATGGTACAAATATGATAATAAACACATGGCTATCGCTGATGCAGTAAAAGAGGCAGGAGGGATTTCTGCAGTCTGGCAGATGGCCTTTGTTGGTTTTAAGGGAATACACAGTGCAATGAATACAGATATCGCATTTCATCATTCAGACTGGAGTGTTAATATCGAACAGCAGCTTGGTTCAAAAATAGGATATCATGTTATTACCGGGTATCCAAAAGACTATGCCACTCCTCTTTTAAGAAGACAGGCAATGGATCTACGCGCAAAGATGAAATCGAGTGGAGCTGAAAAGATTGTCCTGGTTATTGATGAGAATTCTGTAGATGATTCCAGATGGCATACAGGGCATACACTACAACGTGACAATTACAGATTTATCCTTGAAAAGGTACTGAAAACTCCCTGGCTGGGAGTTGTGTTTAAACCTAAGACTTCTAAAACATTAAGGCGCAGACTGGGAGAAGTAAATGATTTGTTGATGGAAGCTGAGTTAACTGGCCGCTGCTATGTTTACGAGGAGACTGGTCGCTATACTACAAGTGCACCGCCTATACTGGCAGGGTTGAGTGCTGATGTTTGTCTGCATGGGCATCTATCTGCTGGCACTGCGGCTGTGGAATGTGCCCTTGAAGGGATTCCCACCCTATTAATAGACAGGGAAGGATGTCCAGACAGTAAGTTCTACGAGTTGCCGGAAGGTAAAGTGATTTTTAAAAACTGGCTGGATGCAATTGACGCACTCATGGAGCATTTTAATGCACCGCAAGGCATACCAGGATTTGGGGATTGGTCAGAAATAATCGGCGAATTTGACCCTTTTAGAGACGGCAAGGCGGCAAACCGTATAGGTGCTTATCTTCACTGGCTCATTCAGGGTTATGAGCAGGGTTTAAACAGAGACATAGTCATGGCGGATGCTGCTCAAAGATATAGTAAGATTTGGGGTAATGATAAAGTCGTATCAATAAATTCAGTTTGAAAGAGATAAAGAATAAGAAATTATTTTATTGGAGTGAAAATGATTCCTGAGAGTAACGAACTTCGTATTGAAGTAACAACTAAGTGTAATTACAACTGCAATATCTGTCCAAGAGATCAACTCACAAGAGAGAAGGAGTCTATGAGTCTGGAATTATTCAAAAATATTTTTGATAAGATTAATTCAGAGACATCACAATATAATACCCTGACATTTCCAGGTATGGGAGAACCTTTATTAGACGAAACGCTTGATGATAAAATTGATTATGCTAAGAAGCATAATTATGAAGTTCTTATGCTTACAAATGGGTCTTTATTAACTGTTGAAAGATTTAAAAGGCTGGAAGATATAGGAATGGATTCTATAAGGGTAAGCTTTTATGGTAATTCTCCTGAGTCGTATAATGCAATGCATGGGACAAAAAATACAGATTTGTTTCAGCAAATTAAGAAAAATCTAACTGAAATATCCAGGATAAAGAGTAGCACTAGCCTTTTGCTGACCTACAATGTTGTGTATGGATGCAATGATTCAGACATGGAGTCATGGATAGAATATTGGAAGGATAAGGTTGATTTGCTGGAGGTTTGGTGTCCTCATAACTGGGTGGACAGTGGAGACTATAGAGCTGTCCAGAGCAAGCAATTAAGAACCTGTGGTCGCCCGTGGAATACACCATTACAGATCCAGGTTGATGGAACAGTGAATATGTGCTGTTTTGATTTTGATGGGAAATTGCTTTTAGGAGATTTGAAGACGCAGACACTTAAAGAAATATTTGAGGCTTCAATGTTTCAAAAGATTAAGAAGCATCATACAAGTGGTGATTATAAAGGAAGTGGATTAATTTGTGAGTATTGTGATCAGAGGAATTCAGACAAGTCTGATGTGATGCTATACAATTCCAAATATGATATTGGAGAGAGAGTAAAAAAAGTTTCAACTACGTATAGTGATATTGATGCTACAAATAATATAAATGAGTGATTGCCTGTGAAATTATCAAGATTAAATGTCTTATTTGTTTTTCCTAATATTAACGGAACTTATGAGGAGAGCTATTCTTTCGGCCTGGCGGCAATAGTCAGTATAACCAAAGAGCGTGGTTATAATCCAAAGGTAGTATATGTTAACTCAAGGAGTGGATATCAAGATGTCCTTCGTGAAATCGATGAATTTAAGCCTCAAGTTGTCGGTTTTTCGTCAGTCTCATCACAGTTTTGCTTTGTAAACGAAATAGCCTCAATGATTAAGGAAAATAATCCTTATATCATAACGGTCTGTGGTGGCGTTCATTCGACAATCAATCCTGCTTGTATTTTGGAGAGTAAAGGCTTAGATGGAGTATTTGTAGGTGAGGCAGATCACGCATTTATTGAGTTTCTAGAGAAAGTGGAGAATAAATGTGATTATAAGGACACTGATAATTTTGCTTACTCATTGAATGGCAAGCTTGTTAAAAACAAGCTTAAACCGCTTCTTACCAATCTGGATATTTTACCTTTTCCGGATAAAGAGATAAGTCCTTACAGGGAGTTTATAAGATTGAATAAATTTTCTCCTTTCTACTTCACCAGAGGGTGTCCATATTTATGCTCTTATTGTAGTAATCATGCTATCGCAGAAACATATGGACTGCAGAGGAATAATCCTCGCTCTAGAAGCCCTGTATCGTGTGTATCAGAAATAGAGGAAGTAATAAAGAAGATTCCTACAAAATTGATATTTATCGGCGATGACACTTTCGGTTTGAATAGTAAATGGAGAAACGAATTCTTAGTCGAATATAAAAGGAAGATAAATATTGGGTTTATGTGTTTATTGCGTGTAGAGGTTGTTAGTGAAGAATTTGTAAAAGCCCTGAAGGAAGCTGGGTGCTGCTATATACAATTTGGTATTGAATCAGGGAATGATCACGTAAGAAGAGATATTATGAATCGCAAAATGTCGAATAAGCAGATTGTCAAAGCATTTGATATAGTACGCAGGTACGGAATAGGGACCAATGCCATAAATATAATAGGTGTGCCCGGGGAGACTGAGGAGATGATATGGGATACCATTAAATTGAACAGAAGAATAAAACCGTCCTCAAGTGGTGTTAATATTTTCTACCCTTACAAAGGGACAAAACTGGGAGATGACTGCTTTGAGAAAGGGTTGGTTGATGAGGAATTGTATTACTCCTTTTCCAAAGAAAGAAGGGAAACTGTCCTAAATTATCCTGAGGAGTTTAAAGAGAAACTTGTTTATTATCATCAAAACTGGCATAAACTGGTTTATCCATTTGATATGAAATTTCGTTTAAAAAGATTGCTGATAATATTGCGACTATGGAGCTTGGTTGCTGGTTTGAAAAGGCGCGTTTTAAATAGAACATAAAAGCTGAGAATATAATTCGATTTAAAATATTAATGAAAGAGTAAAACATATGGATATAGAATCAGAGATAACAAGAGTTATTGGTATCGAGATAAAGGGTCTTTCTCTTTTACAGGAAAGAATAAACTCATCAGTTAAGGAGGCAGTAGAAACTATTTATGGCTGTCGTGGAAAAATTATACTTACCGGGATTGGCAAGTCTGGTCTAGTGGCAAAAAAGATAGCGTCTACCATGTCAAGTGTAGGTACTCCCGCAATCTTTATGCATCCCGCTGAAGGCATGCATGGTGATTTGGGAATTGTCAATAATAATGATGTTGTTATGGCAATAGGGAAAAGCGGTGAAAGCACAGAGCTTAATAGTGTTCTACTATCAATAAAGAATGCTGGCGCCAAAATAATCGGAATTATGGGTGATTCCAATTCAACTTTAGCGAAGTACTCAGATATAGTTATTGACATTGGCAATATTGAAGAAGCCTGTCCGTTTAATATGGCTCCGACGACAAGCTCTACTGTTACTATGGTTTTGGGAGATGCGATTGCAGTTGCATTAATGAAGATGAGAGATTTTACATTGGCTGATTATGCACGACTGCATCCTGGTGGGCAATTGGGGAAAAGGTTGATCCTGAAAGTAGCAGATATTATGTTAAAAGGGGAGGAAAATCCCCTGGTTCTTGAGTCTGACGGAGTAAAAAATTGTATTCTTAAAATATCAGAAAAGCGGGCTGGAGCCGTATCTGTAATTGATGACAGTGGGAAGATTGTGGGAGTTGTCACCGATTATGATATTAGAAAGCATCTTGAAAAAGAGGAAAATATATTCTTGTTGCAGATAGCTGACATTATGAATAATCAGCCTGTGTATGTTTATGAGGATGAGCATGCATTTTCTGCTTTAAAGACCATGCAGGAGAGAGCAAAGCCCATAACTGTTTTGCCTGTGTTAAATAGAGAGAAAATTGTTGTTGGTATGCTTAGGTTACAGGATCTTGTAAGGGAAGGTTTGTGAATTATCAATTAATACTACAAAGCATCAGCTTACAGGCTGAGTCTAATTATCTAAAAACATTAATATGCTAATACTTGGGGTTAACTTTGGGCATTCGTCTGCAGCTGTTTTATTGGATGACGGTAGAATTAGAGATGCTATAGAAGAAGAGAAACTGACAAGGATCAAGGGACATGTCACTTTTCCTTTTGCGGCAATTGATTATATCTTTAAAAAACATAATATCGGCCCAGAAAATATTGATAAAATTGCGATAGGGTGTAAAGACGTTTCCGAATGGTCATACAATTATCGTCACCTGAATAAGCTGTTCAGGAGAAAGGATTCCTTAAATACAATTAAGGGATATTTTTATGATGGAATAAAAAGATATTATCCTTCTACGGATATAAGGTCTACATTGACACAAACTTTTTATAAGTATATGGCAGAAATTGGTTTTACAGAAAGAAAGATTGAGTTAGTTGACCATCATCGTTCTCATGCTGCCAGTGCATACTATACATCGCCATGGAAAGATTGTGCTATATTTACAAACGATGGAAAAGGTGACGGACTTAGCGGGACTTTGTCTTTCGGGAAGGATGGTAAAATTGATCTATGCCATCAGATAGAAGACCTTAATTCTATTGGACAGTTTTATCAGTCAGTAACAAGGCATTTAGGATTCACAGTAAATAGACATGAAGGGAAAATTACAGGTCTTGCTGCATTTGGTGATTATAGTAAGACCTTTTCCCTGATGAATGATGTTTACAAGTTTGAAGAAGGTGTCCTGAAAAATACATTTCAGGAAAATTCGGCAATCCAGGAGGACCCTGTTAAGTTTTTTATTGAAAGTGTAAAAGAGAAAAACTTTATACAAAATAACTATGTAAAAAGCCTCCATGGTACTTTAAGAAATTTTGCAATCTCCTATCAGTTATATTTAAATTATCTTAAAGAGGAATTAGAATCATTTGAGGCAAAAGACCTATCTGCTGGTATACAGAAGCTTACAGAAGAATCTTTATTGGCATATTTGAAGAAAAAGCTTGAAGATTATAAATTTACAAATATCTGCCTGGCAGGTGGTGTTTTTGCAAATGTAAAACTGAATCAGAAGATCATGGAGCTGCCTGGAGTCAAGAATGTTTATGTACAGCCGGCCATGGACGATGCAGGCGCTGCTTTGGGAGCAGCATTACATGTAAATATGAAATTAAATAGTAAAGAGCACTGGACAGGGTTTGAGACTGTTTATACTGGACCTGAGTATACAGAAAGTGAAATAAAAAACGCTTTAGAAAAATACAATTTACCTGTTAGAAGGTTAAAGTGCTGTGAGGAGGAATTAGGAAGATGGATTTATGAGGGTAAGATTATTGGTCGATTTAATGGGGCAACTGAATGGGGCTCCAGGGCGCTTGGAAACCGTTCAATCCTGGCACGACCTATCGAAAAAGAGATAAACGATACACTTAATATGAGGTTAAAACGAACAGAGTTTATGCCATTTGCACCGTCAGTGCTTGATGAAGATGCCAGTAATATCCTTAGAGGGTATTCTTCAGACCATATAGCTAGTCGTTATATGACCCTGACGTATCATGTCAATCCTTCAATGATTGATCTTATTCCTGCGGTCGTTCATGTAGATGGGACGGCCAGGCCTCAAGTTGTTTTTGAAGAAGATAATCCATCATACTATAAAATTATCAAGGCCTACAAAAAACATTCTGGTGTTGGATGTATCATTAATACAAGTTTTAATATGCATGAGGAACCTATAGTTAATAGTCCAGAGGATGCAGTACGTGCACTATTGTCAGGTGCAGTTGATATCCTGAGTATGGGTGAGTTTGTAGTTGAGGCAACTGATGTGAGGTAATATATCATGAGATGTAATAGATACGCTCACAGAATATCAGATTAATAATTTGCACTTTTTCATTAAAGTTACAAACGATAATAAATCCGGAGGAAAGACAGATTGAATACAGAAATTAAAAGGGAGGTAGAATGAAAGTAATACTGGTGAATCCAGCACGTTACCTCAGAGATACCTACATTTTCCCACCGCTTCATTTGCTCTATATTTCGCAGGCAATTCGCAGGGCCGGACATGAATCAGAAATAGTGGACATTCCATATCTTATTAATACGCAGCCGGAAAAATTTAATCTCCATGATGACTCTGGGATTGATTACGTATTGTCGAAGGAATTCGACGTCCTTGGTATTGGGAGTGTCGTTTCGTCATATTCCTATTGTGAAAGACTGGTTAAGAAGGTCAGAAAAAATAGAGATGGGTTGCCAATAATAATAGGTGGTTCTCTTGGCCTGCCGGTTAAGGAACTCTGGGAAAAACATGCTCCTGTCGATTTCATATGTGAATCGGACGGAGAATTGGTTATTGAGCAATTTATGAAGTGCTACGCATCTGATAAGGAAGGCCTGAAAACTATACCTGGTCTGCATCATTTAAATGAAGATGGAAAATATGTAGGCAGCGAACCTGAACTGCCTATGAGCCTGGATTATATTCCATTTCTAACATATGATGAGATCGATTTGGAATATTATGTCGAGTGTCAAAGGAGATGGATAAAGGATGTCCTCTGTAGTGGAAACTATCACTTCAGGGAAGACGAGAGGTTTTTACCTTTAATTATGAGCAGGGGGTGTGTTTATGCGTGTACGTTCTGTTTTCACTTTAACAGGCTTCACAGAAAACATTCTGCTAAGTATATTGCTGACTATATAGAGTTTATGATGGATAAATATGGTGCAACTGCTTTTCAGATCATGGATGATCTGATACTTATAAATAAAAAGTGGCTTCATGAGGTTTGTGATGAAATAATTAAGCGTGGTATTAAGGTCAGTTTCTTCTCCAGTGGCGGTAAACCAAATATAGTTGACAAGGAAATATTAATGAAAATGAAGGAAGCGGGTTTTAAACGGTTAAGCTATGGGGTTGAATCTGGTAGTCAAACCATACTGGACTTAATGCAGAAAAAGACCAAAGTCGAAGACAATTTCAGAGCGGTATCGCTCATGAAAGAAGTAGAAATGCCTAGTTCCGTCAATATTGTCTTCGGTATTCCAGGGGAAACAGAAAAAACAATGAATGAGTCAAAGGATTTTCTGGTAAGTTTGGATTTGACAAGTAAAGATTATTATTCAGCACTGGCAACCCCATATCCCGGATCCAATTTGTTCCAGCAAGCACTGGAGAAGGGAATTATAAAAGATACGCGGGAGTATCTCTCCGATCTTGGAGGGTATGCAGACTATCGCTATAATCTGACTGATATGCCGAGGGCGAAATTCTTAAATAATGTTATCAATATTGCCTATAAGGTTGACTGTGCCTATTATAGAAAAAGGGGACAATACCGTAAAATAGTATCTCTTACGTTGGAAAAATATATAAAGATGTTTTATTATGCGATAACAACGCCTGAAGCTCGAAGTAAAATTGGGTTGAAATCGAGACTGAGTGGCGTTGTAAAACTGTTTTCAAGATGAAATACATGTAGCTGGTTTGGTTCTCTGAATATTTCCTGTTATAATATTTGATGTCCTGATTTGTCACATTCACAAGCAATATCTAATAAGTTAATAGATCCTGACTATTTCGAATTATTGGCGGCTGAATTTGTTTCTATAGCGGCCAGATCGGTTTCTGAAAAATTGACTTCATCAGTTTTTGCTTCCCCCTTAAGCGCCAGGAGCCCTGACCTTTGCATGCTGTGGCATCCGGTATACCGAAGACGTCATAGATCCAAACTGCTTCTCGTGTTGTTATTCTCCACGCTTTTCGGATCTTTAAAGGGTGCTGTTAGACTTATCACAAATCTTAGACCATTTGGATATGCAGTATATGGAAAAATAACAGACTCCATATTAGTGGTCATATCATTATGTGGTACACAAACATCAGAAGGCCAGTATAAAACCTCCTATGTTGAGACTGCAAAAGACGATGCACTTTTTGTATTCGGTCCTTTCAAAAGTTGTGGTACTAATTCGGTAAAAATTGATGGGTTGCCGTTCACTGAAAAGTTAATATTAATCGGTTCTTTAATCAAAAGTGGTTTGTACGCTTCTGCCGGGCTTGACTGTAGAATATTTGATAGAGCCCTTTTATTGCTGGAATGGTTATCCTGGTCTTTAAGCTTCCGATGGCTCCATGATTACTATTTAGAGAGCTCTTTATCTGGGACAGTAAAGAGACATAATATTAGAAAAATTGGCTGTATCCATGAAATGCATTCCTACGCAAGAGTTGTATGGAGGGTTACAAAGAAATATAAAGCGAAGGGGTATACTGTTCAACATGCGGCTTTTAGTGAAAACAAGAGATGGTATATCTGCTTTCCTGGGGAGACAGCAAGCGGTTTAGAACTACCGGGTGCAATATATGTCTATAGTAGTAAAGTATCTAATGTACTAAAACAGTATTATGAGAATACAAATTTGTACTTAGGGTGTAGTACACGTTATGCTCACTGGAAAGATGTTGATAGGAGTGAAAAGGAAGGGCAATATTATCTGTTTGTAGGTGCACTCGCCGGTTTTGATAACGAGGTCCTGGCTGCGACACTTCAAAGTTTATTAGAAAATCCTACTCAGTCAGTCCCTATTATGTTGAGGCTTCATCCATTTGCAAAATTAAGCTATAGAGTAAGACGTTGGATTCGTTTAAGTATAGATAAAGGTGATATCTGCATGTCAAAAGATGGTAGCTCTTTAATCTCAGATTTGGAAAGTGCTATTGCTGTTGTAGGTATGAGTACAACAGTTTTAGAAGAAGCCCTCTTACTTGGCCGTCCGGTTGTACAGCTACAACATCCTGACTATCGATCGTTTATAGATATTGATGGAGTTGAAGGGGTAATGAAAATGGATTATAGAAAGCTATTAGCAAAAGACCTGGTAGAAGCGTCTACCCTGGCAGTTGATTATGTGGGAATGAGAAAGAGGCTGGGGTTGCAAAATGAAATAATTGATTATAAGCGATTGTTTGCAGGGTGAGAAGTGTTTAGGAAAATGCCTGTTTAAGATTAGTTTAGTTGAGAATAGAATGACAGTATCAAATGATAATAAATCTGTGGAAGTATTCGATAGCTCAGTACCATCAGTGAGTGTAATTATGAACTGTCTGAATTGTGAGAAGTATTTAAGAGAGGCTATTGACAGTGTATTTGCACAGACCTATGAAAATTGGGAAATTATCTTCTGGGAAGACAGCGCGTCAAAGGATAACAGTGAGAATATAGCAAAGAGCTATGGGAACAAACTGAGATATTTCAGGTCAGATGTATCCCTTCCTCTTTACGGTTCAAGAAATCTTGCTGTTCAGAAAGCCAGAGGGAAATACATAGCTATTCTGGACTGTGATGATATATGGTTGCCTACAAAATTAGAAGAGCAGGTTCCGCTCTTAGAACAAAACGAAAAGGTTGGTTTGGTATATAGTGATTGTTATCTGTTTAATGAAAAAGGAAGGGAAAAGAGATCATTCATATCCAAGAAACCTCATAGAGGTAATATTTTCTCTGAATTATTAATGGAAAGCTTTATTAATACTCAAACAGTAGTAATCAGGAGAAAAGCCTTTGAAAGTTTAAACACTTTTTTTGATGGTCGTTTAATAATGACAGGCGATTACGACGCTTATCTTAGAATATGCCACAGGTGGAAAGCTGATTATGTAGATAAGCCACTCGCCAGATACCGTGTTCATAGGAACAGTAAATCGTGGAAAGATGGCAGGGAGTTAATAACCGTTGAGTTAGATTTGATCATAGGTAATCTAAGTGAGTCCGTTTCTGAGTTTGAAGAAAAATATAAAAAAGAAGTTCGGCTTTTGAAAAGGAGAAGGGATATTCAATTATCACTTTTAGATTGGGAAAATGGTGATAAAAAGAGGGCAAGGAATCGGATTTACACCTATATCAATGATAGTATCTCCTATCAGATATTGTACCTGTTGACCTACCTGTCTTTTCAGTACATTTATTATCCTTGTTACAGGTTGTATACCAAAGATTTAATGGCAGACTAAACTATAATTTAATTAATAACAAATATTGATATGAAAATATTTCAAAACAAAAAGGTGTTTATTACAGGTTGTGGTGGCATGTTGGGGAAAGCAGTGTATGAGGAATTTGCACCTCATTGCCAGGTACTTGCAACAGATATTGATTTAAATGAGTCCTGGCTTGAGTATGGCGACGTTATTGACTTTAAGAAGATATTTGAAAAGGCTCTTAAGTTTGAACCAGATTTAATAATTAATCTTGCTGCATTGACAGATTTGGAATATTGCGAAAAAAACCCTGAGATTACATGGAAAACAAATGCCCTGGGAGCGGAGAACATGGCACTTATTTCCAAAAGATTAGGTGCTACTCATATCTACATAAGTACTGCAGGGATATTTGACGGCAAACAAGAATATTATAACGATTTTGATCAGCCGGGCCCGATGAGTATTTACGCTAAATCCAAGTATTATGGAGAGGTGATAGTTGAAAAGATGCTTGATGATTATTTTATTTTTCGAGCAGGGTGGATGATGGGTGGTGGGTATGGAAAGGATAAAAAATTCATAAATAAAATATTTAAACAGATCATGGATGGCAGGAAAGAATTATTTGTTGTAGAAGACAAACTAGGTACACCTACTTATACAGTTAATTTTGCCGAATCTATGTTCGAAATAGTACAAACTGGATTGTACGGGCTTTACAATATGGTTTGTGAGGGAAGCTGCTCCAGGTATGACGTAGCTGTAGAGTTTGTAAGATTACTTGGGCTTGAGAAGGAAATCAACATTGATATTGTAAATTCTGAGTATTTTAAGGAAGAGTATTTTGCCCCGCGTCCTCATTCGGAGAAACTGCTTAATCTCAAACTTTCATCTAGAGGCATAAACTATATGAAGGATTGGAGAACATGCTTAATAGATTATGTAGAAGACTTCAAACCTTACCTGGAAATCAGTAGTTGAGCATTTTCATCAAGACAAGAAATTTAGATTTTCTCCATAATAGATTAAATATGGTCGATTCCTTCGAAAACAAAAACATGAATTAGTTGATGGTGATTATGGCACAGAAGAATAAATTAAATATTATGGAAATTAGTTGTAGAAGTGATATTGGTGGTGGACCGGAGCAGCTTTTCAAAATTATATCCAACTTGAAGCACGCTTTCTCGTTCTACTGTGCATGTCCAGATCAAGAGCCTTATTACAATAAAATAGTCAATGAAGGCATACCGGTTTTCAAATTGCCTCATCGAAAATTTGAAATAAGGTCTTTCCTTGCGTTGTTGAAATGGACGAAAGTTAATGACATTATGATCGTTCATTCGCACGGCAGAGGCGCAGGTGTTTATGCAAGACTATTGAGGCTTTTTAACATGCGACTAAGGATAGTGCATAATTTCCATGGCATACATATAGAGAAAAAAGGTTTGGCGTTAATTGTTGCCAGGTTTTTGGGGATACTGACAAATAAATTTGTATTGGTCTCAAAGTCTGAGCAAGAGATTGCTGTGAAATATTGGCTGGCTACTTCTTCAAAATGCGTCTTAATCGAAAATGGGATACAGATAGAAAACGGAAAACAGATAAAGAAGGAAGAATTACCGGTATCAGATGTTTTTTGTGAAAGCTTTCCTCCGGGTAGCTTTGTCATAGGCATGCTATCCCGCTTTGATATTATAAAGAATATACCTTATGCTATAAGAAGTCTTTCAGATTATATGAAAAGTCATGATGATGTATTCCTCTTAATAGGTGGAGATGGAGAGGCTCGCAGGGAGATTGAACGTGCAGTCAATGAGTGCAATCTGCAGGAGAAGGTAATACTATTGGGGTTTATCAACGATGTTAAACATTTTTTCTCACTTATCGATGTCTATTTGAATACATCACTTGGCGAGGCTTTTGGTTTTTCAACTGTTGAAGCGATGAAATATGGAGTACCGGTTGTTGCCAGCGATGTTTATGGAAACTCTGATGTGATTGAAGATAACAGTACCGGTCTATTATTTCCACTTGGTGAACCTGTATTGCTGGCAGAAAAAATAGATATTTTAAAGGATGACAAAAAAACATATGACCGTATAACAAAATGTGCTTCTGGAAGTGTCAAAAAGCGTTTTAACTTGAAACGGACGTTGGAAGAAACCAGAGAACTGTATCTTTCTTTTGCACCTGACGTGTGGAAAAGAATAAAGATGCGAATCGGTATAAATGCTTCAAAAATTTATGATGTACATACTGGTGTTGGCAGGTACACGTCTAACCTGAGTAGATCTATCTTGAAAACTGGAAGTAAAAATGATTATTACTTATATGCACCTGGCAGAATGGGTAATGCTGCCGTGGCTGATATAGGAGGGGTTGGTTTTGAGAAACCATCGATATCCATACAGAATAATACGCTGAGAATCTTATGGGAGCAAATGGTTTTGCCAATGTATTCAAGAAAGGACAGGCTTGACTTGTTTCACTATACGGATCATGCTTTATCCGTATTATTTAGAAAATGTCCTATAATTATTACTGTTCATGATATTGCGTATCTTCGCTTGCCTAATTTATTGAATACATCAAGGAGGATTTATAAAAAAAACATATTACAGATTTCGATCAGGAAAGCGAAAATTATTATTGCAGACTCTTATGCCACTAAGAGAGATATCGTTGAATACTTTGGCATTAGAGAGGATAAAATAAGGGTCATTCACCTTGGTGTTGAGAGTAGGTTCCGTCCTATTAGTAATCTGGAAGATTTTAGATTGAAGAATAACCTGCCTTCAAAAATGATTTTAAACGTTGGTACGTTGGAACCAAGAAAGAACGTTGTCTCTTTAATTAAGGCCTTTAAGAAGTTGAGGGAAATAGGTTTTGAGGATGTCAAATTAGTTATAGCTGGCAATAAAGGGTGGCTTTATCAAGAAATATTTAAGGAAGTTGGCCATAGTGATCTGAAACAGGAAATATTGTTTTTGGGTGTGGTTAGAGATGAAGACATGCCTCTATTATATAACTGTGCCGATATATTTGTCTATCCATCACTGTATGAAGGGTTTGGCTTGCCTCCCCTGGAGGCAATGGCTTGTGGTGTACCAGTAATTACATCAAATACATCTTCTCTGCCGGAAGTAATTGGTGATGCTGGAATCATGGTAAATCCTACTGATGTAAATTTATTATGTGAAAGTATGTGTCTTTTATTAAAAGATAGAGAATTGTGGAATCGTATGAGAGACATGGGATTAGAAAGATCTAAACTGTTTTCATGGGACAATACGGCAGAGAAGATATTGAAGGTATATGATGAAGTTTTTTCCGTGCACAAATACCAATGAGACTTAAGGGTATATAAAAAGCCCTCTTTCTAAATATTACTAGCTAGAGTTGAGATTACGAGAATGCGTATTTTAGCTTCAATATCTGTTGCTCAATCTACATATATCGAGTCAATTCAATGCTGAAAATGCAGAATGCCATTCAATACCTTCTTCAAGAAAATAGAATGCTATCCTCCTGAAGAGAAAAGACTTAAATGTTCTACGGGGCAGATATAATATTTCAGTTCAGCTTACATATTATTGGTTAACGGATAATGCTCACCTGCCAGGCCTGTCTACAGATATTTGTTATGAGTTTTTTCCTGTACAGGACAAAACTGATCGATTATAGTCCACGTTTCCATAAAAATTGAGTATTCGTAGCATCATAGCTGTAGTATATTTAATAATGTGTGGGCATAGATGTAGTATGTTTGTTGCAGTTTTCTGAACACTTCCTGGCGCTTTTTTTTCTGTGCCTGTAGAATCTGTTTAAAGGGTAAAACATGACTTCGAGGCTTCATTTTTTTTTAGAAAAATGTAACCGACACGGCGGAGCTGTATTCATGCACATTACATTTGATACTCTTGTTTTCAATATCCAGTAGATGCATCAGGTACAGAAATATAAGCGAGTTTTTTGATATATATGCTGTTAATTAAATAAAATAATGAAAAATGGAGAATTAAATAATGGAAGAAAATGACGTTGAATTGATCGATTATCTTAGAGTAATCTGGAAGCGAAAGATTGTCCTAATTGTGGGAATACTGCTATGTATGGTAGTAGGAGGAGGAGTAAGTCAGACGAAATTTCCAGATAGATACCATGCAGAAACTCTCATACGTATCGGCAAGGTATTGGCTTCTTACTCTTACTCTTACTCTTATTCTACTTTTGATACTTCTTCTACACCTCTCTCTTTTCCTTCTTCTCCTACTCTTGAACTTATTGATTCGCCTGAAAGCTTGCAAGCTTACATTCCTATCATGTATGGCATAAGAAATGGAGGATCCCCGGGATACTCCTTAAAAATTGCTAGCGTACCGGATACATCAATCTTAAAAATAATCATGGAAGGCCCCAATAGAGAGAGGGCTGAGGAACTCCTTAAAGGAGTTGTGACTAGAATCATTGAGGGGCATAGAAAAGAGTTGGAAAAATCTATCGATCCATATGGTGTTCTTATGGCGAATACAGAGGGAGATATTAAGGGCATTCAGAAAGATATATCTGCATTGGAAGCAAGCCTGAAAAGTGTGGCTACTTCTAATGTTGATCTTAAGACAATAGTGCAGACTCAGAACAATTTGTGGTTAATGAGAAATAATTTAAGAGTGTTTCGTCAAAAACTGTTGGAATATACAACAGTAATTGGCCGTCTCAGGGACAATAATACAAAGGTGATTAGTACAACAAAGGCAAGTAAACTTGTAATGCGAAGCAAGATAAGTAGAAATGTCCTGATTGGAGGTGCTGTCGGTTTAATGATATCTATTTTCCTGGCCTTCATTATAGAGTATGTGAGGAAGGAAATGGTGAAGGCAAGGGGAAAAATCAAGCCTTAGAATTTATGGCGCAGTGTTTGATGTGAGTTACGAAAATTTGCAACTTTAGATTCAAGAAATGTTTTATTGTCGGGTTTATAATGGAGCAATATATTAGTGAGAATTGATGATTATCTTTTTTTCAGCATTTCTAACCTGTAGTTTTGGTTATGGAGGTACGTTTGGCCAGGGTCCTTTTTATATATCCTAACATAGGTAATTCCCTAAGAATACCGTTAGGTGTTTCTATATTAAGCGCGTGTTTAAAAGAAAATAGTCATGAAGTTTACATATTTGATCCTACTTTCTTGAATTACGATTTTGGAAAAGATTATAAACTGATGGAATCGCGCGGAGTTGTGAAGGAGACAGATTTTGAAAGAATGGTTGGCAAAATAGAAGAGAAGGATATTTCTGAAGAGTTAAGAAACAAGATTAATTCTGTTCAGCCCGATTTTGTTGCCATAAGTTTAATTGAACGAAATTATTCTATGTTTA
This sequence comes from uncultured Candidatus Scalindua sp., assembly GCA_964437425.1. Classification (GTDB taxonomy): domain Bacteria; phylum Planctomycetota; class Brocadiia; order Brocadiales; family Scalinduaceae; genus Scalindua. Next base: position 108,473 of record CAYTGO010000001.1, read on the forward strand.
AACGGCTGTTAGAGGTGACTAAAAGAGTAAAACCTGATATACCAGTTCTTGTAGGTGGAATATTGCCGAGCATATATCCTGATATTTTGCTAAATGAACCACTGGTTGATTTTATTTGTGTTGGAGAAGGTGAAAAGTTAATAGTCGATTTTGCAGATAATATAAATAATAAAGCGAAGTTAAAAAGCTTAAATAACTTACTGTTTAGGGATGGTGATAAGGTGGTTCAGAATGAATTAAGCCCTTTAACTGATTTGAACTCTATACCATTCCAGGATTGGGAAGGTTTTGATGAAAGACAGCTTCTCAAACCGTTTGAAGGTAAAATATATAGAGGCGGCTCTTTTGAATTTAGCCGTGGTTGCTATAAATTTTGTACTTTTTGTGTTGCTCCGCAATTAAGAGGTGTATATTCCAATGGTGATGCAAATTATCACAGAACAAAAGATCCGAAGTGTTTGGTAGAAGAGATTGCTGAAAAGAAAAAAAAATATAAATTAGAAATCAATGCATTTTGTGATACCGATTTCCTGGCAGGTGTTCCTTCTAAAATTCTAAAAGAGTTTTGTGATGAGTATAAAAAGAAAGTGGATTTGCCGTTCCTGATTCAGGCAAGTGCTGAGGCCATAACAGAGGAAAGGTTAGAACTTATTACTAAGGCCGGGTGCATAACTATATCTGTCGGGGTAGAAAGTGGTTCTGTTAGAATGAGGCATGAAGTTCTCAAAAAGAAAGCATCACTTGAACGCATTAAGAAAAGTTTTAATCTGTGCCGTAAATATAATTTAAGAACAACTGCAAATTACATGATAGGCCTGCCTTTTGAAACAGAAGAGGATGTGCAATCTACAATCAATTTCAATCGTGAACTTAATCCTCCGTCAATTGCTATAACATATTTTCAGCCATTTTTAGGCACAAGGTTATATGATATCTGTATCAAGGAAGGCTTTTATAAGGGCTTTGAACCTGAAGTAAGTGTTTATCGCGAATCGCCTCTAGATATGCCGCAATTACGTCCTGATAAAATTCTTCATTATGTTGATAGATTTACTGAGGAATTCAACTCATGGAAAACAGACAATATTGGGTTATGATTTATGATAGCAAAAAATAGGTTTATATGTGGGGTTAGTGGGGTATTTATAATTGCCGAGGTTGGTTCTAATTTTAGAATGGGAACTTATGACCGCGATCTGTCTATGGCGCTAAAACTTATTGACATAGCCGCTGATACCGGGGTAAATGCAGTAAAATTTCAAAGTTTTAATAGTTCGAGATATTATGCCTACAGTGATAAGGCACTGAGTTATCTGAATAACGAGAAGAAAAACTTAAATGATATTGTAAGCGATCTTGAGCTTTCTCCAGATTTTCTTCCCAGTCTCGCAGAACATTGCAAAAAAAGGCACGTAATGTTTCTGTCCACTCCATTCTCCGTTAAAGACTTTAAATTGATTGAGCCTTATGTTGATATTGTAAAAGTGGCTTCTTATGAAATTAATCATACCCCGCTTTTAACTGCTATTGCAAAATCTAAAAAATCTGTAATTTTATCAACAGGGGCCAGTGAATTGACAGATATTGAATATGCGATAGATATTTTAAAACAAAATGGTTCAGACAATATTGCTCTTTTACAATGCACTGCAGCATATCCTGCCAATCCGAAGGATATGAACCTTTTATGTATGCAATCAATAGGTAAGAAATTTTCATTGCCTTTTGGTCTGTCAGATCATAGCGAAGCTCCGACGGTAGCGCCAGTAATCGCAACCTCGTTAGGCGCCAGTGTTATAGAAAAACACTTTACATTAAATAAAGAATTGCCTGGGCCTGATCATAGCTTTTCGGTAAACCCTGAAGGATTAAAACAACTGGTTGACTCTGTAAGGCTGGCGGAACGGATGTTGGGTGCGAAAACAAAAAAAGTAGGCCGGGTTGAAAAAGAGCTGTTTCTTTTTGCTAAAAGGGCTCTGCATGCCAAAAAAAATATAAAAAAAGGAGAAACTCTGGTCTTGGGTGAAAATTTTGATGTGTTAAGGCCGGGTTACCAGACACCGGGAGCTCACCCGAGACATTTGGATGATATGGGGAAAAAAGCATTAACTAATATTAACAAAGGAGTTGGCATACAGATATCGGATGTAGGTTAAGACTGTATCCATAAGTCTTGCTTAAAGCCAATATTAATCCTTGTGTAAATGTATGAGCTGGATAAAGTACAAAATATGTAAAATGTGGTTTATTGTATTGGGAGTAGCCTTTGCAATCACGCTCTGCATCCATATTCAGGGTTGTAGATATCAGGTTCCGGAGGAAGTTATTCAGTGGGGAGGCACGTCAGGTACGACTGTCAGTCATGATGGAGACCATTATATAGTAAAGACAACCGAACCAAGTCAAAATATTTATCTAAAAGCAAAACTGTCTTATACTGCAGGTAGAGAGTATAGACTATCTATTGACATCAAAAACGGATCTGCATCTAATGTGACAATTTCTATCTCTGAATTTCCTGGAACCAGGATTTCTGACCTTTGGACAACTTCGAGACAGTGGCAATCTCACTCTTTTGTATTTACGAAGAATTCTGAAAAGGACAAGAGGATATTTATTAATATTCATGAACATTTGGAAGGTGGAACCATTCAAATAAGAAATTTCAAGATAGAAAGAAATCTTAGCGAAGATGACAATATGATTTTCGGTGAGGAAACTGTGGTGGGAACCAACTTTGAATATTGCATGGCAGTGTTTTCAGACGACATTGACAATGATGGGGACAAGGATATAGTAGGCGCCTCCGATGAAGGTGGTGATGAAATATCCTGGTGGGAAAACAGAGACGGAAAAGGTACCACATGGGCTAAACATGTGGTTGATAATAATTTTGACGCAGCATGCTCAGTTTATGTGATAGATATTGATAGCGATGGGGACAAGGATATAGTAGGTACCGCATATTTTGGCAACGAAGTTGCCTGGTTTGAGAATGGCAATGGTTGGGAGAAACATATCATAGGTGCGGAATTTGATGGGGCTGTATATGTCTGTTCGGGCGACATTGATAACGACGGGCTCAATGATGTTCTTGCGGTAGCCGCACATGACGATGAAGTTGCCATATGGTACAACAAGGGAAATGATATTTGGGAAAAAAGAGTCATAGCAAGTGACTTCATTGCCCCTAGAAGTGTCAGAATTGCTGACATGGACGGTGATGGTGATCTTGATATTATCGGTTCAGCACACAATGAAGGTGACAGTGTTGCCTGGTGGGAAAATAACAATGATGAATGGAAAAAGTTTGCTATTGACGATTCTAGCATCTATTTCTTTGACGCTTATCCTTATGATATTGACATGGATGGGGACATGGATATTATTGCAACCGGAAATGATAGTAAATCTATTAGATGCTATGAGAATACATCGGATGGCTGGATTAAAAATATCGTTGATTCTGACTTCCGTGAAGCAAGGATGCTTCATATCGATGATATAGATATGGATGGAGATGCCGACATTGTTGGAACGGCGTTTGGAGACAATGAAATTTCATACTGGGAAAATGTCGGGAAGAACTGCTCGTCCTGGAAGAAGCATTGTGTTACAGGCGACTTTATTGGTTCTCATGCCCTGCATATGGCGGATTTGAATGGGGATGGAAGCCTTGATATTATTGGCGGAGCAAACATAGACGACAAGATCTCATGGTGGGAGAATACTTTAGATTTGTCAGAGAATTAGTAGCACTATATTTTGTAGACAGAATCTCAGAAATATATAATGTACAAAATATTTAAAATAGGGTTAATTGTTTTGGGAGTAGCCTTCACAATCCTGTCTAGCATCCATATTCAGGGCTGTAGATATCAGATCCCGGAGGAAGTTGTCCAGTGGGAAGGAACACCATTTGAGGGAACAGCACATGCAGCTGTCAGTCATGATGGAGACCATTATATAGTAAAGACAACCGAACCAAGCCAAAATATTTATCTAAAAGCAAAACCGTTTTATACTGCAGGTAGAGAGTATAAACTATCCGTTGACGTCAAAAACGGATCTGCTTCAAATGTAAATATTTCCATCTCTGAATATCCGGGAACCAGGATTTCTGACCTTTGGACAACTTCGAGCCAGTGGCAATCTCACTCATTTGTGTTTACGAAGAATTCTGAAAAGGACAAGAAAATATTTATTAATATTCATGAAAGCTTAGAAGGTGGAACTATTCATATAAGGGACTTCAATATAGAAAGATATCTTAGCGAAGATGAGAATATGATTTTCGGTGAGGAAACTGTGGTGGGAACTAACTTTGAATTTTGCATGGCAGTGTTTTCAGGCGACATTGACAATGATGGGGACAACGACATTGTAGGTGCCTCTGATGAAGGAGGTAGCGAAATATCCTGGTGGGAAAACAAGGATGGAAAAGGAACCACATGGGCTAAACATGTTGTTGATAATAATTTTAATGCAGCATGTTCTGTTTATTTGATAGACATTGATAACGATGGGGACAAGGATATAGTAGGTACCGCATATTTTGGCAACGAAGTTGCCTGGTTTGAGAATGGCAATGGTTGGGAGAAGCATGTTATAGGTGCGGATTTTGACGGGGCTGTATATGTCTGTTCAGGTGACATTGATAATGATGGACTCAATGATGTTCTTGCGGTAGCCGCACATGATGATGAAGTTGCCCTGTGGTACAACAAAGGAAGTGATATCTGGAGAAAAAGAGTCATTGCCGAACACTGGGCTGACCCTAGAAGTGTCAGAATTGCCGACATGGATAACGATGGTGATTTGGATATTATTGGCTCATCATACAACTACGGTGACTGTGATGTACACCACGTAGCAGACTGTGAATGTACCCACCCTGGTAACAATAAAAGTGTTGCCTGGTGGGAAAACAACAATGATGAATGGAAAATGTTTATTATTGACAGTGCTAACGATTCCTCTTTTGATGCTTTTCCATATGACGTTGATGAGGATGGGGACATGGATATTGTGAGTAATGATATCATCTCCAACTCCATTATATGCTATGAGAACACGTCTGGTGGTTGGATCAAAAATGTCGTTGACTCTGACTTCCGTAGTGCAAGGATGCTGCATGTCGCTGATATAGATTTGGACGGGGACGGTGATATTGTTGGGGCTGCCTATGCAGACAATGAAATTTCATACTGGGAAAATGTCGGGAAGAACTGCTCGTCCTGGAAGAAGCATTGTGTTGCTGGCGACTTTATTGGTTCTCATGCCCTGCATATGGCAGATCTGAATGGGAACGGTAGTCTTGATATTGTGGGCGGAGCAAATATAGACGACAAGATTTCGTGGTGGGAGAATACTTTAGATTTGTCCAAGGATTTGTAGCTCAATATTCTGGTAGCGTAATTATAACAATCTACAAGGTTTTATAACCTTAGGATGGAAGTGTGATGCATTGGTCGGAAAAATATAAAATACCATTTTCAGAGTTTATGTGCAGCCAAAAAGAGCTGGTTGCAAAAATTGAAACAATACCAGAGAACTTCACTGTTGAGAACCTTATGGTTGACATATTTATCCGTTTGACACGTAGGTTTGAGAAAGTTTTTTATGGTGGAGATGATAATCCGCTGCCACATTTAATGGATGGAATGGATTGGTTGTCTAAGGAGATTGATTCGATAAATACAGATTTTGAGGGGCCTGAGTATAAAACTAATATTTCGAGAGGAGTTCTTGGTTTTGCTGTCCCGAAACAAGAAGCTGTTCACATAGAAACTGCCAATTTTTATGAGACATTCTTCAGAGATTATGATATTGCATTATATGATGAAGCAGTTGATTTTACTAAGCAGCGCCATGAAAGAAACGACATTGAATATTCGTGGTTTAAAGGTAAGGTCGGTTTAGATGCAGGATGTGGAAGTGGCAGGTATACAATAGCTTATTCACGCTTAGGCGCTAAACAAATGTATGGATTGGATAATGGAGAAGGTGCTCTTCTAAATGCTACGAGTATACTTGGGAAACTCGGGATAAAAAATGTATCATTTGTAACAGGTGATTGTTTAGCTCTTCATTTTGAAGATGATTATTTTGACTTTGTCTTGAGCCATGGAGTTTTGCATCATACATCTGATACAGAGCTTGGCCTTAAGGAAGTTTTTCGTGTTTTAAAGAGTGGTGGCTTTTTGTGGCTGCAGTTATATGGAGATGGATTGTTCTGGAGAGTTAACGATATTTTTCGTGCTTTAGCTAAAAAGATATCATATTCGTTGCTGGTTAAAAGAATGCAAGACATGGGATTCAATCCTAATCGTATCTTTATATTTTTGGATAATGCTCATGTCCCTATTTGTAATGTTTATACCTGGGACCAGGCTGAAGCATTGGTAAAAAGTCTAGGGTTCAAAGTTGTAAAACGATTATTGCGAGATGTGAGAACGGATAATTACATTTCAGACAATGAGCAGATCGCTATGGAGACACCATATGCAGATTTGCGTTGGGGAGAGGGATCTGTTAAATTGTTATTGCAGAAACCTTAAATATATTAAACGCTGAACAATAATTAGTGTAAATATATTTTGCTTAGATGTAAAGTGAGATTGAATTAAGGACATGATGGGGCAGATTGCATTTAGATGTGATGGTTCGTTTAAGCTGGGTCTTGGAGATGTAGTTTCATGTATTAGGGTTGCAGATGCTTGCAAAAAGCTCGGGTTAAATTCATTCTTCATTTCCAGGAATTCTGTAGCGGTAAAGAAAGTATTGGAGAAGTCCGGTTATGAATGTGAGTTCCTACCTGAAAAAATAAGTATTAATGATGAAATGGAAGCAATAGAAGATGTAATTGATCATAAATCAATTGAGCTGTTAATGCTTGCAAAATATGATGTTGATGTACGCAAATACTCGGTACTGAAGGAAAGAACCTCTATAAAGCTATGTACTATGGATTTCTGGGGCAGGTATGATGATAAGTTTGATTTTATTGTGAACTGGGAACCTGATATTGATAATCTCTATAAAGATGTGAAATTCTCAGAGGAACAATTATTATTAGGCCCCAAAAATGTTGTTTTAGATGAGATTTTTTTAACAATTGACAATAAACCAATCAGCCCAATTGTAAAAAAAATCTTGATAACAATGGGCGGTAGTGATTATTTAAATTTATCTAATGATGTATTGAACGCTTTACGAGGTGTCAAAATTGATATTGAGGTGGATTTGGTGCTTGGTGCTGCTGCCAGGAATAGAGATGAGCTTGATAAACTGATTGAGGGATATCCACATAAAATTTCTGTTTCAGAAAATGTTTCGGATTTGGCAATGAGGATGGTTGAAAGTGATCTGGCTTTTTGCAGCGGGGGGTTAACATTATTTGAACTTCTTGCTCTTGGAATTCCAACAATTGTGATTGCCGCATATGAACACCAGGAGCATAGGATAAAATATTTTTCTGAAAAAGAAGCGTGTTACTCTTTGGGTAAAGGTGGTTCATTAAAACAAGAAGCAATACATGAAGCTTTTAATTATTGTCTGGACTTTGATAAACGGCAAATTATGTCCTCAAATTCAAAGAAAATTGTTGGAAAAGATGGAGTTAATCGTATTGCCGGAAAAATTAAGGACTTTTTTGTAAGGCAAATTTCATCTATATGATTGGGTTAAATAAGATAGATCATGCGAACCGGGAACGATGTAATAATTTTGTTGAGAAGAATTGTGGAGGAATGATTTATCCTAATCTGTCCGGTGTTGGCTCTTTAGAAATTGCTGAGTTTGTTAAAAAGCAGATTCAAGATGGATTTGAAGATGAGCTTTGCCAGTGGTATGAACTTCTTCTCGGAAGCAAAACTGTTGGTATAGCACGGATGAGATATTTACAATGGGATACAGATGTTTTAAAGGTTAGATCCGGCATGATTGATTTTATTATTGTAAATGATGGCCTTGAGTTCTCTGAAGTGGTTAATGGTATTAAGAGTTTGACTTCAAAACTTATCAATGAAGAAGTGGTCTTTGTCGCTTTAAAGGTTGACGCATGTATGTATAAGATTATTCACGCTGCTGAGGAAATTGGTTACAAAGTAGTAGATACACAGATAATTCTGGAAAAGGAGGTTGGTCGCTCAGATATAAAACCGTTATCTGAAGGGTTTAGTCTACATGAATTCAGCAACGAGGAAGTTCCAGGTGTTGAAGTTTTGGGTGGTGTTTTTGAATATACCAGGTTTCATTCTGATCAGAATATAGGGAATGATAAGGCTGATAAAGTGTGGAGTGAGATAATAAAAAGCTCGTGCACTGGATTCTCAGATAGAGTTTTCCTTGCTAGTGATTGTAATGGTAAGCCTGTGGCGATTGTGACAGTACATTTCCAGCAAATAGGAGAGAAATTAATTGCTAACCTTTTTTCAGTAGGTGTTCTGGCTGATTATAGAGGCAGCGGCATAGGATCGTCTTTAATTAGTTATGCAGAGGATTATTGTTCTGGCAGAACAGACAGAATTATTGTTGAAACACAGGCATGTAATTATAGTTCGGTGTCATTTTATATAAAGAATGGCTTTAAGCAATGTGCAGGTGCACAAACAGCTTTACATTATTGGAATAATTAGACGAAGAAATAATCAGGGAGAGCATGTTATGAAAATTGTTGTGATAGCCGCCCATCCGGATGATGAAGTTTTGGGATGCGGAGGCTCCATTATTAAGCATTCTATGAAGGGTGATGAAGTTCATATTAGAATACTTACTGATGGAGCAACAACCAGGGATAGTGGTGGGTTAAAGGAAAAACTCAGGGAGAATGCCTACACATGTTCTGAAAAATTAGGGGCGACTTCATTAAAATTCTATGATTTACCTAACCAAAGACTTGATACTATTCCTATCCTGGAAATTATTATAGCCATAGAGGAAATATTGGATGAAGTAAAGCCTGACAGGATTTATACACATCATGTTGGCGATCTGAATATTGATCACCAGAAAGTTCACCATGCGACATTAACTGCTGCCAGGCCTTTGGCCGGTTCATATATTAAAGAGATATATAGTTATTTTGTACACTCTTCAACAGAGTGGTATCAGAGTAGCTCTTCTAATGTATTCATCCCCAATGTTTTTGTGGAAATAAGCGATGTTATAGATCGCAAGATCGAAGCAATGGAGAGTTATGAAACTGAATGCAGGCCTTTCCCTCATTTAAGATCTCCAGAATCTATAAGATTGCATTCGCAATGCTGGGGGCTTGATTCAGGTTTGAAATATGCGGAACCGTTCATGTTAATCCGTTCATTACGAAATAGTTTATGAACATTATATATGTAAGTTGTGTTGAAATCGGATTTGATTGTCTGGCAAAGATTTTAGAGAATAATTATACAATAAAAGGATTAATAACTTTAGAAAAAGAGAGAGGGTCAAAGACTTCCGGATTTGTAGATTTCTCTGATATTTGTAAAAAACATAATATTGAGATGGTTTCTGTGGTAGATATCAATTCAAGTAAGGTTGTAAGTAAAATCAGGCAGTGGAAAGCGGATATAATGATAGTTTGTGGTTGGCAAAGATTGTTAGGGACAGAGATTTTAAGTAGTGTGAGTTGGGGGGTGATCGGGGTGCACTCTTCTTTACTTCCCAATTATCGCGGCAGGGCTCCGGTAAATTGGGCTATTATTAACGGTGAAAAGGAGACAGGAGTTACTGTATTTAAGATGGATGCTTCTGCTGACACAGGGAGTATTATAGAGCAAACCAGGTTTGATATAGAATCCTTTGACACATGCCATGATGTATATAGGAAATCTGCCAAAGCAACTGCAGAAATTTTGCTTAAAACATTGCCAATGATAATGAACGGGAAATCAGTATTAAGAAAAAACGAATCTGCACAATATCCGTGTATGCCAAAAAGAACTCCTGAGGACGGTTTGATTGATTGGGGGAAAAGCGCCATTGAGTTGCATAATTGGGTTCGCGCACTAACACATCCTTATCCGGGCGCGTTTACATATTTATTCGGGGTTCGGTTATTTATATGGGAGGCAGTGGCATTGCACCCTGAGTTGACTGTCGGGTTAGCACCTGGTGATCACAGAATATTACCTGGCCTGGGTGTTGTTTTTTGTTGTCGCGATGGTGGTTTGTTGGTTACGAAAGCTCAATTCGAAGGAAGGGAAGAAAAACGGCCGGATCTTGAGAAAGATTTATTTGAAAAAAGTGATTTGATAAAATAGCCTGGATTCAAGTAATAAGTGTAAACTTCAAGAGTTGACAAGCAGGGTTATTTTACTCCTAATGAAGTATTTATCAATATTAAAACTAATAGAAATGTTTGCACTTGTTAGTTGGACCTGAGTAGATTAATAAGGGGTGTGACAATATTATTGAATTGCCAGAATTTCCGCTAAGAATTGAGATAGAATTATCATGTGTGTGTAACCTCACTTGTTCGTATTGTCCCAGACGCTATGTAGATGATCTTAGCGGCTTTATGGATCCGGTTTTATTTAAACAACTCATTGATGAAATTAGTAATTATAAAGATCGAGTGATTGTCTTGCACAGGCGTGGAGAGAGCTTGCTGCATCCTGATTTTGAAGAGCTTCTTTATTATTGCAAAGGCAAGCATAAGGAGGTTCAGATTGCAACTAATGGAACGATCATGACTGATTCTAAATTAGAAGCGATGGTTGCTACTTTGAGCTTTGTCTCTTTCAGTATTGATTTGCCTGAGAGGATAAAAGATACACGTGGGGTGGATTACGAAATAGTTGCTGCGAACATAGAGAAATTTCTAGAAAGAAATAACGGCAGGGTTGAGACCCAGGTCTCAATGGTAAAGGACAGTGATGTTACAGATGCGCAGATTAATCAGTTTACAAATCTGTGGAAAGGAAAAGTTGACAGAATTAGAGTTTATGAAGAACATTCCAATGATGGAGATTATGGATCTCTAAAAAGGGACAGAGGAGAGCGTCAGCCCTGTATAATGCCATTTTATGAGATGCTGGTATTTTGTGATGGTAAGGTTGGGCGGTGTAATCATGATTGGGATGGGGAGCCTATAGGGGATGTAAATAAAGATACTTTACTTAATATCTGGCATAGTGCTGGCCTGCAGGACCTTAGACGTCAACATGAGACCCTTACTATTACAGATGAGACATGTAAGAATTGTGATTCATGGTATCCTGCTGAAAAAAATCAGGGAACAGGGATAGTGGCTGAAGGGATTAGTAAAAAGCTGTGAAACAAATAAAAAAGCGGGATAACTTCCTTCCCTTTGCAAAGCCGAGTATTGGTGATCAAGAGGTTCAGGCTGTCGGCAGAGTCTTGCGTTCCGGTTGGCTGACAACGGGCCCAGAGGTTGCTAAATTCGAAGAGAATGTAAGGAATTACATAGGTTGCAATGCTACTGTTGGTTTATCTTCATGCACAGGAGGGTTGCATACAGCATTGCATGCAATAGGGATCGGTCCGGGTGATGAGGTTATAGTTCCTGTTGTAACGTTTGCGGCTTCAGCCCATGTCGTCCATTGGTTGGGTGCTAAACCTGTCCTAGCAGATATTAACGGTGATGATTGTACTATAAATATTACAGAGATTGAAAGACTATGTAACTCAAAAACAAAAGCCGTTATGCCTGTTCATTTTGGCGGTTATGCCTGCGACATGGAAGCTATTAATGGGCTTGCTAAAGAAAAAGGTTTGAAGGTTGTTGAAGATGCCGCTCACATCATAGGTGGTAAATATAGAACCGGTGAAAATATTGGGGTCAGTGATAATGCCGTTTTATTTAGTTTTTACGCCATAAAAAATATGACCACAGCGGAAGGTGGTTTAGCTTCGTCAAACAATATTGAATTAATGGACAAAATACGCAGACAAAGTTATTTTGGCATTGATAAGGACGCTTTTAAGAGATATGGCAAATCGGGATCATGGTACTACGAAGTTATGGATAACGGATTTAAGTATAACATGGATTCAATGCAGGCGGCATTAGGAAATGTTCAATTAGAAAGATTAGATTCATTTAATGACAGGCGCAGGAAATTAGTAACGTTATATCTCGAAAGATTAAAAGATGTGGAATTAATCGAATGCCCTTCATTAGAGATTAGTGATAGCGTCTGGCATCTATTTGTTATCAGAATAAAAGATGAAGCCCCTTTAAACAGGGATGATATGTCAAAGAGATTATGTGAATTCAACATTGGTTCCAGTGTGCATTTTATCCCTTTACACCTTCACTCTTTCTATTCCAAAAGGTTTGGTTATTCTAGAGGAGATTTCCCGGTAGCCGAAAGATATTATAAAGAGTGTCTGTCGATACCTTTGTATCCTTCCATGTCTGAAGATGATGTGGAGTATGTTTGTGACACTATAAAATATATATTGCAATAAATTTTGATATGGGGACAGATATGAAAAATACGTTAAAGGATCTGTTTACGGGAAAAGTAAAAGTCGGCATCTGGGGGCTAGGTTATTTGGGCTACACTAATCTTATTAAATACACTGATCGCGGATTAAGATGTGCTGCTACAGACATGAATAAGGAACGGATAAACGCTTTTGATCAAGAGGGATTCCCACGGCAAAGCCATATCAAATATTGGGAAATCGCGCCGGTAATTGACAAAAGTTTAATAGAGGTGATAGAGCAGCCTGAAGAATTTCTATCAAGGGAGGATATAAGGGTAATTATTATTTGTGTGCAGAACGAATCTAGCGATGGCAAACCGGTAGGTTCTTATTTGAAAAAGAGTTTTGATCTGATTTGCAATGCTGTAAATCGAAACAGAGCCTCTGATCCTGAATATAGAGCGCCATTAATTATAGTGGAAACTTCAATGGAGCCATCTTTTTTCGATCAGGAATTAAGACATGTCATTTTAGACTCTGGCCTGAAATTAGGTGTTGATATTAGTGTAGGTTTTGCCCCACGGTTTGATTGGGAGTTTTCTGAATTCTATCAGAGTCAATGTTACAGGCTGGTGTCTGCCTGCGATGACGAGATTTTGGAAAATATTTGTACTTTTTTTAAGTTTGTCGGAGATGATCCACTTGGAGTTTCAGGAGTGATTAACGGTGAGATAGCTGCGCATCTGGTAAATGCAAAGAAGCATATTGAAAGCTCTTTTGTTAACCAGTTATCAATGGGTTACCCGGATGCAGATATAAAAAAGATTATCGAATTGTTGGGAATTGCCGGCATTGATATAAGTGAAAATGTGGGCATCGGAATAAGCGGATATCGTTTGCCTGTTGCCAGCCAGCTGTTGCTTGAAGGGGCCGACAGACCCGAATATCTGACAATACTTCAGGAAGCCTTATTAACTGATTTTTCAATGCCTCAAAAAGTTGTAGATCTTTTTGTAAGAGCAGGCATAAATAAAGTTGGTGTTTTAGGCTTGTCAAATAAGAAAAACTTGAGAGGGCACATTTTAAGTGTGAGTATTAAACTAATTAAAGTACTTAAAAGTAACGGTATTGATGTAATGTTATGTGACCCTCTTTATACGGAGTCTGAAATTAATGAAATCTGCAGCGTTGAAAACCTTGCTTTTCCTGAGGGCTTGAGTCAGTGCGACGGATTCGTTTTTATGCGTGATCATAGTTTTTTTATTAAAGATGGCTTAGAAAGTTTGTGTCGTCAACTGAAGCATTGTAAGTTATTGGTAGATAACACGGGCACTTTTAAAAATAAAGAGGTGTTTAGTTCCTTCCTGGATGGTGTAGATGTGAGAGTTGTCGGGTTAAGCGGATGGCTGGCGTAATGTGCGATTTTGCTTGATAGATGTTTGTGAACTAAGTGAATTATGATTGAATCTTTCATTTATTAGAAAAAATATTTTTAACCTAATTTAGTGCTTAATGCATTAGAAATCTGTTAGTTAGACAATATAATTATAATCATAAAACCGGGTTATAAAGTTTATGATTATTGGTTATATAGATACTGTAAAAAACAATGTGTGGTATTGCCGGTATTATTGTAAATGAAGGGAGAGAGGGACTTGAGTCCAATCTAGAGTGTATGTTGAAGCGAATAGTCTTTCGCGGGCCTGATCAACAAGGTACTACTGTAATAAATAACAGAGTGGCGTTAGGCATGAGCCGTCTGTCTATTGTAGATAATGAGTTACATGACCTGCCTTATTTTAATGAAGATACATCTTCGGCGCTTGTTTTCAACGGAGAAATTTATAATCATAAAGAAATCAGGCGAAACTTAAATGGTAATCATCGATTTAAGACAGCGAGTGATACGGAGACAGTCCTTCACGCGTTTGAAGAGAATGGTGTAGATTGTTTACAGGAACTAAATGGGATGTATGCATTTGCTTATTATGATAAAAAAACTGACAGACTTTATTTAGTGAGGGACAAAGCCGGAGAAAAGCCGGTTTATTTCTGCAAATATGAAGGCGCTTTCTATTTTGCCAGCGAAATCAAGGCATTGCTTGCTCATGTAAAACCTGAGTTGAATGATAATTTCATAGGATATAAAAGCTTTGAAATATGTTTTAATAATATAACTCTTTTTAAGAATATATTCGCATTGCAACCCGGAGAATATTTAGTATATGAAAATGGTGATTATCAAATAACTGATTACTGGAAAATATGGGACCAGGTAATAGATGTACCTGATGATGAAGACAAAATTGCTGACGAATTGGCCGAACTGATTGAAGATGCTGTTTTGTTGAGAACAAATAATCTTGCTTATCCCCATGCGTGTTTTATAAGCGGTGGTGTTGATAGCTCCATTATAGCCTGTATTTCAAAGCCAGCATATTTGTATACAGCGCATTATCCATTTGGCAAAACTTTTGATGAGCTTGAGTATGCCAGGATGGTTGCTGATCAATTGAAAATGCCACTTAATATCGTATATCCGAGTGCAGAGGATTTTGAGCGAACACGTAAAAAGATAGCATACCACTTAGATTTGCCCACCACATGGACATCGTTCACTATCTACAGGTTAGTAGAAGAAGCTTGCAAAAATGTTAAAGTTATTTTAAGCGGAGAAGGTGCAGATGAAGCATTTGGGGGTTACCACAGGTATCATCTTTTACACAATGATCAGCAAATCTTTAATATCAAAGCAATGGAAGAGTATACTTATCTTATTAATAAATACTACGGGAAGCCAGAAGTTCGTTATGCAAGGTTGATTAACAGGGCAGAGGATCATTTCGATGATGAAACTATTAGCTATTTAGAGAAATTGGTGAATTATTATTTTGATAAAGCATTAAATGATGTTGTACACGGAATGGGTATAGTAGATTTTTATACAACCATGCAGGTGTTATTGCAGATGGAGGATAGGATGTGTATGGCGTTTTCTGTTGAAAACAGGTCGCCATTTCTAGATCACAGGGTTATCAGGTATGCCTTTAGTATGTCTTCTAAATATAAAATCTACAATGGTTGTACCAAATATATTTTTAAGAAAGTTGCGAAGAAAATTATTCCTAAACCAATAGCCGAGAGAATTGATAAACGTGGGTTTAGTGCTCCTGTAAATGTCTGGTTTGGTTGGGATAAAGATGGTAAATATGATCGTTCATCGTACCGTAAGATGGCCTTTAATGATTGGAAGAATGTGTTCTTCCATTAGTGAATAACTTTGATGAAGATAAGAAAAATACTTTTTCAAGATAGATATTACCATATACCAAAACATGCTCCTTACTTGCCAATTAGTTCCGCACAACAGCAAGCAAGGTTTTCTTTTATAAAAGAGGTGGTAGAAGGACGATATAAGTTGGAAACCCTTGAGAAATGCTTATGCGGAAATGATGAAGTTGAAATCCTTGCAACTTATGATCGTTTATTATTTCCACAAACAATTCTGATTTGCCCGAGATGTGGGCTTCTCATGAATTCGCCAAGATTAGACAAAGAATCATACGGGCGTTACTATAGTTCCGGTCTGCAAAGCACGACACTGGGAGCGTATAACGACTATTTATCAAATATTCCAAAACTTGCCAAGAGAAATCCTTATCCTGCTAAGATTCTGAACCTTTTTAAAAAGTCTAAAATTGAAACAAATGATAATTGGGATATACTTGATATTGGGGCTGGGAATGGGGATCTACTTTATAATTTTCAGCAATTGGGATTTGAAAACCTACATGGAATAGAACCAGATAAGTGCGCCTGCCTTGCGGCAGAAAAATACGGGATTAAAGTTGATGAGAACTTCATTGACGGCTTTGTTCCTGTAAAACGCTATGATCTTGTCATTATGGTTAATGCTTTTAATCATCTAAATAGCCCTCTGGATGCATTGAACAAAATACGCAATCAAATTCTCAAACCCGGGGGTTATTTATATATAGGACAGATTGGACCTCTAAATATAATAGAATCGATATGGACAAGAACCATATTTAGAGTACTTCAAGTTGCGCATCCATACAATTATTGTATAGCAACACTAAATATGATTGTGAAAAGTGCAGGGTTTGAATGTTTATCTAGTAATGAAAGCGTTGAGGCACTTTATCAAGTTGGTTTGGAAAATGGGAGTAAAATGGAACCAGATCCAAATGCTTATCTCAATCTATTGAGAAAGCTTGAATATGATAATGCCCTGAGAAGAAAAATATGGTTTAAGGTTTTAAAACGTACCTATCGTTATTGGTTTCCTGTCTGGTGTCAAATAATTGAATTTACAAAAATGTCGGGTTTATACTCCATAATTAGGCGACCATGGAGAATGTTCCTAAAGATATTTAAACCATAAAGCAAGTATGCCTATTAGAAAAAAATCAGGAATAATTGTTCAAGCTAGAATTGGTTCGACAAGACTACCGGGTAAAATGGTTTTGCCGATTGAGAATAAACCAGCCTTAAAACACACTATTGAACGATTAAAAAAGACTACAATTGAAAACATTATTATTGCTACAAGTGTTAATGCAGAAGATGATGCCATAGCTGATATTGCAAACTCAGAGAAAATATTACTTTATAGAGGTAGTCAGGAAAATGTTCTGGATAGATATTACCAGGCATCAATTGTTTATGACATAGATCAAATAATTAGAATATGTGGGGATGGAGTTATGATGGACCCGGGTATTGTTGATGAAATATATAGGTTTTATCGTGAAAATAATTTCGATTACGTAAGTAACAACAAACCTCCATCCTTCCCAACAGGGTACGAAGTAGAAGTTTTTTCGTCATCTGCATTAAAAGAAGCATGGAAAGATGCTGATAAGCCTCAGCATCTGGAGCATGTTACACCTTATATCTGGATGAATGAAAATAAGTTTAAAATAGGGAATTATATGTTTAAAGAGGATGTGTCAAGGTATCAATGCGCCTTGAATAATGAGTCTGATTATAAATTCATAAAAGCGGTTTTCAGTGAATTATATTCACTAAATAGTTTTTTCACTCTTGATGATGTGATTGATTTATTAAAAAGAAAACCTCAGATTGCTAAAATAAATCAAAACTCCGTAGAGGAGTTTGAGCAAATGATGGCTGAAATAAAGGGTGGAAAATGAAAAAGTATTTTGTTGAAGGCTCTCTTTCCTTTATGAAGCCTGAAATAATTTTCAGGGATAAGATTGATTTTCCAATCTTCTTAAATATTGAACCAACAAACGACTGCAATCTCTCCTGCACAATGTGCCCAAGAACTCTATCTGATAAAAAGGTTGGGTATATGGATTTTAATTTATTCAAAAAAATTATAGATGAGTGTGCAGAGCACAAAAAAGTATTAGTACTTAATTTGTTAAAAGACGGAGAACCGTTACTACATCCTGAACTATCTCAAATGGTTAAATATGTCAGAGAAAAGAACGCAGCCGAGATTGTTCATTTCAATACTAATGCGACCCTGTTAACTCCGGAGAAGTCCGAAACATTGATTGACTGCGAGGTTGACGATATTACATTGAGCATAGATGCCTATTATCAGGAAACATTTAAAAAAATAAAGGGCGGTGGTAGTCTGAAAAAAATAGTTTCCAACGTAAAGTACCTCAAAGAATTAAGGGATAAGAGGAAGAAAAAAAAACCGTTTCTAAGAGCAAAGTTTATTGAAATGCCTGAAACTAAGGATGAGATTGAAAAATGTATCGAGTTTTGGAAAGACAGGGTGGATGAGGTACAGATTCAAAAAGTTCATAACTATGGAGGCGGAGTGTCCTATGGCTCTGTAAATCAGAATAATAGATATCCCTGTTCTTTCTTATGGCAGGCATTAGCTATTAATTGGGATGGCACGGTAAATTTATGTTGTGCTGATTATACTCAATCAGATATTTTGGGGGATGTTACAAAGGAATCTATTTATGATATTTTCAATGGTGAAAAATTAAGTTACTACAGAAAGGCAATGCTGGAGAGTAGATATGAAGAGATCGTGAGCTGTAAAAATTGTAATATCTGGAGAGTTGGAGCAGATATTACTGAATACCTGGGAAATAATAGAAAAAAAATATCGGTTTAATTCAGTAAATAACAAGAATGTTTGAGATTAATTTTGTACCGAAAAGAGCAGTAGCCAGGTAGTTATTAATTAAATGATAACAATTGTAGATTATGGAATGGGTAATATTCAATCTGTTGTCAATGCGTTTGAGACAATTGGATGCCAGATTACCAGGGCAGATAACCCGGAAAAACTTAAAGGGGCTAAAAAAATTGTGTTACCCGGGGTGGGTGCTTTCGGAGAAGGAATAGGCGTTTTGAGAAAAGGAGGATTTGAAAAGGTTCTTAATGATTTAGTCATTGGAGACAAAATCCCCTTTTTGGGTATATGCCTGGGGATGCAGCTTTTGGCCTCAACAGGGCAGGAGCATGGTTCCTATAAAGGGTTGAATTGGATTCCCGGGAAAGTAATAAGATTCGATTTTTCAGCTAAGAGCTTTTATATCCCTCATGTAGGCTGGAATGATATTGAGATAAAAGAAGAGAGCACGTTATTCCCTTCAAAGGATTATTCTCCTGATTTTTACTTTGTCCATAGTTACCATTTTGTTTCAGAATCTGATGAATTTGCTACTTCATGGTGTAATTACGGTATCCGGTTTGCTTCAAGTGTTCAAAAAGACAATATTTTTGGTATTCAGTTTCATCCGGAAAAAAGTCATAAAGAAGGATTGGATCTGTTGCAAAGATTTGTTGATTTATAAATGCTTGCAGAAATACTTACTAGATTAGTATTTTCTAGTTTTTTTAATCATTTTCAAATAGTAGACACTTGCTAAAAACAAGACTCATACCCTGTTTATTAATTAAGAATGGATTAATTGTTCGTAGTGAACTGTTTAAATATCATCAAATAATTGGAGATCCTATTACCCAGTTATCGAGGTTTAATCAGTGGGCCGTTGATGAGTTGATCTATCTGGATATCAGCAAAGATGACTTTTACGATGTTAGACGGAGTGACGCCAAAATTGCAACAGAGGGAAGAAAAAATATTCTCGATATTCTAGAGGTAGTATCGAAAAATTGTTTTATGCCTCTCACATTTGGAGGAAGAATTAAGACTTTAGGTGACATTCAAGATAGAATTTCCAGAGGTGCGGATAAAGTAACAATTAATACAATCGCATTAGAAAATCCCTCTTTTATAGCAGAGTGTTCTCAAAAATTTGGAAGCCAGTGTATTGTCGTCTCTATCGATGTTAGAAAACATGAAAATGGGACCTGTGAAGTGTTTTCAAAATGGGGCCAGGAACCCACAGGGAGAGACGTCGTAGAATGGGCAAGAGAGGTTGAAAAACTAGGGGCAGGTGAGATATTCCTTAACTCGATAGACCGGGATGGTACGGCTAAGGGATATGACATTGAATTGATAAAATCAGTTGTCAATGCAGTGAAAATTCCGGTTATTGCATGTGGCGGTGTTGGAAGATTTCAACATTTTGTAGATGGAATTGTTGAGGGGAAATCATCTGCAGTCTCTGCCGCTAATATATTCCATTTCACGGAGCTTAGCTACAAGAATGCTAAAAAGCACATGAAGATAGAAGGAATTAATGTACGTTAATATAAAAAGAGGGTAACTGTTGATGACTATCATAAATAACGAATATGAAATAAGACCACCAAAAATGACCTATTGCAGCAAGTGTGTTTATCCGAATATTGCGGTTTGGGTTACTATGGAGGATGACGCCTGTAGTGGCTGCCGTGTTGCAGAACAAAAGGTTGATATAGATTGGAATGAACGAGAAGCGATGTTAAGAGAAATATTTGAAGAGTATCGTTCAAAAGATGACAGCAATTACGATTGTGTTATCCCTGTTAGTGGGGGTAAAGACAGCTACTTTCAGGTTTATACAGTTAAAGAGAGATTAGGAATGAATCCTTTGCTTGTGACATATAATGCCAACAATTATATGTCTGAGGGTACAAGGAATCTTACTCGGATGAGAGAAATATTCGGTTGTGATCATATCTTTTTTACACCTAGTATTCATGCTCTTATCAAAATGAACCGTGCCGGGTTTAAGATACAGGGTGATATGAACTGGCATGCTCATTGTGGAATTGTAACTTCTCCTGTTCAAGCCGCAGTACGATATAAAATTCCATTAATCATCTGGGGGGAGCATGGGCCCACTCATATTGGTGGTCAGCATTCTATGCATGACTTTGTAGAAATGAGTAGCAGGATAAGGAAGGAACATTTCTTAAGAGGATATGATTGGTATGATTTCCTGGGTGGGGAAGAAGGTTTAACCAAAAAAGACTTATTGTGGGCAAGATATCCCAGTGACGAAGAACTGGACGCTATTGGAGTGAGACAGATATATCTTGGTAATTATGTACACTGGGATGAACATATTCATGCGCAAAAAATGATCAAAGAATATGGGTTTGAGCAAGCAGAGCAACCATTTGAGAGAACATATCGCCGGGCTTCCAATCTTGACGATATGCATGAAAACGGAATTCATGATTATATGAAATTTATAAAATTTGGATATGGTCGTGCCACTGACCATGTTAGTAAGGATATCCGGGCGGGCCATATGTCCCGAGAGGAAGGAATTGAAATTGTGCGCAGGTGTGATCATGTAAAACCTTGTGACTTACAACGCTGGTTAAAGTATGTAAACATGACTGAGGATGAATATGATCAAATTGCCGATACCTTTAGAGATCCAAGGGTCTGGTGGAAGGAAAACGGACAATGGACTAAAGATAACATATGGGACGAGTAACTATGCATTAAGGAAATAATTCTTAGTTATTGAAAGGAATTAAACAGATGAAAGAGAATGATATAAGACCCTCTAACCTTATGGAAGAACACCATAAGTACTACCTTGAGGACATGGCTAATCTGCAGAAGCGCAGTAGTGAGTTTGTATCAGTAAGCTGCCCGGCTTGTGATTCAAATGAATATAAAAAAGAGTTTGAAAAGTATGGATTTAATTACGATAGATGCAAAAAATGTGAAACTATATTTGTTAATCCAAGGGCAACTGTGGAAATACTTAATGACCATTATAACACAGCTGTCTATTATCAATATTGGGCAAAATATGTGTTTCCCGCTTCAGAAGAGGTCCGGCGTAAAATGCTGTTTGCACCAAGAGTTGATCGGGTTATTGAGTTGCTTGAAAAGAGTGGTAAACCTATGGATCTGTTGGTTGAGGTTGGGGCTGGGTTTGGCATCTTTTGTCAGGAACTTAAATCAAGAAATAAATTCAAAAAAATAATCGCTATCGAGCCGATACCTGATCTGGCGGAAAAATGCAGGAGTCGCGGGCTTGAAGTTATAGACACCGGTATAGAAGAGGTTTCGTTGGGAGATGAATGTGCTGATGTCGTCGCAAGTTTTGAGGTTATAGAACATCTCTTTTCTCCCATGGATTTCTTAATCAAGTGTTCAAGGATAATAAAAAAAGGAGGGCTTCTTGTGCTCTCATGTCCAAATGGAAACGGTTTTGATTTGTCTCTTTTAGGGGAAAAAAGCTCATCACTTGATGGTGAACATTTTAATTATTTTAACACATCGTCAATTGGGATATTATTAACTCGTTGCGGGTTTGATGTCCTAGAGACAATAACACCCGGTAAGCTTGACGCAGAAATAGCCAGAAAAACTATATTAAACAAGGAATATGATATTTCCGGACAACCTTTTTTGAAAGAGGTTTTAATTGATCGTTGGGAAGAGCTTGGTGAGTCTTTTCAGCAATATTTAGCAGATAATAAGCTGTCATCTCATATGTGGATTGTGGCCGAAAAAAGAGGGGTTAAAGCACTTTGACAGGAGGGTGTTTTGTATGAGGATTGTTTTCAGATTAGACGGGCCAAAAGCTTATCCAATAGATGCCATTGCACAGAGAATGGTTGAATTTGACCCTACTATAGTACCTTTTGCACATTTAGTATATATTACAGGAACTGAAACTGAGAGTTATGTCAAAAATGGAAGTAAAGTAAATTACAGAGACTCTATTAGTACTTTAGATATTTTTGAGAGATACAAAACAGATAAATTAGATATGGATTTTTTAAAAGAAGCTGAAAAGAAATATGCTAAGCCAAATTTCTGGAATATTGTTTATCATGAAAGGTTATTCAACCCATATATTCACTGGAATCCAGGTACCCATATCTACACTGAGTCTGAGCTTTTGCGATGGCTGCAAGCAACTATAAAACATGTTGAACATGTGATAAGCAGTATCAAACCTGATGTTTACATCGATTGCTTTACAATGCTCATGCTGAGAACAATAACTCGTCTTGTCTGCAAGTACCATGGTGTCAAGTGGTTAGCACCGGTGAATACAAGATTTAAAGATACCGCTTGCATCGCTGACAACGCTATTGATTATCGGCCGGCACTTGAACAGAATTATCACAAGATGATTGAAGATGAATCTACAGATTTGTCTACTGGTTATATGGAAATTAAGCAGTTTAGAGAAAAAAATAAGACAGCTTACAATCTGGTTAATGTAGATCTCACATGGACTAAAACTGTTCCCATAGGATATGATCTTAAAAAATTCTTTAGATTAAAATGGTTAAGACACTTATTTCTAGAAGTTCATTATCAATTAAATAAAAAAGATTGGAAGGTGAACTACAGAAAGGGCCGTCCTCTTGATTTCTTGACGTATAAATTAAAGTATCAATACAACAAGGTCATGGTAAGATTATCCGGAATTCCTGAAACAGATTACAACAAAGAAACACCTTATTTTCTATTTACACTTTGTACCATACCTGAAGAGGCAACGGAGGTGCGTGGCCCATTCTTTAGCGATGAAATATTTATAGTCAAAACTATTGTGAAAAGTTTACCGGTAGATTGTCAGCTTTATGTAAAAGAACATAGTACAATGTACTATAAAAGATCTTTTCGATTCTATAAAGAATTGGCTAGAATACCAAAGGTTAAGGTTCTTTCTCCATATTGCAATATTGTTGATCTTATAAAGAACAGTCAAGGGGTAATCACGATTGGTGGAACAATTGGTTTTGAGGCTGTTATTTATGGGAAGCCGTTAATAGTTTTTGGACATGCACTCTATAATTTCCTCGATTTTGTTTATAAAATAAAAGATCTCACAGAGTTGCCCTATATAATGCAAAAGGCTCGTTCATATCAGGCTGACGAACGCAAAATTGCAGCTTTTTTCCAATCAATTGTTGAAACAAGCTTTTCCTTTCCATTTACACTATTCGAAAATGTCGGGATAGGTAGAAAGCCGGGAATAGAACAGTTTCTTGTTGGTGATGAAGGGAAACATATAAAGCGGGTTGCAAAGGAATTCATTAAATATCTTCGTCAGAATAGATCTGTCAAAGTGCCTGATGAAGTTTCTAAAGAACATCTATAGAGTATCACTCTCTTCTGTTATTTCACTTTATCAGAATACCAAAGTATTCGTAATCATCAAACCGTACAACTTTAAATGAGTGCTCTAAAATACAAACTAAGTAGTTGTAAAACTCATTTAACTAGAGTAATAAAAGCAAACCGCAATTATCTTTTTAGACGTAAAAAGATTCTGAAGTATATTGAGAAGAAATATGCTATTCCTGAAAAGTTATATATAGAATGTACAAATCTGTGTAATGCCAGATGCGGTTTTTGTTATTATAAGACTGCAGCAAAGACTATGAAACCTTTAACTATGAGCATGAGTAATTTTCATAAAGTATTGCAGGATTACATTAATATGGGCGGTCAATGTCTCTCACTAACTCCAACTATAGGTGATCCTCTAATGGATGAATTGTTCAATGAAAGAATAATGGCAGTGGATGTGTCTGCCATAAGGAAAATAGAATTTTACACAAACCTGATAAATTGCGATGATGAGGTAATAGAAACTCTGGAGAATATCAAGAATACTCAAATCGGAATTTATGTTTCAATTGCAGGGTTTGATGCCGAATCGTATGCTAAATATATGGGGGTAAATCAGTTTGGAAAAGTGAAAAGGAATCTACAGCGTTTGAGCGAGATTAACAATCCCTGTTTGAATGTTACAGTTATATTAAGAGACTATATTCTTAGTGATTATCATAAGGGACAATTCGTCAGTTATTTGGATGGGCTTGGATTTAATTACAATACTCAGAGAGAGTTTGATACATGGGGAGGGTTAGTTGAAAAGGATATAAAATCGTTGAGTGAATTACAGAAAATGAAGCAGTCATCGATTAATCGAATTGGCCCATGTGCTGTTACATACTCAAAACCTGTTGTAACTGTCGATATGAAATTAAAATTATGTGAATGCAGGGATGTATTAAGAGAAACGGTAGTTGGAGATCTAAATCAAAACACGCTTAAGGATCTTTGGGAAGGTGAAAATACAAGAAAATTTCGCGAATCGATGTTTGATTATGATAAATGGCCAAAAACATGTAAGAAATGTACATCATATGTGTCAATATTTGAACTATCGTAAAATAAATTAAACATCGACCGAGAAACCAACTATTTCCTGTAAAGCCTGAAATAAAATGCTCAAGAAAATTTACAAATATTTATTAAAAGAATATCCTCTACAAATCTCATTGTTAGTGATTCTTATGCTTATAACCGGCATATTGGGGAGTTTGAGTGTAGCTTCTGTAGTCCCACTGATACAAGCATCTGGACAGGTTGCGGATACTGAATCAACAGGTATATTGAAAATCTTCAACTGGTTTTATTACTGGCTGAATATTGAAGTGACAGTTGTAAATATCCTCCTTTTAGTTACAGTTCTTTTAGTGGTTAAATCGTTGCTGAATATAGTTAAAAGCATCCTTATGAGGTCAATCCAGAGTAGATATGAAATTACAAGTAAAGAGAAACTGTTAACCCTGACACTTAACTCAAACGTGACTTATTTATATCAACAGAAATTTGGCAAAATCTTAAATGTTTTAAATCAGGAAACCCGTTTGATTTCATCCCTTGTGATTTATGTCTCCTCGTTTGTTAATGCAATAATAAATGTATTCATTTATATCGCTCTAATTTTTATTGTTTCCTGGGAATTGACATTATTTGCTTCTGCAGTGGGCGTTGTCACATATTTTCTATTTTACAGGTTTTTTCGTAAGGCAAGGGTTCTTGGTGTCGAACTTGCAAACAACCGTTCATTGATTCTGGAAACATTTCAGAATTCTCTTTACGGTCATAGAGTTATTAAAAGTTATATTATAGAAGATCTAATTAGAAAAAAATTTAAACAACATTTAAAAAAGTTGAGAAAAACCGAAATTAAGTCGTCTTTGTTGGAGTCCGTCCAGACGAGTATTTTTGAGCCGCTAACTTTCTTTTTATGTTTTATTGCTGTCATGCTCTGGAATATACCGATAACTTCACTTATTATCTTTATAGCATCCCTTGGAAAGTTGTACCTTTCCGTAATGAGTATTCAAAATACACATTACAAGATTGCACATCACGTTGGTTCTCTGGATATATATGAAGAAACAATTAAAGGGTTTTCAATGAATCAAGAAGAGCAAGGGACTGATGTACATGAATGTGAAACCATACGTGATTCGATAGATATTAATAATCTGTGTTTTCGTTATGATTCATCTAATGATGCTTTTCAATTGGGCCCGTTGGATTTTAAAGCAAAAATAGGTCAAACTATTGGGTTGGTTGGGAGTTCTGGTAGTGGCAAATCAACTTTTACTGATTTAGTATTGGGATTATTGGTGCCGGAAAGTGGTTCAATAATGATTGATGGGGTCGATATGAAAAAATTGAATATTAAATCGTTTAGAAGGAAGGTTAGTTATGTAGAACAGGCTCCTTTTATGTTTAATGACAGCATAAAAAATAATATTACTTTAAAGGAAGAAGGTTTTACTCTCGATGATATTAAAGATGCGTGTAAACGGTCTCATATAGAAGAGTTTATTGAAGAACTTCCGGAAAAGTATGAGACCATTCTGGGAGAAAAAGGCGCTTCCTTGTCAGGAGGTCAAGAACAGCGTATTGCTCTGGCACGGGCAATTATCAGGAGACCAGAAATATTGATTTTGGATGAGGCTACCTGTGCCCTGGACAATGAGACGGAAAGAAACATTCAAAAAGTTTTTAGAGATCTGCATGGAACTATGACTATTATTGTTATAGCCCACCGATTGAGTTCCGTAAAATATGCCGATGTTATTTACGTTTTTGACCGGGGGAAGATAGTAGAGAGCGGAGGTTTTGAGCAACTGCTTCAAATGGACGGCCGCTTTGCTGATCTACATGCAAAGGCCTTATAGAGCATTATTCTCTAATACCGAATACAATTTTCTGCTTTTGCTGGAATAGTATTATGGGGTGCATTTATGGAAAAGGTTAAGGGGATAGTACAATGTTCATCTGGATAAAATGAAAGGACATTTTGCCAACCTATATAGTCACGAATAAAAACGAATTCCTACTAACTAGAAATTCAATAGATAATCTGGAACGTATTCGTAACCTCTAACGGGGAGAGGGATAAGCACCATTATCTTTAAAATCATTGAAAATATATTATACCGCAACTGCCAGGATTCCTTCAAGAACAGCAAGTAGCATTAATGTGATGAAGATGTGCCAGGCTTTCGCTCAGGCAGGTTACGATGTAGAGTTAGTAATCCCAAAATCTCAAAGTAGTATTTCAAGTGATACGAATATATGGGAATTTTATGGTATTAGTAAACCGTTCTCGATTCGACGCTTCCCATTCTCCAACGCTTTAAGAGGGGTCGGGTTTTATTTTCTTGTATTAGTTTATATTTTATGTAAAGAGAGAGGTTTAATATATACCAGGGATATAAAAGTAGCGATGATGACTGCTCTATTAGGGATCAATACCGTTTATGAGGCTCACCAGCCTTCAATTGGTGGTTTGTCACCATTTTATTTTAGAATCTTACAAAAATGTTCAAGATTGTTGAGAATAGTGATTATTAGTAATGCCTTGAAAAATTATTTTTGCACCATACTACCTGAAGCGAATGCAGAAAAATTAGTATTAGCTCATGATGCCGTTAATCTTGAAGAATTCCATGCAAATTCTGCAAAAGAAACCATAAGAGAAAAACTGGGATTTCCTGAAAAATCATTTTTGATCGGATATGTTGGTCACCTATATCCAGGAAAAGGATTAGAAGTGATTTTTGAGTTAACTCAAAAGATGCAGGAGCAGCAATTTGTCATAGTTGGAGGAATACCATCAGATATTAATAAATGGAGGGAAAAGACTAAAGATTTTAAAAATATAAAATTTACAGGATTTGTCCCAAATGGTCAGGTTAAGAAATATCTGTGGGCTTTTGATGTTCTGTTGATGCCCTATCAAAAGAGAGTCTCAGGGAGTAGTGGTGGAGATATCAGTAACTGGATGAGCCCTCTGAAAATGTTTGAGTACATGGCTTCCAGACGTCCAATTGTTGCCTCTGATCTTCCTGTAATAAAAGAGATCCTTGAACATGAGAGGAATGCTCTCCTTGTTGGTCCATCCGATATTGACAACTGGGTTTTTCAGATTAAACGTTTAATGAATGATAAAAACTTAAGGGAAACCCTTGCTCAAAAAGCCTGGGAGGATGTAAGTCAAAATTATACATGGAACAAACGTGTTGAGAAGATATTTTCAGGTCTACCGGTTTGACAGCATTCAGAAGATAATCAGGCAGGCCACATATCAAAGTTTTTTTTCGTTCCCGTGCTGATAGATGATAAAGTCAAGTAATGATAAAAGAGGAGAATAAAAAATGAAAACTGTGATTCTTTGTGGCGGTATGGGTACGCGACTTCGTGAGGAGACAGAATTTCGCCCCAAACCGATGGTAGAGATAGGGGGACGGCCTATACTATGGCACATTATGAAGATCTATTCGTTCTATGGATTCAATGATTTTATAATTTGTCTTGGTTATAAGGGTGAGATAATAAAGGAATATTTTTGTAATTATGAAATGCAGAATAACGATATTACCATAGAACTGGGAAAGCATAATGAAGTTAAAATTCATAGCAACCATGCTGAAAATGGCTGGAAAGTAACCCTTGCAGATACTGGTAAAGACACAATGACTGGAGCAAGAATAAAACGTGTAGAAAAGTATATTGAATCGGATTCATTTATGCTTAGCTATGGTGACGGATTGGCGGACGTTAATATCAAAAAGCTCGTTGAGTTCCATAAATCGCACGGAAGAACTGGAACCATGACCACGGTAATTCCTCCATCAAGGTTCGGAAGGATCATTGAGAGTAATGACAGAGTTGTAGAGTTTAGCGAGAAACCGAGAGTCAAGGATGATTTGATCAATGGTGGTTATTTCGTATTTAACAAGGAAATATTCAATTATCTTACTGACGAAAGCAGTTGTATTTTGGAGAGGGCGCCTTTGGAGGATTTGGCTAAAGATGGCGAGTTGATGGTGAATAAACACGATGGGTTTTGGGAGTGTATGGATACATATAGAGACTTTGAGTTATTGAACAGACTTTGGGAGTCAAATCGACCCCCATGGAAGATTTGGGACTAATCAAGGGATTTAAAAAATGAAAAAAACTTTTTGGACAGACAGAAATGTTTTTGTGACAGGTTGTGCCGGACTGTTAGGTTCATGGCTGACTAAATATTTAATAGACGAAGGTGCTAATGTTATCGGACTTGTTAGAGATAGAGTGCCAAAATCAATTCTATGGAGCAGTTCTAAGGAATTTAGTCATATCCAGCACAAACTAAATGTTGTTCATGGTGGTCTTGATGATTATTTTCTTTTAGAAAGAGCAATTAATGAGTATGAAATTGAAATTGTCTTTCATCTTGCCGCACAGCCGATAGTTGGAATTGCCAATAATAATCCAATTTCAACCTTCGACTCAAACATTAGGGGGACTTATAATCTTCTTGAAGCCTGCAGGAGGAATAAAAAATTGATAAATGCTGTTATTGTCGCTTCCAGTGACAAAGCTTATGGTGAGCAGAAGGAGCTGCCTTATTCCGAAACTGCCTCTTTGCAAGGCTCTCATCCATATGATGTCTCTAAAAGCTGTGCTGATCTAATAGCATATACATACTTTGCCAGTTATCAACTACCTGTTTGTATTACGCGATGCGGCAACTATTATGGACCGGGTGACTTGAACTTTAACAGAATAATACCTCAAACGATAAGACATGTTCTGAACAATGAACGGCCGATTATTCGTAGTGATGGTAATTCTGTAAGAGATTATTTCTATATTAAAGACGGCGCACTTGCAAACAAGCTTTTAGCAGAGAAAATGTATGATCCTGGTATAAAAGGAGAGTCATTTAATTTCAGCTCTGAGGAGCCACTATCAGTTATAGCTTTAGTAAAGAAAATACTGGTAATGATGAAAAGGGAAGATTTGAGCCCATTAATACAAAATGAAGCTTCCAATGAAATAAAAAATCAATATCTTTCAGCCAGCAAGGCACAAGATCACCTTGGATGGAAGCCGGGGTTTGCTTTTGATAAGGGCTTAGAAGAAACAATAGGTTGGTATAGGGAATTCTTAGATAAGAAATAAGACCTCACTGTTTGTTATGGATTATAAATTGGTAACGAGCAGAATCCTGTCAAAATTTGTTAAATCGTCAAGATTATCCTCTGCTTTCGTAAAAACTACCTCACACAGATTACAAGACTTTTTCAATGCTTACAACTGGTGATATTATTGTTGCTGCATTTCATTCCTCTGGTCAAAAGGGATTTTATCTTAGACCGTTGATTGTGCTGGAGGAGAGTGAAGGAGATGTTTTAGTGTCTCCTATTATAGAAGATGTGGAAAAATATAGGAATGAATCTACTTCAATTATTATTGGCGAGGAAGATTTATCTACCGGTGAACTGGAAAAAGAGGGTCTGGCCAGGGTTCACAAGACAGTCACTGTAGATGAGAATAAATGTAAAAAAACAGGAAGCTTAAAGACATCAAAAGTAGATGAGTTGCTGCGTTGCCTCATAACTCACAAAGTAAATATACATTATAATGCTATTCATCTAAGAAAGAACAACAATAAATTTGTACCAGGCAAAACCGCTATCCCTTATGCAGGGCGGGTATATGATGAAAAGGAAATTATTGCGCTTGTAAACTCATCTCTTGATTTCTGGCTTACGGCAGGTAAATGTGCCGTTCAATTTGAAAAGCAGCTCGCTGACTTTGTTGGCGTAAAGCATGCTGCCTTAGTTAACTCAGGATCATCGGCAAATCTTTTAGCTTTTGCAGCTTTAACTTCACAGACCCTTGACAATCCCATCCTGCCTGGAGATGAGGTAATAACCGTTGCTGCAGGCTTTCCAACAACCATAAACCCGATAATTCAATATAATTGTATTCCGGTTTTTGTAGATGTGGACAGAGAAACTGCTAATATAGACTGCGAACAACTAAAACCTGCCTTAAGCTCTAAATCAAAAGCTGTAATGATTGCTCACACCCTTGGAAATCCCTTTAACGTGAGAGAAGTTCTGAAGTTTTGCGAAGAGAACAATCTTTATTTAATTGAGGATAATTGTGATTCTTTGGGGAGTCTTTTTGATGGGAAATTAACCGGAAGTTTTGGTCATGTTGCCACGCATAGTTTTTATCCGGCTCATCATATTACAATGGGAGAGGGAGGCGCTGTAGTGACTAACGATCAAAGAATATACCAGGCTCTCTTAAGTTTCAGGGACTGGGGGCGTGATTGCTGGTGCCAATCTGGCAAAGATAATACATGTGGAGAACGATTTGGTGGGCAGCATGGGTCATTACCTTTTGGATATGACCATAAGTACGTTTATAGCCATATAGGTTATAATCTTAAAGCATTGGATTTGCAGGCAGCCATAGGAGTTGAGCAATTAAAGAAACTCCCTGGCTTTATTGAAAATCGCAAAAAAAATTATGAACGTATAAAAAAAGCAGTAGATCAAATTTCCTGGCTAAATATCCAAAAACCAACTCCTGGTTCTGATCCAAGCTGGTTCGGTGCTCTTCTCACAATCAGCGAGAAGTCTACAATAACTAAGCTTGAACTGATAACTCTTTTGGAAAACAGGAAAATCTCAACACGGAATTTGTTCGGAGGTAACCTTCTTCATCAACCGGCATATATCAACATCAATAAACGCATAGTTGGTGATTTGAAGAACAGTACCTGGATAATGAACAACTCTTTTTTTATAGGAGTTTACCCGGGGTATAGTGAAGAGCAGATCTGTTATCTTGAAGAAACTCTCTATGAACTGAGAAATTATGGATTATGATGTCTGAACTAGAAGTGATTGAAGAGGATGTTTCGGAAGTTATCGATAGATGTCCATTCGTTAAGGATCTGGAAGGAGACTCAATATTGATTACCGGAGCTAACGGCATGTTGGCTTCTTATATGGCGCATACCGTCTTATGGCTTAACAGGCATTTCTTCAGTAGGCCGTGTAATGTTTATGTATTAGGAAGAAGTGAAGATCGTTTGAAAAAGAAGTTTGATTATGCGGGGAATGCTGCCTATTTACATTTTTTAATACAGGATGTAGTTGAACCTCTATCTGAAAGCTGTAAGGAGCTTGGATATATTATCCATGCGGCCAGTCCAGCCAGCCCCAGGGCCTACTCATCAGACCCAATAAGTACTATCAGATGTAATACATTGGCTACTGACCGGTTATTGGATTTAGCATATAGAAAAAAAGTGAAAGGGTTCTTGTTCTTTAGTAGTGCGGCGGTTTATGGTGAGACAGGGGATGATAATATTCCAACACCGGAAACCTTTAGAGGCAGAGTAGACACACTGGGGGAACGATCGTGTTATGCTGAAAGCAAAAGATTGGGAGAAACATATTGTTATAATTATTGGGCACACTATGGTGTACCTGCGAAGATAGTACGCCCTTCTCATACTTATGGGATAGGTATGGATTTAAATGATGGACGAGTCTTTTCCGATTTTATTGGGAATGGACTTAAAGGTAAATCTATTAAAGTTAAAAGTGATGGCCAAACCAGGCGAACATTTTGTTATATTGCAGATGCAAATATAGCGTTTTGGAAGGTCCTTCTGGAGGGTAATCCGGGTGAAGCGTACAATGTCGGTAACGACAAAACGGAAACATCAATATTACAATTTGCTGAAACTGTTTCAAAACTATTTAATGTAAATGTTGAGCATTCTTCGCCTGGTAGGAGTGTTATTAGTAAAAACACTTCATCTGTTGTGCAAAGACGTTTGTTGGATATGAGTAAAATCAGGAAGCTGGGCTTTCAGCCTTTGTATGACGTACCGGCAGGACTAAAGCGACTCCTGATTGCACGACCATCTTCAGAAGCATGATTGCAGAGATAAATAAGTTGCCAGAGATATCTATAATCATTCCTACTCTTAATCGTCGACAATATCTTGAGGAGCTGCTTGAATGTTTGATGTTGCAGAAGACTGAAGAAGTGGAAATTTTAGTAAGCAGTAATGCATCGATTGATGGTACTGATGAAATGATTGCTGAGAAGAAGTATGATATTCGTTATTTTCGCCAGGAGGAAAACATTGGTGGTGTTTTGAATATAATATATTTGTTAAAACATGTAAATGGAAGATACGTATTCATTCTTGCTGATAGTGAGTTGTTGGTTCAGGATGGTATTGAATATGTACTTAACATAATAAAAAAAAGTCCTGAAATAGGAGTGATTGTTACAGAATGTTCTAAATTTGAGATTGATAATGATGGGAATCGAAATGTAACACCTTGTGTTTATAATTATTATAAAGAAGACAGGCTTTTTAATAGTGGTGGGGAAGCACTTGAGTTGGTCTTTAAAATGACATCGAACGTTAGTGGTATATTAATCAAGACTGACCTGTTAGATCTGAAAGGCTTTGAGGATCATTACAATAGCAGGTACCCACAACTGTATTTGGCTGGAAAGTCTGTATTACAGGCGGATGCCTATCATATTTCATATCCGATTGTCTTATTAAGAGAAGGCATAGTTAAGTACTGGAAACACCAGGAGGCATTCAGGGGCCAGAAAGGGTTTACGGTGAGAGACAAGGACTTTAACTGCAAATCCATTTTAGATATTGCTAAAGATTTAACAAGTGGGCTTGAAAACAGTCTGGAAGTCTACAAACGGATTGTAAAATACAGGGTGAGAAATGTTTATAGTGCCTTGTTCGCTGCAAAAAAAGAATCTTTACGATCATTTTTGAAGACGACAAAAGCTCTTGCCTGTATACCAGAATATTGTTCAAGATGGGAGTTCTGGTTATTGGTTTTTGTGGTAGGAATACTGGGCGAGAAGGTGTCTTTGGGGATTGTCAGAATGATTAAGAAAAGGTTGCATTTATGTCAATCCATCATTAAGTAGTATGAGTGTTGATAGTGTATGGTTATATTTGCCAAAAGGAAAGAACGGTTCTCTTCTTCCATGCCTATAGTGGAGATTATTAGTGATTATTGAAAAATTTTGTTTTTCTGTTCTGATCAGCAGGTGTGGAGGGCGAAGAAATATTGACAAAAATAGCATTTGTGCATAAAGCGATGAGAGCTCACCAAAGTGTAATGCTGCTCTCTGCGGTTTTAAAAGAAAAATTATACGAAACTAACGTTTTTATCATTGAGGGAGAACTATCAGTAACATTCCGGGAAATAATTGATTATGATCCTCAGGTAGTGGCTTTTTCATCAACAACACACTCTCAAAAGAAGGATTTGGAATTAGCCAGATTACTGAAGGATGCAAATGAGGATTTTCATATCATTATGGGAGGACCACATCCCACATTTTATCCGCAGGTTATTGAGGAAAATGAACAACTGGATTCTATTTGTGTAGGTGAAGGGGAATACGCATTATTAGAACTTGTTGAAAACATTGAAAATAAATCAAAATATAGATCGATAAGGAATTTACACATAAGAGAAAATGGAAAGATTTACAAAAACGGGATTAGGGATTATGTAAAGGACTTGGATGAATGGCCTATATTTGATTATGGCCTCTATTTTGATAAGTATGCATCAATGGCCGAGGCTCCAACAAAGATGTTTATGGCTGCAAAAGGATGTCCCTTTCCGTGCTCTTATTGTTTTAACGCAAAATTGCTTGATATGTATAAAGGGAAAGGGCCTTATGTCCGCTCTAAAAGTCCCGATAGAATAATTGAGGAGATTCAAAGAGTGAAGTCTGAGTTTTCATTGAAATGGGTAAAATTTGATGACGATACATTTGGCATGAACCGGTCCTGGCTCCTGGAGTTTGCAGAAAAATATAAGAAATCAGTAGGGCTTCCTTTTTTGTGTAATCTCAGGGCTAATATGGTTGACGAGGAATTGATAAAGATACTCAAGGATGCAGGTGTGGACCGGATTGATTTCGGGGTTGAATGTGGAAATGAGAAGTTCCGGAAAGATGTACTCAAAAGGAATATATCTAATGATCACATTATAAAAACGGGCGACCTATTGAAAAAATATAAGATACGCTTTCATACAGGAAGTATTGTGGGATTTCCTGGTGAAACTGTAGAGCAGGCATTTGAGACTGTCTACCTCAATAGGAGAATTCGTCCCAACCTGGCTGCTTGTAGTGTATTACAGCCTTATCCGGGTACAGCGATTTATGAGTATGCATTGAAGCATAACTATTTGAAAAAAGAGATTACAATGGATGATTTTGGCGCTTTAAAGACAGTTACTGTTCGCTGGAAATCTGGTGGAGAGGGGGTAAAAAGCCCTATAAGTCAGGAAAACATTACAAGGTTGATTAACCTTAGCAGTCTCTTTGATGTTGCTGTACAGCATCCAAAGCTTGAGAGTGTAATTCGTATATTAATCAAGCATAAGCCAAATCGTGTTTTCAATTTTCTTTCACAGTGGGGCTATTTCAAAGTGTATTTTAAATATGCAAGTGGTTATAAAGACAGGTTAAGACTTATATGGCGTTTTTTAAAACCACTATTCCCTGATAAGCATTAAATTTTATGTGTAATAAGGAAGCGTAACACCTGCATTAATAATTTTTAATATTATTTTATATGAATGCTGACAAAATGAATATTGTAGATCAGATGAAAGCTTTAATTTCTCAATTTGAGAGTGGGGATATTCCCAAAGAGGAATATTGGGACAGAATGCTTGATTTTCATTCCGTCCTGAAACATTACAAGGAATTAATTAATCAGGAGGAGCTCTCCAGGATAGAGATTACTCCTTCCGATATTTATGTTGTTTTGCCTAACGGTTTGCATTTTGTTTGGTTACCGGAAGACAAAAGAACGGCCATTTCACATATTGTAAATGATGGATTGTATGAGCGGAAAGAGAGAGCTTTACTTTTTCATCTGGTTTCCTCTTTTAAAACGATTTTTGATATAGGGGCCAATATTGGTTGGTATAGTTTGCACTTTAGTCAATTGGTTAGGGAAAAAGGAGGTATTGTGTATTCCTTTGAACCGGTTAAGGATACTTATGACAGGTTAATAGAAAATGTAACGCTTAATGGTGCAAAGAATTTATATACTTTTAACAACGCCTTTGGTGACAAAAAAGAATCTGCAACCTTTTATCTTCCTCATTGTTCTGGCAGTGTTGCGACTTCAATGCGGCCTTTATATGATTCTGCATCTCAAGAAATTGAATGTAATGTATTAAGGCTGGATGATTTCGTTGTTGATCAAGGTATTAAGAGCGTAGATTTTATAAAATGTGATGTTGAAGGAGCTGAATTACTTGTTGTCAAAGGAGGATTGGATATTTTGACTAACTGCAAACCAATTGTTTTTGTTGAAATGTTAAGAAAATGGACAGCAAAATTTGACTATCATCCTAATAAGACCATTGAATTATTCAGTAAGCTTGGATATCGTTGTTACTTTAACAAAGATGGTCGGTTAGTAGAAATCAAAATGATGGATAATGATTGTATGGAAACAAATTTCTATTTTCTGCACAATGAGAAACATCTGGATTTATTTGTAAATGTAATTGGCAAGGACTAAAACTGATGAGAATTCCAGATAAATGCGATATTTTATTTGTACCGGTTCTTGGTTTTTTGGGGTCCGGGCATCTACACTTTGCCGCACTAAGCATGATTGGTTATATACATAAATATTCTGATTTCAAAGCAGATATACTGGATCTAAAATCAAAGTACTTTGGACACAGCTTCTCTCAGAAGGAAATAGATATGTTTTTTGACGATGTAGTCAATGGGATTAGAGATGTTGGTCCAAAATTTGTCGGTTTTTCTTCATTTACTACTGATTATAACCTTATCATGCGTCTATCGCAGTATATAAAAGATCGAGTGTCGGTTACTATTGTCGTAGGAGGTGTTCACTC
Source organism: uncultured Candidatus Scalindua sp. (assembly GCA_964437425.1). Classification (GTDB taxonomy): domain Bacteria; phylum Planctomycetota; class Brocadiia; order Brocadiales; family Scalinduaceae; genus Scalindua. The sequence continues at coordinate 145,337 of CAYTGO010000001.1, forward strand.
TACTTTGCTTTCGGAAGATTTTATTTATAAGGATAGTCCCATTGATATAGCTGTTATTGGAGAAGGAGAGGCAACAGTACTTGATATATTGCGACTTGAGGTGGGAGGAAAGGCGCATAGAGGTATCGATGGTATCAGTTTCTATGACTACGAGGAAAATGAATATATTAAAACGAATCAACGTAGTTATATTGAGGATTTGGATTCTATACCTCGATTGGCTTATGAGTATCTTGATATGGAGTTATATCTAAGGCCGCGTTTAGGACTTATTAGATGGGTTCCGACTAGTAGAGGAGTTGGCTTATATACAGGCCGTGGTTGTCCTTATGTCTGTACGTTTTGTGCTGCTAATACAATTTGGGAAGGAGATGTCAGTGGTTCAGGTAAACGACTGACTCGTTACCGTTCCCTGGATAGCGTTTTTGATGAGATTGAATACTTAAAAAATAATTATGACTTAAGAACTTTATATATAATGGACGATTCCTTTGCTTTACAGAAAAAGAGAGTACTTGAATTTGCTGATCGTATATCGGAGATGAATATTTTGTGGGCTGCAGAAACACGATGTGGTTTAATTAATGATGAAATTGTGCAATCAATGAAACGTAGTGGTTGTATACAACTTGACTTCGGGGTAGAGTCCGGTTCTCAGAGGATGCTTGATGCTATGCGTAAAGCACAAAAAGTTAAAGATGTAGAAAAGGCCTTCGATATTTGTCATAAGCAGGGAATGCGAACATTTGCAAATATACTGATAAATATACCCGGTGAAACGGAGGTGGATATTGACATGACGGACAAAATAATTAACAAGATCCATCCTGATGAACTGAGTGTTGCTGTTTTGACTCCTTATCCGGGTTCTCCAATATTTGTGGAACATGTAAAAAAGCTTGAGAAGGATGAGTATGAATTATTAGCTTTTCGAGATGATCCCGCAGCGCGTTTCAGATTCAGCCATCATAAATTGTCTTTTCAAGAGATACAACTCAGACTTTTCAGCAACAACATACGATTGCTTCCCACTGCCTTTAGAATATTGGCAAACACAAACTATTTAAAATATCTTAGAGTCTCTCCGGATAAATTCAAATTAGTAAAACTTATTATAAAGTTCGGTGGTCCCATGACGCTTAGATTGATTGTTCACCTGGTAATGCCTTCTTTTTTAAAGATAAAGATTCGAAGGATACTCTCTGCAAGACGTTTAGCCGACAAAATTAAAATGAAAGGCTCAATCGAAAAGGGGAAGGTTTAAGAGCCTCCTTTGTTAAAAATATTGTTATGAAGCTCTCAGACTACGTAATTGATTTTCTTGTAAGAAAAAAAATTAATCACGCTTTTTCTCTTATTGGAGGAGCCAGTGCTCACCTCGTGGATTCGCTCTATAGACGGCGTACGGATATCCAACCCGTATGTGTTCAGCATGAACAAGCCGCCGCATTTGCAGCGGAGGCTTGTGCGCGAATATCACAGAATATTGGTGTGGCTATAACGACAAGTGGTCCTGGTGCAACGAATCTGATAACCGGAATAGGTAGTGCTTTCTATGATTCCATACCATGTTTGTTTTTGACAGGACAGGTGAATACATATGATTATTCCGGAGATAACCCTCAACGTCAAAGAGGATTTCAGGAGACCAATATTGTGGCTATTGCCAGCTCAATTACCAAGTATGCTGTTTTTGTTGATGATCCGAATACGATCCGATATCATTTAGAAAAAGCTTTTTATCTAGCAACAGAGGGGCGTCCGGGTCCGGTACTAATAGATTTACCGATGAATATTCAACGGGCAGAGATAAATATTGAGACTCTTTGTGGGTTCGAGAAAGAGCATGATGAAATAAAGAAAAAGGCAGCTTTAGAATCATTGCAACTGGATAGCCTTGCAGAGAAAGCGATTTCACTGATAAACAAAGCTATCCGGCCTGTGATTCTAGTGGGAGGAGGAGTTCGTATTTCAGATGCAACTAATGAGTTGATGGAATTAGCAGAGAGGACAAAAATACCTATAGTTGTTACTTATGCAGGTAAAGATGCAGTTAACAACACGCACCCATCTTTTGCCGGATTTGTCGGGAATTATGGTCATCGAAGTGCCAATTTCACTATCGCGAATTCCGACCTTCTTCTTGTTTTGGGTTCTAGACTTGATACACGTACCACAGGAAGCCGGGGTGATCTTTTTGCCAGAGAAGCAACTATAATTCAGGTTGATATAGATCCTCATGAAATCAATCAAAGGGTCAAATGTGATATACCGGTACTGGCTGACATTGGAGATTTTCTAAAAGTTCTAAATAATATAATCAGAGTAAGTGAACCACTTGAGATATCCGCATGGTTAAAAATAGTGGCTAACTACAAAAAACAGTATCCCTGGATTCCAGTGGAACATACGAAGGAAAAAGAAAAAGTAGATTATTATGAATTTATGCAAATACTTTCTGAAGAATTGGATGATACAGATATTATTGTGTCAGATAATGGACAGGCTAGAGTTTGGGCTTTACAAATACTCTCCATAAGAGCAAGGCAAAGGTTTATATCTTCAGTTGGTATGGCATCGTTAGGGTATGGATTGCCTGCAAGTATCGGTGCCGCGCTAGCTGCAAATGGCAGGCGTGTAATTTGTATTGTTGGTGATGGTGGAATGCAGTTCAATATCCAGGAATTACAGACAATTGTTTATTACAAAATTCCGATTAAGATATTTGTATTGAATAATCATTCGTATGGAATGATTAAGCAGTTTCAAAAACTTTATTTTGAGGGGAGAATGTGTGGTACAGGCGAAGGATATAGCTGTCCTGACTTTGCAAAAGTTGCGGACAGTTACGGCCTTTCATCATGTACAATAGAGAGCGGAGCTAATATGCGTCAAAAAATTCAAAACGTTCTCCAGAGTGATGATGCTTCTCTCTGTAACGCAGTGCTGTCTTCTGAAACAAGCATTATACCTAAAGTAAGAGTTAATTATCCTATAGAGGACGCAGAGCCTTTGTTAGACAGGAAAGAGTTTTTATCTAATATGATAATTACTCCATTTACTCCTCAATAGTTTCATTCTCATTACATCAACACATTAAGCTTCCGATAGTTGTTTGATGAAACTCTATGTCCTATATAAAGAAGTAGAGTTAAATCCGGCATCATTCACTCATAGTCAGAGTGATATTACCAAATGAAACCGAAGGATATTCAGCTTATTTTCTATTTGCCAACCCTTCGAAATTATTATGATCGCGTGCATCTGGTTGGTGAAATCGCGCGTAAAATCGGTAAGGTTATTCTTGTTACTTCCAGGATTGACATCGATGTTGAGGAGATTGGCCTCGACCGGCAGGTTGATGTTGTTCAGATACCTGATGGAACTCGATTACCCGGCAGGACTGCTTTTGCAGCGTCCAGAGTTGTAGAGAGTATTTTAAAAAAGAAACGGTTTAATATCGTACATGATACTTTTGGGCATTTGCTGCCGCTTTTCTTTCGTAAGAGACGGTTTCCTGAGTGTATTTTTATAACGTCTCAATATAATCTGGCAGAGTGGGATTTTCGCCATATTATCTGGCCGACTTATGGTTTTAAGTTTTTAACGAGTCGGGATTTATGGTTGATTATACTTCGAATATTTCTACAGCGAAGCATATTTTACCTGGCTGACTATATCGTACTTCAGGCACCCGGTCATATTGATAGGCTTGTACAACATATTCATATATCCCGGTCTAAAATAGTATCGATTCCCAACAACATATCTGAACCGTTGAAACTTGAGAGAGAGGCAGACACCTCAACCAGGCGCGATGATAAAACTATCAGGTTATTATATGTGGGCGCATTCACAGTTGGTAAGGGTGGAGATGCGTTACTTGATATTATTGACCTGGCGCGAGCGCGCAATATTCCGTTACAGGCTACTGTCATAGGGCACTTTGCGCCTATAACTGAAGGTTATATGAGAAACCGCATACGCTGCTTAAATTTAGGGGAAAGGCTTTCAATCAAGGGTCGTACTGATCGGAAAAAGCTGATGGAGCTTTATCAAAACAGTGATTGGCTGTTTCATTTAACCGCTGTAGACGGTTCACCTCGAGTTGTGTTAGAAGCGTTGTCCCAGGGGTTGCCGGTAGTGGGTTCTCGGCATCCCGGTATTACTGTTCTGGACCCTGAGGCACAATTTATTCTATTTGCAGATTCAAATGAGCCTGACAGGATTCTAAATGAATTAGTTGCATTTAAGAGCGATCAAAAAAAGTATACAGACTGTTCAATGAGAGGGAAGACATATGTACGAAGGAATTTTTTCAGTGAAAGAGCCAGTGAACTTTATGTTGACCTTTACATGCGTTTGTTAACTCATAGGGTTCAGAATTCTTAGTTTGTAATAATCTCTGTAGCGTGTAAGAAGAGTTAAATATGTAATTTGATTCTTCCTGGCTCTGCTTCCAATAAGGAACTTTAGTATATGGTTGAATATAGTAAAAAAAATAAACTCTCTTTTGAAAACTACAGCTCCATTTTGCCCATTTCCAGTGACGGTAAGGTTTTACTTCTATTATTTGTTGTCTTCTTAATTGGCCCTTACCTGCCTCATTTTGCTCCTATTCCGGGCCGTGTGAGGCTGGATCATTTACTACTCCCCGGTTTAGGAATTCTGGTTTTTTGCAGAAGTGTGCTAAAAGCGGAGATTCAGGTCTCCTCTTACTTCATGGTCTATGTTGCGCTTCTCCTATGGTTTCTGTCAATCACGGTTGTGATTATTATTTACCCTTCAACAAAGTATATCTCTCCAGCCTCAGCAGTCATAGCAGCATTAGACTCGTATTTGCGTCCACTTTTAATCTTATTTATTGTAGCCAATATGAGAGTTGGTAAAACCGAACTGGTAGCCGTAGTAAGGTTAGTTTTACTGGTAAGTCTTCCTTTGTTTATAATTGGTATTCTGCAATTAGTGCCTGCTACTAAATCAACTATAAACGAGAGTCTTGTCGCATTATATGATAATGGTCGTGCTACCGGGGGGAGTGGCCACAAACACTTTTATAATGTTTTGAGTGGTGGTCGTGCAATGTCAATATTCTGGCAGGTCAGTACGTTTGGAATGTTTGCCACCCTTTGCCTTGGATTATTAATAGCTCAGTTTATAGGGGCACGCATTATAAAATCCAGAACAGTAACGTATCTAATCCTTCTTTTCACTTTTATAGGTGGTGTGATATCGGGAAGCAAAGTTTTTACCGGTGGGATAATTATTTTGGCAATTTTAGCCGTGATTTCTACTCGGGCAAGACGGTACTTAATCAGGCCCAAAAATATTGTTTTGGCAATTGTTACAATCATTTTATTTGCAGTGTTGCTTTCGCATTTTTTTCCACGAGCATATAATCTCTTTACCGTTAGATTTGAACCTACCTCTTTCATTAGTAGATACGGTGCCGGCAGATTTTGGGCTTCAGACATACCTGGTTTAGCTCCTAAAGTAGTGCGAACCGGGGCTGTTGATATTTTCAAAAGTTACCCGGTTGCTGGATTGGGTCTTACTGTTGCGAACAGAACAACAGATTCTTTTCTTTTCGGAATATTGATTATGGGAGGAGTAATTGGTGGTTTCATATTTATATTATTTATGGGAATTATCTGCTGGAAGATGTTGTCGATTGCCCGGCGACACCCGGACAAAACGGTGGCATCTCTATCTCTCGCTATGCTCTTTCTAACTATTGTATTTTTTGCAGCAGCAGTTGGTTTTCATACATTTATACAGGATAGAGTTGGCGATACTTATTGGCTTCTTGTTGGATTACTTTTCGCTGCTGGAGGTAGAAATAAAAAAGAGCACACAAAGCTTTGTCATGAAAAAATACAGTAATTATTCGGGAAAAGTTGCAATCCAACAGAAAGTAGTATCTGACTATCGGGCTGTTTTTTTTGAACGGTTAGTTAAGTCGTGTTCTGGGGGGATAGAGGTCTTTGCGGGCGATACACCTACAGAACCCGGAACACATACTGTTAATCATCTTCACGGGGCCAACCTGTATAACTCAATAAATTTTCATTTCTCTCATGGGAAGTTTTATTCCCTCTGGCAAAAGAATTTTACTTCATGGTTAAAACGGCACAAACCAGATCTCCTGCTTGTAGAGGCAAACCCTCGGATACTGAGCAATTATCAGGGTTACTGGCTAATGAAGAAGTGGAATCGTCCTGTTATCGGCTGGGGGCTGGGTTCTCTGGATTGGGATATACCTGCATGGATGTTATCCGCGCGAAAGTCATTCTTCCGACAGTTTTATAAATGTTTTGATTTGATAATCGCATATAGTAATAAAGGTGCATGCGATTATATTGAATGTGGCGTCCCCGAAGAGAAAGTTTTTATTGCTCCCAACTCTGTTTGTGCTGAAAATGCCGAGCGGGCGAAAGAGAAAATAGAACAAAACCCAACACTTGTTGAACAATTTAAGAAAACAAATGGTTTTTCTGATAAGCCGATTATTATGTTTGCCGGAAGATTGATTCCTTCGAAGCGGGTGAATGATCTGATTGAAGCCTGCTCTGTGATAAAGAGTGACTATCAGTTACTTATTGTGGGTGACGGACCGGAACGTTCTAAACTTGAAAATCTGGCTAAAAAATTGCATTCAAATGTCCGGTTTCTTGGATATCAAAGCGGCGAAGAACTCGCATTCAGCTTTTCAGTAGCAGATCTCTTTGTTTTGCCTGGTTCAGGGGGGTTGGCTGTTCAGGAAGCGATGATTTATGGAAAACCGGTAATTGTAGCTTCGGCGGATGGAACACAGACTGACCTTGTCAGAGAAGGAGAAAATGGTTTTCATGCTACTCCGGGAGACATACTCGCTCTATCGCAAACTATCAATGAGAGTTTAAAGCATAGATCACGTCTTTCAGAGATGGGTAAAGAGTCACGTCGTATTGTAACGGAGGAGTTCAATTTGAATATTATGGCTCAAACCTTTATTAACGCTTTCAACTTTATATCCACACGTAATGAAAATATTGCTGAATACTGCAAATTTGATTAAAGGAGGAGCTCTCCAGGCCTCAATCTCATTTATTTTGGAGGCATTAAACAACACGGATGATATAGAGTGGTGTTTCGCTCTTTCTAAGGAAGGGTGTAAAGAGTTGGAACAATATGACATCAATCTTGCAAATTATACAGTTGAGGTTTTTGAAAAATCGCCTGCAAGAAACAGACAGAGCCGTAGAAGGCTTAACCTCATGGAGAAGGGATTTAAGCCTGATTCAGTTTTTACTTTCTTCGGACCTTCTTATGTTAAATTTGACGCTCCCCACCTATGCGGAGTTGCCGATGGATGGGTAACTCATTCCTCTCTATTAGCTTATAAAACATTAGACTTTCCGGTAGAGTGGCTTAAGTTCTTTTTTGCATCTGTTTATAAAGGGTATTGGTATCGTAAAGCTGATGCATGGGTTGTAGAAGCTGAATGCGCAAAACGTGGTCTACACAATCGGTTTAAAATGCCTGTTTCAAAGATTGCAGTCATACCCAATAATAGTGGCCAGCTCTTCCATGAGGATAAATCTGTTTCTACTATTCCGAAAGGTGATGCTAAATTGAAAATCCTGTGTCTCTCAGCATCTTATAAACATAAAAATCTGGACATTATCCCTTATGTTGCTTCTGAGCTTCATAAACAGAGGCCAGGCCTGAAATTTGAATTTACGATTACACTATCACAGGAAGACTCTATTTTGAAAAAACTGTTGGTTACCGCAGATTCTTTGAATGTAAGAAACTTTATTAATAATATTGGTCCGGTGTTTATTGCAGCCGCTCCTCAATTGTACAGGAGTAGCCACATTTGTTTTATTCCCTCACTGCTTGAAACATTTACTGCTAATTATCCGGAAGCTATGAGCATGGGGGTGCCTATTGTAACTACAGACCTTAATTTTGCTCATGCTATTTGTGGTAAAGCAGCTCTCTATTATGAACCGGGTAATTCAAGTTCTGCAGCCTCTAATATAATGGCATTATTAGAAAATGAACAAACCCGTCAATACATTGTTTTAGAAGGAAAGAAAATATTAAATCAATTACCAACTCCCTATGAAAAATATAAGCAGTATATTACCTTATTAAGAAACTTGTAAATGAATCATAGCTTGTCTAATTAATATGAATGTTTTGTTAATTTACTCATTACAGGATGCTCAATCGACGGAGAAACCTCTTTCGACACCGCAGCAAATCCAATTTGGTATTTCATATATCTCATCTTTTTTGAAAGAAAAAGGTCATAATACCGAACTACTTATTCTGACAAGAGAAACAAAGAATTCTGTGATAGATGAATATCTGGAAAGGTTTAAACCAGAGCTTATCGGTTTTACAGCAGTTGCAACTGAATTTGATTTTGTTGCTGATATAGCAAGGTATATAAAATCACGACGCCCACATATTTATCTATTAATTGGTGGTGTTCATGTCTCTTTGAATCCGGAAGATAGTATGTTGGAATATTTCGATGCGTTGTGTGTAGGCGAAGGAGAAGAGCCTGCTTTAGAATTAATTAATCAACTGGAGGAGGGAAAAACTCCTGCCGGCATTGCAAACCTTTGGATCAAGCGCAATAATAAAATAGAGAAAAGCCCAACAAGGCCTTTTATAAATAATATAGATAGTCTACCTTTCCCGGACAGGGAAATGTGGATTAAATGGACCGAGACTTCGGAGTTATGCTGTTCTGTTCTCCTGGGACGCGGTTGTCCTTTTCAATGTACATATTGCTGTAATCATGCGGTTAGAACTGTGAGCGAAGGAGCGTACGTCAGATTTAGAAGCCCAGAGAATGTCATCAATGAGTTGGAAGAAATTAGTTTAATGTTTCCGGAAATGGATGAAGTCTATTATGAAGTGGAAACCTTCGTTGCCAGAATCAAATGGGCCATTGATATATGTTCTGCTCTCGAAAGTTTCAATAGTAAAAGAGAGAGGCCTTTTACTTATGGAGTTAATTTAAGAGTTACGCCAAAAAGTCAGTATGAAACTCTTTTTGAAGGAATGAAAAAGAGCAACTTTAAGTATATAAATATAGGATTGGAATCTGGTAGTGAAAGGGTGCGTAAGGAGATATTAAAACGCAATTATTCGAACGATGATATTATTAATGCTGTTACTCTGGCCAGAAAACATGGTTTGAAGGTAAGTTTCTTTAATCTTATTGGTATTCCGGGTGAAACAGTAGATGATTTTAAAGAGACGGTTAGAGTCAATCGAATTTGTCTACCGGACAGGCACTATCTCTCTATTTTTTATCCCTATCCCGGAACCGAATTATATTTTTTATGTAAAAAGCAGGGATTGATTGATGACAATATTAATCCGGAGCTGGAGAGAAGAAAATCTGTTTTGGATCTTAAAGGATTTAGTAGGAAGCAGATACAGAGAAGCTACATATGGTTTGATTATTACGCTTTTAAAGGCTATAGACCATTGTATAAAATTCTGGCAAGGGTTTTTTTGAGTCAAATCCATTCAAATTATTATTTGAATAGACTTTACAATAAAATAACATGTGTTAAAGGATTCAATTTGTTAAAGAGGTTTTTAAGATCGTATTGATATACAATACAGGAAGTGACGTTGTTGGTTGACAGGCGCTGTTCAGTAAAGATAAGAACAAAACTGTATATGAAAAAGCCAATGGTTATTAAACATAATAAAGTGCTGTTAGTAAATCCTCCATACTCAAGTATTTACAATAATGCCAGCTCTGCTAAAGGGTGTTCTAATCCAATGAATCTGGCTTATTTGGCATCATATATTAGAGAGAAGGGGATTGAAGTGGAGATTTTCGATGCGAATGCCCTGCAAATTCCTTTTAAAAAATTATACAATAAAATGCCAAAGGATTTTGGCTTTATAGGGGTCAGCTCGTATACACCCTCCTTACATTTGTCGATTAAGATGTTGGAAATTGCCAGAGAAATTAATCCATCTTGCAGAACAATCATTGGTGGATCTCACTTTACCGGGGACCCGATCAGTACAATGAAAAATAATACAATTATTGATTTTGGGATAAAGAATGAAGGTGAAATTACTCTGTTCGAACTGCTAAATGCAATCTCAGGCAACAAAAAACTTAACGATATCCCCGGATTGGTTTATCGTAATAAGAATGGTGAAATAATTAACAACGTAGACAGGCCTTTTGTAAAAGACATCGATGATTTTCCGATGCCCGCATATGACTTATTGCCAATGGATAGGTATTATTTGCCGTCTCACCATGTTTCGGTTAAGAATATTCCTACCAGGCCTTTCAGCCTTTTATTCACCTCAAGGGGATGTTATAGTAACTGTACTTTTTGTGCTTCCAAGGTGGTGTGGAAGCAAAAAGTCAGATATCACTCTTCTGAACGGGTATTAAGTGAGATCAACTATGTAAGAAATAAATTCAATATCAAGACATTTGAATTTGCAGATGACAACTTTCTTCTAAATAAGAACAGGCTCAATATAATATTAGATGGCCTGGCCAGTAAAGAAAATGGAATTAACTTTAACTGTCTCAGCAGGGTAGATAATATTAAAGAAGATGATATAGAGCGTTTGAAAAAAGCAGGCTGTTATCTAATCAGGTTTGGTGTGGAATCCGGTTCCCAGGAAATCCTGGACAGGATGAGAAAAAAAATCACAAAGGATCAAATCAAAATGGCTTTTAAAGCTGCAAAGGAAGTAGGCGTTGCGGCTAATGCCAGTATTATTATAGGATCTCCCGGTGAGACTAAAGATACCATTAAAGAAACTTTGGCTCTTTTGTTAGAGATTGATCCTAATATAATTAATTTCTTTTATTCCATGCCGCTTGTCGGAACTGACGTAAGAGATGAAGTCCTACAGAAGCAGCAGTTGATGAATGACGAATGGCACAATTGGGATATAATGGCGACACCGATGGCAGTTACTGACAAAATGGAATTAGATGAAATAATAGAAGCGCAAAAAATGTTTTATAGAAAATACTATTTTCGGCCAACTTATATACTAAAGAAACTAATCCAAATCAGAAGTCTTGCGATCTTAATGAAATATTTTAAAGGATTTATGACCGCCTTAAGGCTAACTTTGAAACCTCAATACAAAAATAAAAATGCTTAAAAATAAAGAAAAAGTTTCAATAATAATTCCTGTTTTTAATGAGGAGCAGTCGATAGCCCAAACTGTATCAGAGATTAAAAAGATTGACCTGCTTGATGAGATAATTATTGTCAATGATGGGTCTACAGATAATAGTTTAGCTAAAATTAAAGAAATAGAGGGAGTAAAGGTAATATCACATGATAGAAATATAGGATATGGCGCATCTTTGAAAACCGGAGCAAAAAACGCGTTGGGCGAGATTTTAGTGATTATAGATTGCGACGGTTCTTACCCTGTTGAAAGCATTACTACTTTGTTAGAATTTATTTCGGATTATGATATGGTGGTGGGAGCAAGGGTGGGAAAGAAAGTTAAGATTCCATTGATCAGAAAGCCGGCCAAATACTGTCTAAATTTACTGGCAAATATTCTCACAAATTCACGTATTCCTGATTTAAATTCCGGATTAAGAGTTTTCAGAAGATCAGCCTTTGCTGAACGTGAATATCTACTGCCTGACGGGTTTTCATTGACTACAACTATTACGATAGCTTATTTAAGCGATAATAGAAGGGTTAAATATGTGCCTATTGACTACCACAAAAGGGAAGGTTCCTCGAAAATAAGACCTATTAGAGACACTTTAGATTTCTTTACCCTAATCGTTTCACTGGTTTTCTATTTTAATCCGTTAAAGGTAACTATGCCTCTTAGTATATTACTATTTTCAGTCGGGTTATTACACTTTGCTTATAATGCAATTAAAAATAGTAACGTAACCGAGATGTCAGTTCTCATTTTGCTTTCTGGAGGTATGCTTTTTATTATTGGTCTTCTGGCGGATATGATTGTCAAGATTAACAAAAAAACCCATAAGATCTATTCTGAAAAAAACAGAGAGGGCAACAGAGAGAACAACAGCTAGTCTGATACGGTTCGTCCATATAACGTGCAATTCAAAAAGTACTGAATATTGGGAATTGGATCTGTAATTTCAATATTATTAACATTTGAGCTTTCTTATTCGTTATTCCTTGTTCAATATCCGGTATTCATTAACACATTCCAATTTACATTTATGAATGCGGACAAATAAATACACGCCGCAACACAATTAACTTTTGAATTAAATTTGTGAAATAGTCACATAATCAGTTGGAGAATTATTAATTGAAATTGAAGAGGGACCGTTTTGTTTTGCTCCTGGATAAAATATTTTAATACTGTTGCTGCAGAAAGAGAAAAACAAGGCTTTTCAGCTAAGGTAAGACTCTTGATTAGATATTTTTTCAGTAACTATCTGCTTTCTGAGCTGGCAGCTCATGCTCCTAACCCTTTAGTTCCATTTCTTCATAAACTGCGTGGAGTGAAGATTGCCGGAGACGTGTTTATTGATAGATCTGTGAAAATTGATGATGCATTTCCGGAATTGCTGACAATAGAGAATCAGGTGAGGCTTACTCCTGGAGTAACAATTATGACTCATGTATCTGCCGGGGGTCATTTAAAAGAAAGCGGAATTTTGCCATTTGTAAAGGAACCGGTAGTAATCAGTCGATATGCTTTCATAGGGGTAAATAGTACAATTCTTCCCGGTGTTACGATTGGTGAGGGTGCTGTTGTTGGGGCTGGTTCTGTTGTCCTCAAAGACGTTGAACCATATACTTTATTTGCAGGGAACCCAGCTAAGTTAATAAAAAAACTAAAATGTGTCTAGCTTGTGCTGTGGTAGGAATCAAGGAATATAATCCAAAATAATATGGATAAAACAGTGGTAACTTCAGGATGGAGTAAAAGAAGAACTGTTCTATGTATGGTGATAGTTTTTGTTTTAGTATCTTTTTTCAGAGTTGGTTACATCTGCATGTCTAAGACTACAAAAGGGGGAGGGGGTCCTGATTCATTAACATATTTCAAGTATTCAGAGATTTTCCTGAATGGAGAGTTTATGGAATTAACCAATGTGCCTAAAATAGACAGGAGAATTGCTGAGCGCCCCGGTTATCCAATATTTATTGCACTTGTGAGATCTCTCTTTGGCAAAGACTTTGCGTCCTTAAATAATTACAATACGTTTCGTCATGTTTTAAGAATTATTGCTTTCTTAACGTATGCTTTGTGCGCCGTTCTGTCCTACTATATTGTATTGAAAGTATTTGGTTGGAAAGTCTCTATACTTTCCATGCCTTTTATGATTGGTTCCGCTTCAACGGCATTCTGGTGTCATTGGCAATTAACAGAGTCACTGTTTACTTCGTTGCTCCTTCTCTCAATCTCAGGAATTATATTGTTCGCAATAAGTGAACATAAGAGCTTTCTTATTCTGATTTTATCTGGATTAGCTTTCGGATTTGCTTCACTGACCCGTCAGGTTCTATTCCCAATGATTTTGTTTATCGTTATATGGTTTTTAATTTATGGCTTCAAAAGTAATAGAAGAAGAGTTTACATTCAGGCTTGCCTGGTCTTTGTATTACCCGCTTTACTATTGTATGGAGGGTGGATGGTACGCAACGTTATAGTTACCGGTAAGACATATTCTACAATCTTAAGAGCAGGAGACAAGATGAATCATAGCATCTTTAGAGTGAATACTCGAAGAGGAATTGATTGGAATTCTCAGAACGTAGATGAGAAGAAGGAAGTGTTTTTGCGGGAATATTCAAACAGGCCTTTCACACAAAAAGTATTAGATATTGGCAAGGGAATGTTTATTAAATCCTGTGAGTTCCTGCAAATAAGGCCTCTAGGAACGCACCAGACATTCTGGAACAGCATCTGGATTAAGTACTACGTCATTTATAATGCCGTTACGTTTTTGCTTATGCTGGTTTCACTGTTTTTCATAAATAGAGAAAAAACGGGCATAGGATTGCTCCTCTGGCTTATTATCTTTTATTTTGTAGTTGTTCATGCTGTCCTGATGGTAGGAGGAGGTATTTTTGCGCGTTATAGAGTTCCCATAGAACCTTATATGTCGATGTTGGCGGCTTATGGTTTGTCCCGGTTATACCTAATCTTTAGAAAAAAGGAATTGGCTTTATGAGGGTTCTGGAAATTATCCCTATCCCTTTTTTTACCGCTCGTGGAACAGGTTTCAGTTCTTTCAACAGGACAAAGGTAATGTCGGAGTTAGGGCATGCAGTAGATATTATTACATTGCCCTATGGGGAAGATATAAAGTTGAGGAATGTAAACCTATATAGAGTTTTAAAGATCCCTCTCTTCAAAAGAATAAAGATGGGTCCATCTCTGGGAAAATATCTGTATAACATTTTGCTTTTTATAAAAGCACTCAAGATGATGATATGCAGAAGATATGATTGTCTGCATTTACATGGTGAAACTGTTTATTACGGACTGATACTTAAGTTTTTATTCAATGTAAAAATATTGCATGACTTTCATAATAGTATACCTGTAGATTATAAAAACTACATACCTGAAGCCAATCCTCTCTTCATAAAAGTACTCTCCATCATGGAGCAATTTGCTTTGAAGCATAGCGACATAATAATTGTTATCTGTCCGGAACTTAAAAAAATGATTACTAATGTGTCGTCTGATAAGGTTTTTATTGTAGAAAATTATAGTTTGAAACCGAAAGCCGGCATTAAGAAGGGTGATACAATAAAGGTTAGAAATACATTAGGTTTAGAGGAGGGAGAAAAATTGGTAACTTATGCCGGTTCATTTGGTACCAACCAGTCTCTTGAGATTTTTATTCACTCAATCCCAAAGATAATAGAAAAGATGAGCCGTGTGAAGTTTTTACTGGTAGGTGGAGAAGATGATGAGGCGGAAAGGCTTAAGGAAATTACTACTAATCTTGGTATAGAAAGTTTTGTTTTCTTTGAAGGTAAGAAGTCACTTGACGGAATATGGGTTTATATGGATGCTTCAGATCTGCTGGTCTCCTCTATGATGCGGGGAAGAAATACTCCATCTAAAATATATTCATACATGGCTACGGGAAAACCAATAGTAGTGACTGACAGCATTCCTCATACTCAGGTTGTGGATAGTACAATGGCTATGATAGTAGAGCCCGAACCGGAATCATTTGCCCATGCTATTATTTATCTATTGAACAATGAAGAATTTGCAATTAAATTGACATGTAAAGCGATAGAGCAGGTGGAGAAAAAGTATAGTTATAGGAACTTTTTTGAAAATACTAGGATGGCTCTTAATGCAATCGAATAAAGCTTGGACAGGGCGGAGGCTGCAACAGAATAGTTATACCGCCATGGGGGCTGCTTTAAAAGTTATGCAACAGGAAACACGAATTCAACTCTTTCCAAATTATACCGGACTTGACTATTTAAAATGTGTGGGATTCTAGGAGTTGCCGCTGATTATTCACTGGCAGAACCCTTGTTTGACAGGATGCTGGATAGCATGGTGCATAGGGGGCCTGATGACAGGGGCACATTCCATGAAAATGGTGTCTCTTTAGGGATAAGGAGGTTGCGGGTAATTGACCCGGAACATGGGGTGCAACCTATATACAATGAAGAGAGGTCAAAGGTTATCGTCTTTAATGGTGAACTTTATAATTTTAAAGAATTACATGAAGAATTAGTCATCCTTGGCCATGTCTTTAAAACTTCCAGTGATACGGAAGTAATAATTCACTCATATGAGGAATGGGGTTCAGATTGCCTTTACCGTTTTAATGGAATGTTTAGTTTCGCAATTTATGATCGTGAAAAGAGATCACTGTTTCTCGCAAGAGATCGTATAGGAATTAAACCACTGTTTTATTCTCACCATAAAAATGTTTTCAGGTTTAGTTCGGAGCTGAGAGCTTTTGCTGAAGATCCGGCTTTTCCGCGAGAGGTTGATTCCAGGGCTCTGGATTGTTATCTCTCCTTTGGTCAGATAGCCTCTCCGCTTTCTATTTATAAGCACGCCTTTCGATTACCTGCAGGCCATTACCTTGAATTTACAGGTACTAAATATGTAATTAAACAATACTGGGATATCCCGGTGGAAATAGAAAACGATTGGAATTATGAGGATGCGGCTGAAGAGTTAAGATATAGGTTTAAAATGTCAGTTCGACGAAGATTAATTTCTGATGTCCCGCTTGGTGCTTTTCTCAGTGGAGGAATCGATTCAAGTTGCGTGGTAGGGCAAATGGCTGAAATTAGTGATAAGCCGGTTGAGACTTTTTCTGTCGGATTTAACACTCGTGGTTTTGATGAATTAAATTATTCTAATGCTGTTGCACGAAAGCATAAAACTAATCACAGAGAGTGTTTATTAGAATCTGACACATTGGAAATTATGAATTCTGTGCTGAATTCACTGGATGAACCATTGGTAGATACTTCAATTATTCCGACATATCTGGTTTCTAAGAAAGCAAGAGAATATGTTACTGTCGCATTAAGCGGAGATGGCGGGGACGAGCTTTTTGGGGGTTATGAGCAATATAGTGCTGATCGAATAGCATCAGGAATGGAATGGATTCCAAAGCTTTTTATTCAGTGTTTCCAGCAGTCTGTAAACAAAATCCCGTTCACGGACCAGAAGAAAGGGGTAATCAACAAGCTCAAAAGATACTCCAATGGTTTGAGTGAAGATAAACGTTTAAGACACTTAAGATGGATGACTTACTTTTCACAAGAACTTAAAAGAGAATTATATACTGATGAATTTAAAGAAGAAATCCTTGGATTAGATTCTCCCTATTGTTTTGTACAACAGTACTTTGAAAGGTATACCGTTAATGCTACGAGTGAAGGTCTTACAGGTGTCGATCTGAAAATGTGGCTAGTGGACGATATCTTAACAAAAGTAGACCGCATGAGTATGCTTAACTCACTTGAGGTGAGAGTTCCTTTCCTGGACCACGAGCTTGTTGAATTTGTTACTAGACTGCCTAATCATATTCGGTTCCATAAAGGTATAAGGAAAGGCCTGTGCAAAGATGCCATGAAGGATCTTTTGCCTGATGAAGTTTTAAATCGAAAGGAGAAACAGGGTTTCTCTTTTCCATTGAGAATATGGTCTCAAGAGCAACTCCGTGACAGTTTCGATTTAAGCCTGATCAGTGATTTAAGCCTTGGGGGTCGCATAAAAAAGGATAAGGTTGAACAAATCTTCAGGTCAAACCCAGCGTCACCTGATAACAATACTCTATGGCGTTGGACGCTTCTCATTCTGTTTAAGTGGTATGATAATTTTATTATTAGATAGATTATAGCCTGATTCTCATTTTAAAAAGATATTTAAATGAGCTAGAAGGCTTCTACATATTTTTGCTAAATTTTAAACTTTTGTTAAGCGAATATAAGATATGGAAAATATTATACTAATTAACTGTCCTGAGAATTTAATTAAAAAAAAATTGCCATTTGGTTACAGCCAGGAGCCTTTGCATCTACTCTACCTCGGCAAAGTAATTAAAGATATCGCAAATACAGTGATATTAGATTATACCTCTGATAAGTATGATCCGGGAGAATTAATTGATAAGTTGAATAAATACAAACCTAAGATTGTAGGATTTACTTTTACTGCGGCAAGTTACCTGTCTTTTAAACAAATTCTTAATGATATCTCTTCTGTTAAAAGAAAAAACGGGTTGATAACCGTAGCAGGAGGTGTACAAGCTTCAAGCATGGCTGATTATACATTCAGAAACAATCCTGATCTTGATTTTATTATTTATGGAGAAGGAGAAATCCCTTTTAGGGATTTCGTTAATTCGAAGAGCAGCCAGTACGATAAAGTAAAAAATCTTTTTTCAAGAAATAAAGGTACGCCTTATAAAGGTGATGAATATAACCTGATTGATGTAGAGGAGTTGGGCTGGCCGGACAGGACTATGGTTTCTCAAGGAAACTACAGGGATTATAAAACACTCGGGAAGCTTGGGAATATATTTTCATCAAGAGGATGCCCATATGCATGCTCGTTCTGCTATAACTCACTTAAAGAAAACAGGGGGCTGAGGTTTCGTAGTGTAGAAAGCTTGATAGAAGAGGTTCTTGAGGCAAAGAATAAATTTGATATTCATGATTTTTTTATCTTGGACGACTTTTTTACCTTTAAAATTGAGAGAGTTAAATCTTTCTGCAGAGAGATATTGTCGAGAAAAATAAATATTAGATGGGCCTGCCAGGGACGTGCAGATCAAGGAGACTATGAGATGTTTAAGCTAATGAAAGATTCCGGATGCAAATCAATTGGTATGGGTATTGAAAGTGTTGTCGAGAGGAATCTTAACTATATTGGGAAAAAAACGAATAAGGAAAAAATGATAAAGACTGTTGGGCTTGCACAAAAAGCCGGTTTGCAGCTCAGGGGTAATTTTATCATAGGTTTTCCAGACGAATCACATGAAGAAATTAAGACGAACATAACCTTTGCGGCTTCTCTTAAGCTTTATCGAACAGCTTTTTTTATGCTTACTCCTTACCCTCACTCTATGATTTGGAATGAGGCGGTAGATCGTAATATTATAGATGTCGATGCTATTGATTGGAACATGTTTAATCAGCAGAGTCCTTTTTTTGTAGACAAAGTCAGGCCAAGAGAGCTTATCCGTTATTTTAACTGGGGGAATCAACATACTACGAATAATATTATGCAAAAGATTTATAATTATTTAATTAGCGGAGATAAAACAGGGTACATCAAAGACTATTTCTCTTACTATTTAAGTGGTATGAGGCTGTAAACAAAATAAGCAATCTATCCCAAAGAAATCTTTAATGGCAATAGTAAAAATTTGTTTAAAAAAACTAGCGTGGAAAATATTATATTAATAAATTGCCCTCAGGCACTAGTAAAAAGCAGGCTTCCGTTTGGCTTCAGCCAGGAACCTTTGCATCTACTCTACCTCGGCAAAGTAATTAAAGATATCGCAAATACAGTGATATTAGATTATACCTCTGATAAGTATGATCCGGGAGAATTAATTGATAAGTTGAATAAATACAAACCTAAGATTGTAGGATTTACTTTTACTGCGGCAAGTTACCTGTCTTTTAAACAAATTCTTAATGATATCTCTTCTGTTAAAAGAAAAAACGGGTTGATAACCGTAGCAGGAGGTGTACAAGCTTCAAGCATGGCTGATTATACATTCAGAAACAATCCTGATCTTGATTTTATTATTTATGGAGAAGGAGAGATCCCTTTTAGGGATTTCGTTAATTCGAAGAGCAGTCAGTACGATAAAGTAAAAAATCTTTTTTCAAGAAATGAAGGTGCACCTTTTAAAGGTGATGAATATAACGTGATTGATGTAGAGGAGTTGGGCTGGCCTGACAGGACCATGATTTCTCAAAACAAATACCGGGATTATAGGACACTCGGGAAGATTGGGAGCATATTTTCATCAAGAGGATGTCCATACGCATGCTCATTCTGCTATAACTCACTTAAAGAAAACAGGGGACTGAGGTTTCGCAGTGTAGAAAGCTTGATAGATGAAGTTGTTGAGGCAAAAAGCAAGTTTGGGATTCATAATTTTTATATATTGGACGACTTTTTTACCTTTAAAACTGATAGGGTTAAGTCTTTCTGTAATGAATTATTGTCGAGAAAAATAAATATTAGATGGGCCTGCCAGGGACGTGCTGATCAAGGAGATTATGAGATGTTTAAGTTAATGAAGGATTCCGGATGCAGCACAATTATCGTGGGTATTGAAAGTGTTGTTGAGAGGAACCTTAACTATATGGGGAAAAAAACGAATAAAGATAAAATGGTAAACACTATTCTACTGGCACAAAAAGCCGGTTTGCAGATCAGGGGTAATTTTATCATAGGCTTTCCGGATGATTCACATGAGGATATTATGACAAACATAGATTTTGCGGCGTCTCTTAAGCTTAATCGAACTTCGTTCTATCTGCTTACTCCTTACCCTCACTCTATGATTTGGAATGATGCGGTAGAACGTAAGATAGTAGATGTTGATGCTATTGATTGGAACAGGTTCAATCAATTCAGTCCATTTTTTACAGGCAAAGTCGGGACAAGACAACTTTGTTCTTATCTTAACTGGGCAAACCAACACACTACTAATAATATACAGCAAAGGATCTATTATTATTTACTTAGCGAAGACAAAATAGGATACCTCAAAGACTATTTCTCTTACTATTTAAAAGGTCAAAAATACAAGAATAAGGATTTGAGTAATTAAACATTTCAGGTACTAAATTATCCTGGTTGAAATTAGCTGGCATGGCTGATTATATTTTCAGTAACAATTACTGTCTTGGTTTTATAATTTACTGTGAAGAGGAAACTCCTGTTGGGATTTCGTTAATTCAATATGCAACATATGGGAGTTTAGTGCGGGATGAAAGTGTTATTAATGTTGCAGAGCAGTCTATGAAAGCGTTCTTACAACTACCATGAAACCATGGAAAGATGAAAATTCTAAGCTACTATTAAGGTAATTCATGTGAGAGAGAAACAGAACCGGACTAGAGGAGTTGAGAACAGCCAGTTAAAAGAGAAGATAATTGCTGCTGAGAGACATCTTTACGACAAACTTACTAATCTGGATCCAAAGTCATTAGACATCTCTGAGAATAACCGGAGAAAATTGGTGCTTAAAATTTCAGACCTCAAGGGAGTGTTACGATTGTATGGTAACCTCCTCTACCTTTCTTTGAACAACAGGCAGATATCACCTGAAGAGTCCGTTCTGGTTGACTATGGAGGCGGTACCGGGCTCATATCATTCCTGGGGGCTGAGATAGGTATAGGTACCATTATTTACATTGATATCTATGAGATAAGCTGTATGGATGCTAGAACTCTCTCTAATGCCCTGGGATTAACACTGGATCACGTTGTCTGCGGTGATGTTGAAGAACTGGTTTCATATCTAGATAATAATTCAATTTCCATTGATGCTATTACATCCTACGATGTACTTGAACATATTTATGATGTTGAATCTCATTTTAAAAAATTGAGTTCCCTCTCAAATAGTAAATTTCGCATGGTCTATGCTTCAGGAGCAAATACGGCCTTTCCTGTATACGTACGTTCCGTGAAAAAAAAGCAGATCATAACTGAATACGGTAATAGAGTAAAAGAATGGGAAGGCAAACAGAGTGATCTTCCCCAGGGATATCTGGAGCTAAGAAAAAACCTGATTTCTGAATATGCTACGGAACTGGATCTTAAAATAGTTGAACAGCTTGCTCACTTGACAAGAGGCCTCATTCGACAAGATATAGAGAAATGTGTTGATGAATTTCGTTTACACGGAAAAATAACCTATCACATCGATCATCCCACTAATACGTGTCACCCATATACTGGAAATTGGTGTGAACGCTTGATAGATTTTGAATGGCTTAAACAAGTTATCGAGAATGCAGGTTTTTCGGTAGAGATAAAACCAGGTTGTTACACTACTGGTGGATCATTTCTAAGGAAGTGTGTCAAAGCGATGTTGAATGGTATAATACCGTTCCTGGGGCGTTGGGGCATGGTGGTTGTACCATATTACGTGGTGCAAGCTGATTTTCCCAACGACCAAGTATGAAGTGAAAAATAGTATAAATGTTTCGATCTAAAAGATGGTTGATAAACTCAGGGCTTTCTTTGTTGAGTATAATTATATCTGTTGTTGCTGTTGAGGGCGTATTAAGACTTACCCAATATAAAGGCCTTATTGTTGTACAGGGTGGAGCGCCAAAGAATTATTATCAATACGATTCAACAACAGGTTATGACATTAAAGAGAACTTTCCTGAAACATATACGTATATAAAATCAGAGATATTCAGATATAAAATATGGTCAAACGAGTTAGGTTGCTTCGATAAGCCGTACTCAGGGGAAAAAGAATATGCGCTTCTTTTAGGGGATAGTTTTACTCACAGCTATGCACCTTTTGAAAGCAAATGGGGTTCACATCTGGAAGACTTGCTGGATTACAGTGTCTTGAAATGCGGAGTGAGTGGCTATGGAACTAAACAGGAACTTGTTAAAGCTGAAAGATTAATATCAAAAATTGCCACCCCTCCTAAGCTAATTATAGTGGGTTACTTTGTAAATGACTTAATAGAGGATTATTTGTATCCATACAAGTTAGCTGTTGGAGGTTATCTTGTAAAGACAAAAGAAATTGTAAATCCTGGAACCGGGGAGATTTCTATAGTAAATAATGATTTGAAAGATATGGTGAGGAAGTGGGAAAAACTAGGTGTCGCTTATGAGCATCCACATCCTATAGTAAAATCAATAGAATGGTGGCTAAAGAGAAATTCTGTTCTTTATAATATGGGAGACAGTACCATCCGTTCCTTATTTAAAGTAGCAAGTGTTAAAAACTTAATGATTAAATCGGGAATTGTTATGCTGCCACGTGAGGAATATGCTTTTTTTTCAACCAGGAACTATCCATGGTTAGAAAACGCATGGGAAGATCATCTTAAAAATTTAGCGGCGTTTAAAAAATTAGCTGATGATAATGGTTCAAGGCTTCTATTTATAATAATTCCAACAAAAGAACAGGTCTACTCGTTCTTAGAGGATGATCAGAAATTTGATGACGAACAGCCTAATAAAATTGTCGGGAACTATCTTCAAAAAGAAGGAATTTCATATCTGGACCTTTTGCCCTTATTTCGTAAATACGCAAATTTAGAACCTCGTAAATATCTTAATTCTGATCAAGATCTTTATTGGAAACATGATGGTCATTGGAGTCTTAAAGGTAACTATTTAGCGAGCTTGCTGGTGAGTATATATATGCTTGAGAACAATCTGGTAGATGTTATAGACAAAGATGAGAGGGTCAGAACAATAAAAGAGCGGCTCGAAAAATTTAATTAGTTTCATTCTGGTGCGGATGCTTATCGACTCTTAACAAGACGTTCTTATCACGTCTTACTTGATATCTGGAATACACAATTTATTTCGTGAACTTGCTAATCTCGTTAAGTAGTATTAATTTTCAGGGAAGCAAATTAAATTGAAATTATTAATAAGAACATTAGTTTGTATCGGTTTAATTACATTTTTATTAAACTATATTGATCCTCGATCCGTTCTTGCTTCTCTTCTTTCCATAGACTTAAGATATTTAATACTAGTATCAGCTGTTTGGCTGGTGAATCAATGTTTACTAACACTGCGCTGGCAGCTATTGCTTAAACCTTTAGGATTTAACATGAAATATTATGCTCTTTTAATGACAACACTTTCAGGTAATTTTATAGGTCTTGTTGTGCCGGGAGAGTTTGGAATTGATATGTTACGATACTGGGATTTAAGAAAGCATTCAGGTCAAAACGCTAAACCGGCAGTATCAGTGTTGATGGATCGGATTCTTGGATTCTCCGGCTGTGTTTTTATCGGAATGGTTATGCTGATTCCCGCATATAGTTATGTTCAGGACAGAACAATAGTTTATGCTATATGTGGTTTCATACTCTTTGTTACTGTAGTCTTATTTGCTATATTTAACAATAGTTTTATTGGTTTTTTAAACATGTTTAACTATAACACGATATTTAATAAATTGATACTCAAGGCAAGCGAGGCAATATTTTCATACAAATTACATAAGAAAATTGTTATTAAAGCTTTCTGTCTGTCACTAATAATCAGAACTTTGATGATATTCAACATATATTTTTTTTCAATCTCTTTAGGTTGGGCGTTGAGCCCTATATACTTTTTCATTTTCATACCTCTAATTTTGATATTGCTTACGATACCTATCTCAATCCAGAATTTAGGGACTCGTGATCTGTTATACATTTATTTTTTTGCACAAGTGGGTATTGAGCCTCAATATTCCTTAGCTCTTTCTGTTGCAATCTTTTCATGGGTAATAATTAAGAGTTTGTTATGTGGGCTGGTTTTTCTATTTGTAAAGCGGAAATACCAGGTAGTGGATCCTGCGTAAGTTAAATTTGTCGAAATTTATAAACAGATTACAATCCAAGTCCTTGCTTTTCAGGTAATCGTAACATGATAAGTACCATTAAAAAAGTCTCAAATATTAGCAAATTTGTTCTTGCTGGCTTTAAAAATAATCCAGTACCAGTTAAAGTAACCTGGGAAGTAAGCATGCTGTGCAATTCAAGATGTAAGCCATGTCAGAGATGGAGTGTCAGGGATACATCAAAGGATTTAACTACAGAAGAAGGTGAACAGTTATTACGTCAAATTAAAGAAGTGGGTGTAAGTGTTATTTCGTTTTCAGGCGGCGAGCCACTGTTACGTGATGATATTTATCATTTAATTAGATATGCTAAAAAACTAGGACTTATAACTTCATTAATCTCTAATGGTCTGTTAATTGATTCTGAAGAAAGAGCCTCCAGGTTGTGTTCAACCGGCTTAGACAGAATCTGTCTTTCATTGGATGGCCCAACGCCCGAAGTACACGATTCCATCAGGGGAGTAAAGGGAGGATTTGAAAAAGTTATAAATGCAACTCACTTGTTAAAGAAAAATAGATCCAATGGCAAACCTAATATTAATTTTAATACAACACTAAGTAAAGAAAATATTGCAGAGTTTAAAGGAATTGTAGAGCTTGTTTATCAAATGAAGGTAGACGGTTGGGCTTTTCAGCTAGTGCATGAGGGTGACAACGAAACACTTTTTTTCCCAAGAGAGGATATTTTAGTTGAATATGATGCTATAAAAAAGTTGCACTATGATATTGAGTCTATGAAATCACAGTATAGGGCATTATTTGCTAACTATGATGGCTATTATGATGGTCTTATTACTTATATTGAAAATAAAGAACAATTGTACAAATATCGATGCGTTGCGGGCGCTTTAGTGGGTACAATTGATCCTAACGGGAATGTTAGAGTTTGTTTAAACACCTCTTATGTCTTAGGGAATATTCGAGAGAAATCCTTTGCTGATATTTGGCATTCAGAGAAAGCAAATGAAGCGAGACAGGACATAAAGAATAGTAAGTGTCCCATTTGTTGGATGAGTTGTTATGCTCCACTAACTGTTTTCTTAAGTGATGTAGAGAAATTTAGATTACACAAAATATTTAGCATACCTAATATCAGGAACTATTTAAGAATATTGAAAGTTGTAAGGTAAATGATTAATTTGAATGGTTGAATAGTATAATAATTTTTATCATTTACAGAAAATATTTCAATAATGTCCTTAGATATCAATGTTTTATCTACCACTACAATTACACATGCTTGCTTAATGGAGGCATAGAAAATAAGGTTTTTTTATATGGCACTATTTATAGAGTGTGTTAATGATTTATTAAATATTCATGAGTGAATTGAATCAGAGCATAAATTAAATATCTAGAATATTTTTTCAGGAGAGTGGGTAAATTAATATATACTTTACATTAAAAATGCCAAAGAGAATACATGGTGCCTATGGCAAAGCATACCTTGTTGAATACGATACCATCAAAGGTACATTGAATGAGCTCTATTCTTGGTATCAGTTTGACAGTATATATCCTAATAAATTTATTTCACCTGGTTTTACAGGCCTTCATGTTACTAAGAAGTATATTTACATTGGTTCCCATATGGCAGTATTTATATTCGATAGAAAATTGAAAAGAGTAGTGAACGTATTGACTCATAGACTCATGAGCGATGTCCACGGCATTTGTTTCCATAATAATAAACTCTACGTTACGAGTACTGCTATTGACACTTTATTGGTTTTCGACAAGGATTTTTCTTTGGAAGCTACATTCCCACTCTCAAAACAAAGTATTATTCACAAGCTCTTCTTTAAATTTAAAGATTATAGATTTATATCTAAAAAGATTACGGGACTACACCATTATCACTTAAATGATGTTTATGTATATGGTGAAAATATTTATCTTACATCTAAGAACGATGTGAAGGGGAGGAAAGGATGCTTTATTAAAATGGACATGAATTATAAAGAAATTGAGTATATATCGAGATACGAGCTTGACGGACCTCATGATGGAATCTTAGTCAATAATAATTATTATTTGACTGAAGGAAACACCGGTCGTTTGGTAAAAATTTCTAAAAAAGATTATAATGTGGAGAGAATCGACCTGAATATAGATCCTGAAGTATATTGGGTTAGAGGTTTGACTTTCTGCAAAAACAAGTTCTATTTAGGTCTTACAACCCATATAGGATCTTTAGGTGTTGCTGGCCCTAAAGCCCTTTCCAGTTCTGCCAAAATTATTGTATTAAATGACAATCTAGACACAATAGAAAATGAGATCATCCTTGATGGTTTTTATGATAAAGAAGCTGGTTGTGCAATATATGCATTATGTACCGAAGTTGGATAGAAAACATTGATTTTGTGGAAGGTTTAAAACTTCCAATAGCTGGTTTTTGTGTGCGTACACCTTATCCTCATTCTCAGATTTGAGATGAAGCCTTAAAGGTGAATTATTTAAAGTCTCGACAATGTCATGGAATGCACAATTTGATTCGTGAACTTGCTAATCTCCTTAAATGACATTAATTTTCAGTGAATCAAAGTAAATTAAAATTCTTAATCAGAGCATCAGTTTGTATCGGTTTAATTACAATTTTATTAAGCTACATTGATCCCAGGTCAGTTATTGCTTCTCTTAGCTCCATTGACTTAAGGTATTTTGTTATAGTAGCTGCCATTTGGTTAACGAATCAATTTCTGCTAACACTGCGCTGGCAGCTATTGCTTAAACCTTTGGGATTGAACCTGAAATACTACTCTCTTTTAATGACAACACTTTCAGGACGGTTTATAGGCCTGGTTGTGCCGGGAGGGTATGGAATTGATGTGATGAGATTCTGTGATTTGAGAAAATATTCAGGTCAAAATACTAAACCGGTAATATCCCTGCTGATGGATAGAATCCTTGGCTTTTTCGGCTGTGTTTTCATTGGAATGGTTATGATAATTCCCGCGTATAATTATGTTCAGAACAAAACAATTGTTTATGTTATATGTGGATTCGTATCATTTTTCGCAGTAGCCTTGTTTGCCATATTTAACGAAAGTTTTCTGCGTATTGTGAACATGCTTGGCAATAATTCCAGGTTTAGAGAATTGGTTCTCAAGGTTAGCGATGCAATATTGTTATATAAAGCTCATATGAAAATTGTTATAAAAGCTTTTTGTCTGTCATTAATAATCAGGATTTTAATGATATTCAACACATATATTTTTTCGCTCTCTTTAGGTTGGGAGTTGAGCCCGATATATTTTTTCATTTTCATTCCTGTAATCCTGATATTGCTTGCGATACCAGTCTCAGTTCAGAATTTAGGGACTCGTGATCTATTATTCATCTATTTTTTTTCACAAGTAGGTATAGAGCCTCATCACTCTTTAGCACTTACTGTAACAATCTTCTCATATGCAATATGTGTGGATTTGCTATGTGGGCTAGTTTTCTTATTTGTAAAGAGAAAATACCAGGTAGTAGTTCAGGCGTAAGTCAAATTTATTGGAATTCATATAAATTTACCATATATCTATGATTCAATTGATATTATATTTTATGTAATTCAGTTCTCAACACGAAAGGAAAAATTGCAACCTAAACCGGTTATAAACAGGTTTAAGAAGATTTCTGCACTTGCATTAACCCTGTGTGCTGTTGCTATTATTACTTTCAGGTCTTTTCTTTTCATCAATATAGGGCTTGCCACCTCCATTCTGCTTTCAAAGGATTTTTAAATAGGGCATTACCTCAATACTATAGTGTGAGAGAATACTAAATTCTGTTATGTACCAAGATAAAAAGAGTGAACAAAACACTTTTGATCGTTTAGCCATTGAGAATGGGTATGGCTCTGCTTCTGAACATGAGTATGAACAGATTTATGCGAAACTTCTCGGTGGAAAAAAAGAAAAGAGCGGGAGACTTTTGGATGTTGGATCAGGTCCTGCTATCCATGGGAAGCAGCTCAAAAAACATGGCTATGAAGTTTTTTGTATAGATATCTCTTTCGAGGCCATGAAAAAAGCAAAAGTTGCAGGAGCTAATCACTGTGTTGTCGGGGATATTGAAAATATGCCTTTTAGAGAAGAGTCTTTTGATGTTTGTTTTTGCGGGTGTGTGCTTCATCACTTTACTGATTTGCAGAGTGTGTCAAAAGAGTTGAATAGGGTAACAAAAGAAAACCACCAGGTTGTGTCATTTGATCCAAACGCACATCACCCTATTGAATACTTTCATAGGTCAAAACTGGTCAAAAGAATTGTCGGTACCAGAGTGACAGATAATGAAAGGTCACTGACTGTAGAATTTTTAAGAGGGTGTTTTACTGTGGCAGGGTTTAAAGATTTTCAATTTTCATCATCTCAGGCATATACGAGAAGGAAATCCTTTTACCATAAATGCATAAAACCACTGTTGCTCTGGATGATAAAAAAAATCTTTCCTGGAATAGGAAAAGAAAATATGCTTTTAATGAAAACCAGGAAGTAATGGCATATAGTGTTTGGAACTATGTATGATAAGAGGGAATGTGTTGGGAAATAATGCGGGCAGTGTATACGCAGGTGTAAGTAAAATGCAATAATAATTAATGAGTTGCATCTATTGATTATAAAATGTGCAACAAGTGTAAAAAGTGCATAATAGAGTGCCCCAATAAAGCGATAACCTATAAAAGAAAATAATGAAAATATTAAATTTAATGATTGCTAGAGATACACTTGTAGACTTTGTTTCAACGAGTTGGGAGTACATACATACTCACACATTGGGACAAAACTGGAACGCTGTAAAGTATGTTTTAAATAAAAATAATCAAAAAGAATATGTTTCCTGGAGTCCAATTGGAGCAACTATCATTATAGAAAGCAGGTGTAATAATAGGTGTCAATATTGTATTTGGCATTCAAAAGAGTCTGACAGGCCTTATTGGCCTATTCATTTGTCGTATGATGATTTTATCAAAATTGCGGATGTCTTAGCTGCTCAACATGTAGCTCATTTGCATTTTTGTGGTACTGGCGAACCTTTGTTCAATAAAAATATCTTTAAAATGATTCAATATGCACAAAAAAAAAAATTTACAACCTCTCTGATGAGTAACAGTTCCAAGCAGATGACTCCGTTAATAGATAGGATTGCGAGTAGTGGAATTATAAGATTTTTGACAAGTATAGATAGTAGTTTTTCGGAAGAATATGAAACTATTCGTTATGGAGCAAAGTTTGAAACGGTCATTGCCAATTTGGAAAAACTTTCAGAAGAACGAGAAAAACAGAAGGCAAAATTTAAAATTGTTGTTGATTGTATGGCAATGAAATCAAACTATAAATCTTATTGTAAGTTAGTTGAAATTCTAGCATCTGTGGGTGTAGATATTATGAATTTAACATATTTGCAACCTTTGGTGTCTAACGAGATTTGCTCAAGTAATAACATGATAACAAGTAATGATAGTGAAATTTTTAATGAAATTGACTGTGCAATAAAACTTGGCAAGAAAAAAGGTATTCGAGTAAATCCTCCTGAGTTGCCGAATAAATCAGGTAAACGATCAAAATGCGATATTTTGTGGTGGAAGATAATGGTAAATCTGCCAAATGACAAAATACCGGAAAAAAAGTGGATCGGAAATATGTCAAGTCACTGTATGCTGTCTCATTTAGGCGAAGCAAGCTCGTATGGCAACCTCATGTCACAAGATTTTAATGAGGTGTGGAACGGCCCGCAGATTAGGCAAATTAGAAAAAAATTATTAACACAGCCTCCAGAGATTTGTCAAAAGTGTCCTGGGCTTTAGGCCTCCTTCACTTCTTGGGGAAAATATTCAAGTTAGATATTTATTTTGGGCAGCTGAAATAACACAAGTGATGTTGGTTTTATCCTTAGCTTAAATATAAATATTTCAGTGATTGATGTAGTTAGATGAATTGTAATTATATTCTGGTGAATAGTCCCATTAATTACCCATCTTCAAATTCTAACACTCTCTATTACCTGACCTGCTCTCCAAAAAATAATTCAGAAAAGTTCTCAGGTATCTATGCTTTATTCACCACTACAATTTAAACCGGTTATAAACAGGCTTAAGAAGATTGCTGCTTTTGTATTAACACTGGGATTCTTTGCTATTATTACTATTAGATCATTTCTTTTCATCAATCTGGGGTTTGCCACATCCATTCTGATTTCAACAGTATTAACAACAATAATAGGCTTAATAGTTCTACATATGGTCTGTCCGGGATTTGATTTAACTCCGGATATATTTCTTAAACGAAAAGAAAGACTTGTGGCACTGACTTTTGATGACGGACCGACACCAGGATTTACCGACAAAATACTGTCTATACTAAAAGAGCATTCTGTGTGCGGGACTTTTTTTGTATTAGGGGAAAAAGCGAGCCGTTATCCATCCATTATAGAGGATACAATTGTCCAGGGGCATGAAGTGGGGATACACGCATATAAGCACAAGAAATTAAACTGGTCTGGATTTAAGGAATTTGATTTTCAAATTGCTAAAACAGATAAGATTGTTGAGCAGATTTGCAAGGAAACAGATGCTTCTGGTAACTATAAAAAGGTATTCAGGCCTCCTAATGGCAGAAAGAATATTCTATTAAAATGCTATCTCAAAAAGCATGGCTATTTTTTAATACCATGGACCAGGGAAGTGTGGGATTATATCTCTCCAGGAGCTGTGTCAATTGTTGAATATGCTACTAAGAAGACAGCTTCGAATGAAATCATTCTGTTACATGATGGGCTTAATGATTCTCTTGATGTAACAGAGGCACAAAAAACAGGCTTATTGGATGCGTTGCCTCAGATTATAGAAATTTATAAAAATAAAGGTTATAAATTCGTAAAGGCGTCATATTTTCTTAGGAAAAATAGTAAACATTTATGTTCTTGATTGGCATAACAGGATGACTATACTATGTGTGGAATAGCAGGTTTTTCCGGGGATTTTGATGATATAATCCTGGAAAGAATGAATGCAGTAATTGCTCACCGTGGCCCTGATGACATTGGTAAGTGTTTGCTTCGTGCGGAGCGGATAGGGTTTGCTCATCGAAGGCTTTCTATTATCGATCTGTCATCACATGGTCAACAACCGATGTGGGACCGATCTAATACGGTACTTATTGTATTTAACGGAGAAATTTATAATTATCAAGAGTTGCGTGAAGATTTAACCAGGGACGGTTTCTCTTTTAATAGTCATTCTGATACCGAGGTTTTACTGAATCTATATTTACGGGATGGGTCATTAATGCTTTCTGCAATTAATGGAATGTTTGCGTTTGCAATTTTTGATAAAAGAAACAAGGAAATGTTTATCGCCAGGGATGGTGTCGGGGTAAAGCCTCTCTATTATTCAGAGGCGCCAGGAGGTTTTATATTTGCCAGTGAGATTAAGGCAATTTTGCAGGAATTATCGGTTAGTCGTGTCATTAACCCAAAAGCGGTAGTCAATCATTTGGCGTACTTATGGTCTCCATCTCCAGATACTATTCTGGAGGATGTAAAAAAACTTGAACCCGGCCATGCTCTGATTGTGAAGAATGGCCATATAGAAAAAAAGTGGAAATTTTATGACTTACCATATGATCAACCTATACATTCATGTTCAATTGAACAAGCTGAAGAGAAAACACGATATTACTTAAAACAGGCTGTTCGTCGTCAACTTGTTTCTGATGTGCCGGTTGGAGCATTTTTGTCCGGGGGGTTAGATTCAAGCGCTGTGGTTGCATTAGCAAAGTCGGCACGACAAGATACCCAGATACAGTGTTTTACCATTGAGCTTCATGGAAGCGGCATGGATGAGGAAGGAGTTGTGAACGATCTTCCATATGCAAAACGTGTTGCTGAATATTTAAATGTTGATCTGCACGTAGTTAATGTAGGTCCTGAGATGATACTTGATCTTGAAAAAATGATTTATCATTTGGATGAACCTCAGGCTGACCCGGCGCCTCTCAATGTCATGTATATCAGTCAGCTTGCAAGGGAACATGGAATTAAGGTCCTTCTCTCCGGTGTCGGTGGTGATGACATTTTCACAGGTTATCGTCGTCATTATGCACTGATGCAGGAAAAACATTGGGCATGGCTACCTGGATATGCGAGAAAAGGATTAACGGCAATAACTAAAAGCATCCCACAAAATCAACCTTTTATGCGGCGAGCAGCAAAGGCCTTTCGTTATGCCAATCTAGATGGTGACGAAAGGATTGCCAGTTATTTTCAGTGGTTGAATTTTGCCAACGTTTTAGACTTGTTGAATGAGGATGTGAGGAATGAGCTTGGTGGATATTATCCCAATGAGATTCTGTTACAGAGTTTACAGAACTTGCCTGATAGTACTCATACATTAAATAAAATGCTTTATCTGGAAGGAAAACATTTTTTGGCTGATCATAATCTCAATTATACAGATAAGATGGGAATGACAGAAGGGGTGGAAATTCGGGTGCCTTTACTTGATCCCGAACTGATTGCATTTGCAACCACTCTACCAGTGCACTACAAGCAGCGAGGCAGAACCGGTAAGTGGATATTTAAGAAGGCGATGGAAGGTATTTTACCTAAAGAAGTTATTTATCGTCCAAAGACTGGTTTTGGGGCTCCATTACGTTCCTGGTTACGGAATGAATTAAAAGAAATGGTGGATGATGTACTTTCTCAAGAGAGTATTCGTAACAGGGGGCTTTTCGATTATGCGGGGATTAATCGCCTTCGGAGGCAGGATGAAGATGGTAAACTGGATGCTATTTATCCTATATTCTCAATAATGTGTATAGAACTCTGGTGCAGGATTTTTATAGATCAGCCATTGCAAAATTAAAAAAGTGAACAGGACATATCAAAAAATATGAAACAAATACTCCAAAACATGTCAACAGGGGAAACATGCTTAGTCGAAGTACCTGTTCCTAAATGCACTAAAACTGGTGTATTGGTTCAGGCAACTAATAGTCTGATTTCACCTGGCACAGAAAGTATGCTTGTTGAGTTTGGTAAGGCCAGTATGCTTCAAAAGGCACGCAAGCAGCCGGAAAAGGTGAAGATGGTGCTGGAGAAAATTGGTACTGACGGGCTGGCATCAACAATTGATGCCGTAAAAAGCAAACTGGATCAGCCCTTGCCAATGGGATATTGCCATGTTGGGAGGGTTATTGAGATTGGGCAGGATGTCTCCGGATTTCAAACGGGAGACCGCGTTGTATCTAATGGTCCGCATGCCTCGATGGTTTCTGTCTCACGTAACCTGGCGGCACATATTCCGGATAATGTGAGTGATGAAGTGGCCGTCTTTACTGTGCCTGCCTCAATTGGCTTGCAGGGTATTCGATTGACTAAACCGATGTTGGATGAACGCTTTGTTGTGACAGGCCTTGGTTTAATCGGATTATTGACTGTTCAGTTACTACGTGCTCATGGCTGCCGGGTTCTGGGCATAGATTTTGATGAGGCTAAGCTTGAATTAGCACGGCAGTTTGGCGCAGAAACTGTTTCTCTTTCCAAGGGAGAGGATCCTGTCAATGCCGGCATGGCCTTTTCCCATGGACACGGAGTGGATGGTGTCATTATTACTGCGTCTACAAAATCTTCTGATCCGGTCAGCCAGGCCGCCCGTATGAGTAGAAAGCGCGGACGTATTGTGTTGGTGGGGGTAACTGGCCTGGAGTTGAACCGTGCAGATTTTTACGAAAAAGAGTTGAGTTTTCAGGTCTCTTGCTCTTATGGACCCGGGAGGTATGACAGTAACTACGAAGAGAAAGGACAAGACTACCCATTTGGCCTTGTTCGCTGGACTGAACAGCGTAATTTTGAAGCCATTCTCAATATGATGGCGGACGGTCGCCTGGATGTTAAACCACTGATCTCTCACCGTTTTAATTTCGATGATGCCGTTCAGGCTTATGAGATTTTGAGCAATAACAAGCAGGCTCTAGGAATTATTCTTCAGTATCCTGAGGTATCGCAGGACACACTCAAGGTTAAGCAGGTGACGTTGAAGGAAGCTGTGACTTTCAGAGCTGATAAACCTGTGTGTGGGTTTATTGGTGCAGGTAACTATGCTTCTCGTATTCTTATTCCTGCCTTTGCAAAGGCAGGTGCACAGTTACATACAATAGTTTCCAGCGGTGGGGTGAGTGCTACTCATCACGGAAAGAAGAATGGTTTCCATAAAGCATCTACTGATACTGCTGAAATTCTGGACAGTGATGAAATCAATACAGTTGTCGTCGTTACCCGCCATAATACCCATGCCGGCTATGTCATTGACGCGTTGACACGTGGAAAGAATGTTTTTGTAGAAAAACCCCTGGCGTTACACGAAGAAGACCTGAATGCTATTGAGAAGACCTACCGTGAATATGCAGAGCCTGTGGGAGCAAGGCTCATGTTGGGATTTAATCGACGTTTTGCGCCCCAGATAATCAAAATGAAGGCTTTGCTTAAATCGGTGGTTCAGCCTAAAACGTTCATAATGACCATGAATGTCGGTGCTATTCCCGCAGATTCATGGGTACAGGATACGGAAGTTGGTGGTGGACGTATTATTGGTGAGGCTTGTCACTATGTAGATTTGATGCGGTATTTGACGGGGGCAGAAATTGTTTCCATACAGGCAAGGCGTATGGGAAACAACTCCGGCATGTCGGTTACCGAGGATAAGGTTTCTATTATTCTCGGTTTCGAGGATGGCTCTTTTGGCACGATTCACTATCTGGCCAATGGAGGGAAGGCTTTTCCCAAGGAGCGCATTGAGGTATTCACCGGAGATGCAGTTTTGCAACTGGATAACTTTCGGAGATTGAAAGGATTTGGATGGAAGGATTTTAAAAAGATGAACCTGCTGCGCCAGGATAAGGGGCAGAATGCCTGCGCTGCCATATTCCTTGAAAGCATTCAGAAAGGAGGCCCAGCACCTATACCGTTTAATGAGGTGTTGGAAGTCTCTCGTGTCAGTATTGAAATTGTACGGCAATTACGTGTTCAGACATGACCAGTTTCAGGCTTAAAGTGGGGACATGGAGACAGCTTGGTTTCAGAAATATTGCTATGGTAGTTGCATATCTGACGGCAAAACGTGTTGGTTATTACCGGAAACGGTTTCCTGTTGGAACACCACTGGAGGGGCCATTCCTGAGTGATAAAGTGATGCCGACTGGCGGAAGTACGCACCTTAATTACTTTTCATATCATGACAGGGAAGTGACATCTCCGCCGGATTGGTTCGTCAACCCCTGGAACGGTGAGAAATATGATAATACTGGCAGACACTGGTCAGACATACCGGATTTTATGTCTGGTCTTGGAGATATCAAGACTGTTTGGGAGGCCTCGCGTTTTGACTGGTTGCCGCGTATGGCATGGTCGTACAGACATGGTGATGCAGAGTCCTTAGAAAGATTAGAGTTGTGGTTGCGGGACTGGGCGTTACGTAATCCGGTTAATGGTGGAATTAACTGGAAGTGTGGACAGGAGGCATCATTACGCTGTCTGAACCTACTGGTAGCAGCAGTGGCCATAGGTTCTGTTTTTGATCACCCATACCCAGATTTTTTGAAACTACTGGATCTGCATCTGCAGCGAATATCACCTACGGTACATTACGCAATGGCGCAGGATAACAATCACGGAATCAGCGAAGCAGCAGCGCTATTTGTAGTGGGTCTCTACCTGGTAAAATATGGCACCGGGGAGCAGCAGAAAAGTGGGAGCAAATGGGCTCATAAAGGGCGATATTGGTTGGAGAACCGAGTTTCATACCTGATAATGGCTGATGGCAGTTTTTCTCAGCATTCTGTGACCTACCATCGGCTGATTCTGGATGTTTTGTCATTGGCAGAACTGATGAGAGCTCGTTTCAAAATTACTGAATTTAGTGAGACATTTTATAGTCGCTCTGAACTAGCTGTTAAATGGCTGTATGGAATGACTGATATGCAAAGTGGTGATGCTCCAAACCTCGGAGCTAATGATGGCACTTGCCTGTTCAACTTGGATGGAGCACCGTACAGAGATTTCAGGCCCAGTGTGCAAATAGCAGCAGCTGTTTTTTTGAAGCGGGCGGTTTGGGCTGAAGATATGAACCATCCCCTGCTTGATCTGTTTTCCATAGATATCGAGAAATTACCATCTCTTGAAACCACTTCATCTGCTCTCCTGGCCGAAGGCGGTTATGTCAGGATTAATCATGATTCTGGTTTTGCAATGGTCCGTCTTCCAATCTATAGATTTCGACCCAGCCATGCTGATGCCTTGCATTTGGATGTATGGGATAAAGGTGTGAACTGGATCAGGGATGCAGGTACTTATAGCTATAATGCTGAAAAATCCAGCATGGAGTATTTTTCGGGAACAGAAAGTCATAGTACTGTCAGTTTTGATGGACGAGGCCAGATGCCCCGATTGGGTCGTTTCTTGTTTGGTGCATGGTTGAAGCCTGATCTACTTGCTTTTGATGCAGAAAAAGGTTGTATGCGAAGTGGATATACTGATTATTCAGGTGCGCGCCATACTCGTGAGTTGTGCAAGGAACAGGGAGGGTGGTGTGTAATGGATGATTTTGATGGGTTTAAGAAGGAGGCTAGAATTAGATGGCGGTTGGCGCCTGGAAAGTGGGTTTTGAATGGACAGGTTTTATCGTGTGAAAATATGTCTCTTGAGATTAAATCCGAAAACAGAGTGGTTTTGAAATTAACCGAGCAGTTTGAATCCCACTATTACTTCCAGAAAGAGTTGATTCCTGTATTGGAAGTAATTAGCCACCAATCTGGCAAGGTTGTTACTCATATTCAACTGCATTGATAAAGCATGCAGGAAAATAATGTATTAATTCATGCGAATTATTTATTTTCATCAGCATTTTTCCACACCATCAGGTTCGACAGGAACCAGATCTTATGAAATGGCACGTGCATTGGTGGCGGCCGGTCATAAAGTAAAGCTGGTTTGTGGCAGCTATCGTGATGGAAATACCGGGCTTAAGAGTACCTTTAAAAATGGCAAGCGTTGTGGAATAGTGGATGGTATCCATGTCACAGAATTAGCACTGGGGTATTCAAATCATGATAATTTTATTAAGCGGGTTATCATTTTTACTAAGTTCGCTATTCGTAGCATTGTCATTGCACTGAGGGAGCCGTGCGATCTGGTATTTGCTACAAGCACACCTTTGACAACTGGCATTCCCGGGTTTTTTTCCAGGTGGTTGCGCGGAAAACGCTTTGTGTTTGAGGTGCGTGATCTCTGGCCTGAATTACCCCGGGAGATGGGGGTTATTACCAATCCTGTCTTATTGGGGCTGATGTCTGTACTGGAGTGGGTAAACTATCGCTCTGCTCATGCTTGTATTGGGTTATCACCGGGTATTGTGGACGGTATACGGAGACATAGCAGGAAAGAGTTGCCGATCAAGATGATTCCCAATGGCTGCGATATAAAGCTCTTCTCCAAAGATCAATCGGCTAAGAGACCTCCGGGTGTTGATAATAATCACTTGATGGCGGTGTTTACCGGAGCACATGGAATTGCTAATGGATTGGATGCTGTGTTAAAGGTGGCAGAGATTCTTAAACAGCGCGAATGCGATAGGATTAAACTGGTTTTCATTGGTGATGGCAGGCTGAAGCCTGTGTTGGTGAAGCAGGCTAAGGAGAAAGAGTTGAATAATTGTCAGTTCCTGGATCCAGTGCCCAAAACTGAACTGGTCGGCTATTTGAGGACTGCAGATGTAGGCTTGATGATATTGGCAAATATTCCCGCTTTTTACTATGGGACCTCGCCAAATAAGTTTTTCGATTATTTATCGGTTGGTCTACCGATAATCAATAATTATCCCGGTTGGCTGGCAGACATGATTAATGAAAATAAATGCGGTATTGCCGTCCCTCCAGACGACCCGGATACCTTTGCTGATGCCCTGATCTATTTATTAGAGCATCCGGATGAAAGAGATGAAATGAGTAAGAAATCCAGGAAACTGGCGTTATCTGATTTCAATCGTACTGATCTTACAGACCAATTTGTACGTTTTCTGGAAAGAGTTGCAATATCCTGATTACTAATGCATTAACATATCATGGTTTTAAATAATTCCGGACAATTTAGTTTTGAAGTGACGGTATAAAATATGAAGATACTTTCTGTAGTTGGTGCACGTCCTAATTTTATGAAGATTGCCCCTTTTGTGCATGCCCTTGATGAATACAATAAGAAGCCTGATGTACAAGGCAGAAAGAACATTGAACATTGCCTGGTACATACAGGACAGCATTATGACTATGAAATGGCTCATGTATTCTTTGAGGAATTGGCATTACCAGAACCAGATTATTTCTTGAATGCCGGTTCAGGAACGCATGCAGAGCAAACAGGAAAGATTATGATTGAATTTGAGAAGGTATGTCTTAAAACAAAACCAGGAATTGTTGTTGTTGTCGGAGATGTAAATTCTACCCTTGCATGCTCTATAGTTGCAAAAAAATTAGACATCAAGGTGGCACATGTTGAGGCTGGATTAAGAAGTGGGGATATGACCATGCCTGAAGAGATTAATCGTATGGTAACGGATTCTATATCTGATTTTCTTTTTGTATCTGAAAAGAGTGGTATAGAGAATTTGAAAAAAGAGGGCAAAAGGGAAGATCAATTATTCTTTGTCGGCAATATAATGATTGATACTCTTTATGAACAGTTAAATAAAATTAATAAAGAAAAAAAGTATGAAGATGAAAAATATGGTGTTGTTACTTTGCATAGGCCTTCTAATGTTGACAGGAAGGATACATGTCAAGGGATAATTGAAGCCTTAACTGAAATCTCTAAAGACCTGCCGATTATTTTTCCAGCCCATCCAAGGACAAGGAAGAATCTGGAATCTTTTGGATTGATGAAATTAGTTGATGACTCGAATATTAAATTACTTCTTCCTCAACCATATATAGAATTTCTCAGGTTATGGAAAGATGCTGTAGTAGTATTTACTGATAGTGGGGGGATTCAGGAGGAAACAACCGCATTGGGGATTCCATGTTTCACCATTAGAGAAAATACCGAGAGACCCATAACAATTGAGGACGGTACTAATACTCTTGTTGGGAATAAAAAAGAAAGTATCCTTAAATCATATTCAGATTTCAGAAATGGAAATTCTAAGCATGGTAGAATTCCAGAATTATGGGATGGGCAGACAGCCGAAAGGATAGTTCGTATATTGGCTTCAGCTTGAAATGAGGAGTAGCAACCAGCTATTGTGCTAACAGAGGGTGTAGATGAGCACTTTATAAATCGTGGCAGTGTCCGGTCCCGGTATCTTACACTTGTTGATTGTGTAATGGAAATGTTCTGATGAAATTGAAAAGAGTGTTTGATTTATCAATTGTATTAATTAGCTTGATCTTACTCTCTCCTCTGCTATTAGCTATTGCTACGATTGTCCGGTTCAAACTTGGCTCTCCTGTTTTTTTTCATCAGCAACGTCCGGGATTGAATGGAAAACCCTTTATAATTCTAAAGTTTCGGACAATGGCAGACCATAGAGATCAGAAGGGGCGGTTGTTATCTGATACTGAGCGTACGACTGACTTCGGCCGTTTCCTTCGCAGCACGAGCCTGGATGAGCTGCCTGAACTCTTTAACATCTTAAAAGGTGATATGAGCTTTGTTGGCCCGAGGCCATTATTGATGAAATATCTTCCATTATATAGTTCGGAACAAGCCAGAAGGCATGAGGTAAAACCAGGCATCACAGGTTGGGCACAGGTTAACGGGCGTAATACAATTAATTGGGAAAAGAAGTTCAGGTATGATATATGGTATGTTGATAATTGTAGTATGTGGTTAGATGTAACAATACTGTTTTTAACTATATTGAAGGTAATAAAGAGAGAGGGTGTCAGCCTGGAAGGGCATATTAGTATGGATGAGTTTATGGGAAGTGAGCCGTTACATACTGATTCTTTTAACAATATAGATAAACATCCTTAAAAACTAATTGAATAGAAACTCGTATGTTAAATAATACTTCAAAATTTGTTCGCTATCATGAGTTGAACAGAAATGCGTTGAACGTAGAGTATCATATCCATACAAATCAAACTGATGGAAATGCAAGTATAGAGAATGTTTTGCGTAATGCTCATGGCAAATGTTTATCTGCAGTTGCTTTTACTGAGCATGTAAGAAAAGAGACTGATTGGTTTAAGGATTTTGCAGAAACCGTTAAGAAAAAGGGAAAAGACTATCCTGGTATAAAGGTATACGTGGGCTGTGAAGCAAAAGTATTGGATAAAACCGGCCGTCTTGATATTTCTGAAGAAATATTAAATTTGAGTGATATTGTTCTGGGGAGTGTACACCGTTTTCCGGATAATGGAGGTGGATATATTGATTTCAATACATTGGATGCAAAAAGTTTTGCAGAGATAGAATGTGAATTAGCACTCGCTTTGCTTGAAAAAGCTCCTATTAATGTTTTAGCACACCCGGGAGGTATGTATCAGCGGAAACACGGTACATATCCTGAAAATTTATTGAGAAAGTTGTTTAAAGCTTCATTAAAAAGAGGTATTGCAATGGAGATTAATTCGTCATATTATTTGGCTGATTTTGGAATGTTTCTTGATCTGTGTCAAGAGTTTAATCCATATGTTTCTATCGGTTCTGATGCTCATACATTGGATGAAATAGGATATTGTCGGGATTTACTGTATAAAAGAGAAAGATTCAGATAAATGAAAATTCTGGTAACTGGTGCCGGGGCACTCCTG
This sequence comes from uncultured Candidatus Scalindua sp., assembly GCA_964437425.1. Lineage (GTDB taxonomy): Bacteria > Planctomycetota > Brocadiia > Brocadiales > Scalinduaceae > Scalindua. The sequence goes on from CAYTGO010000001.1 coordinate 186,218, forward strand.
GGTCAAGGAATTATTAAATCATTGAGAGCTACTTCTCTAAACCCGGAAATTGTTGCTTTAGATCCGGACCCTCTCTCTGCTGGGCTTTACTGGGCTGACTCGTCATATACTATTCCCATGGCTAATGCCAGTAACTATATGGATAGGGTAAAGGAGATACTTTTGATTGAGAAGCCGGATACCATACTCGTTGGTACAGATGTTGAGCTTCCTTTGTTTTCTTCATATCGTAAACAACTTGAGAAGGATTTTGAGACTTGTGTACTCGTCAGTGATCCTAATGTTGTTGCTATTGCTGATAATAAATGGTTAACATACAAATTTTTAAAAGAACATGGTTTTGATTGTCCTGAGTCCTGTCTGCCTGGGGATGAAGAGACGTTAATAGAAAATGTCGGGTTTCCACTTGTTGTAAAACCATTAGTTGGGGCAAGATCTCTTGGAGTAATTATAGTTAAGGACAAGCATGAGATTCAGCAAGCGTTAAAATGTCAACAAAATGTCATTATCCAAGAATGCGTGGGAAACCCTGATAGTGAGTATACTGCCGGCGTGTTGTATTTTCAAGATACGTGTAATGTTTCGATTGTTATGAGGCGTGAATTGCGTGATGGTAATACGTATCGTGCTTTTGTGGATGACTATCCGTCACTAAATCAGAAAATCAGGCTTCTGGCAGAAAAACTCAAACCTTACGGACCCGTTAATTTTCAATTCAGGCTTGAAAACGATCGGATAAAAGTTTTTGAAATAAATGCCCGGTTCTCAGGTACTACACCCTTGCGGGCGCATGCTGGCTTCAATGAGGTAGAAATGGCTTTACATTATCTGTTGGAAGGGAAACCCATTATACAACCAAAGATCCAACCGATGAATATTGTTCGACACTGGAGTGAAACGATCATCAGGCCTGATGCTATGAAAAAGATAGCACAATAAATATATATCTAATGAGGTCAAAAAAAGGACGTATAGTAATAACAGGTGCAAATGGTTTTATTGGCAGCAATTTAGTTAGGAATGCTCTTGGTCATGGGTGGGAAGTAACTGCATTGGTCCATGAAGCAAACAATATCATTTCAATAAAGGATCCTGGCCTTTCGATTGTAAAGTTTGATATTTCTGATGTAATGAGGCATTGTGAAATATTGGAAGATTCTGATGCAGTATATCATCTGGCAGCATTTATTCCACCTGATTTTGCTAATCATATGTATGCAGGAAAATGTTTTCAAATTAATACGCAGGGTACATTAAATCTCCTTGAGGCAAGTTTGCAATCTAAAGTTAAGCGATTTATTTATTTCTCTGCTGGTAATGCTTATTACCCTTCAAACCGGTTAATGAAAGAGACCGATTCATTATACCCATCACACTTGGCACCATTTTATCTAGCGAGCAAAGTAACGGGAGAATTTTTTTCAGAATACTACCGGATTAATAAGAATCTACCGGTTTCTATTCTACGTATTTCTTCTCCTTACGGAAACGGTATGCCTGAAACGAGTATGGTCCAGACGTTTATTAGTCGTGTTCGTAAAGAATTGCCTATAGAATTGAATGATGGTGGACAATACAAGGTAGATTTGGTTTATGTAGATGATATAATCCAGGCAGCACTCCTTCTGCTTGAAAAAAGTGTAGATGGTATTTTCAATGTCGGCTCAGGAATGGTATTGTCTTCATTAGAAATTGCAAAAGAAGTCGTCAAAGTGCTTAAACCAGGATTTGATTTGATTGAGATCTTACCTTCTACAGGTAAAGCAATGTATCGAGGCTTTTCCGGGTTAGATATTACGAAAGCAAAGAACATATTAGGGTATACTCCTACTAAACTGAAGGATGGGCTAACGTGCTTTTGAGTATTGCTATCTTGGGACGTAGTTATGTATCGTTCTTTTAGAAAATAAAATAACCATGTTATTAAAAAAACGATAAAAGCGTGTCTATCAAATTTAAATTTCAAAGAGAATCATTTATAGGTCTCAAATGAATAAGCAACGAATCTATCTGTCTCCCCCACACATGGGAGATAATGAATTAGAATTTGTAAAAGAGGCCTTTGATACTAACTGGATTGCACCGGTAGGGCCACATGTTGATCTATTCGAAAAGGAGTTTTGTGAATTGACCGGTTCTAAACATGCTGTTGCTCTCAGTTCCGGTAGTGCTGCTATTCATTTAGCTTTGATACTCCTGGGTATTGGTAGAGATGATGAAGTTATCTGTTCCGCATTTACTTTTGCTGCAAGCGCAAACCCGGTTGTATACCAGAACGCAACACCGGTATTTGTAGATAGTGAGGCCTCTACATGGAATATGAATTCTGAGTATTTGCAGGAAGCTATTCAAGATAGAATTAAAAAGGGCAAAACGCCAAAGGCTGTAATTCTGGTACATCTGTATGGGCAAAGTGCTGATATTGATCCCATTCTGACATTATGTGATGAGTATGATATTCATTTAATTGAAGATGCGGCAGAATCTGTTGGCGCTTATTATAAAGGCAAACATACAGGAATCATGGGTAAGTTCGGGATTTTCTCTTTTAACGGTAACAAGATTATTACTACTTCTTCCGGTGGGATGTTGGTTTCCGATGATGAGGATTTAATACAAAAAGCAAAATTTCTTTCAACGCAGGCAAGAGATCCCGCTCCACATTACCAGCATTCTCATATTGGTTACAATTACAGACTAAGCAATGTATTAGCTGGAATTGGCAGAGGACAGTTACGTGTTCTAGAAGACCGCGTGAATGCCAGGCGTGCTAATTTTGATTATTATGAAAAAGAACTGAGGGATTTGCCTGGTATTGAGTTCATGCCAGAGGCAGAATTTGGTAGAAGTAATCGCTGGTTGACTTGTTTAACGATAGACCCATCCAAATCTGGTACAACTAGAGAAGATGTACGTTTGGCCCTTGAGTCTGAAAACATTGAAGCACGTCCGGTCTGGAAGCCTTTACATATGCAACCTGCTTTCAAAGATTATCCATTCTATGGTTCCGGAATTTCTGAAGAAATCTTTGATAAGGGGCTTTGCATACCATCAGGGTCTAATCTCAATGAAGAAGACCTTGGTAGGGTAGTTAATGTCTTTCGTCGAATATATAATAGTTGAATCCGGGAAATTGTTTAATGAAACATCAGTTGTCGCAATCAGACGACAACCCCTTTAAATATTTTAATGTGAAGAATATGAACTCATTTCAGGTTTGGAACAGGAAAAAGGACAGATAATGAAGAAAAAATTACTTCTAGTAGTATTAGATATTTTAGTGATTGCCATTGCACTCTATTCCTCCTTTATTCTAAGATTTGAGCTTACGGGAGCATTGCGCTACACCCAACTCATTTATACGTCATTGCCGATTGCTATAGTTGTTACAGTTGGGATATTTGCCAGGATGGGAATGTATAATGCGGTATGGCGTTATGCAAGTGTAGACAGCTTTGTTATGATTATAAAGACAGTAACTCTTAGTGTTCTTGTATCTGTTGTCATTATTTTCTTTATACGAGATGAGAGAACTCCCAGAGGTGTTTTCATTATCTACTGGATGCTTCTCTTATTTGGGATGAGTGGTGTGCGTTTCAGCACAAGATTTTATAGATATTATTTTGCTATAAAAGGAGTGAGAGGAAAGGGACGAAGGCGAGTATTGATTTATGGGGCTGGGTCTGCGGGGCAAATGGTGGCAAGAGAGATGAGGTATGATCACACGCATGGGTATAACCCCGTTTGCTTTATCGATGATGATCTAACTAAGGTTGGGAAAAAAATACATAATCTTCCTATCTATTCTGGTGCCTCCAGCCTGAACGAGGTAGTCGAGAAAAATAATATTGAGGTTGTATTAATTGCGATTCCATCTACTTCTGGAGAAAAGGTAAGGGGTATAGTTGAGGGCTGCACTCTGTCACGGATTAAGTTCAAGACCCTTCCCAGCCTGTCGGATATAGTTGATGGAGAAGTAATTGTAAATCAAATCAGAGATATATTGATTGATGACCTTTTAAGACGGTCGCCAAAAGACCTCGACATGGAGCGTATCAAGAGCTTTATCGTAGACAAATCGGTATTGATAACAGGTGCTGCCGGGTCTATTGGATCAGAATTATCCAGACAAGTAGCACGATGTAAACCTTCTGCTGAACTGTTGGTTGACAATCACGAGTATGGTTTATACAAAATTAATTCTGAATTAGATGGTAGTCAGAATGATGTAGAGCATAATGCTATACTGGAAAATGTAACTAAATCAGTAAACATTGAGAACTATTTGAAAAGAATGAAGACAGATATAATCTTCCACTCTGCCGCTTATAAACATGTTTCGCTTGTGGAGAGTAATCCGTGTGAAGCTATAATTAATAACGTACTTGGTACTGTCAAGGTTGCAAGACTGGCTGATAAATATAATGTAGAAACGTTTGTCATGATATCTACAGATAAAGCCGTTCGCCCATCAAATGTTATGGGGGCAACTAAGAGGGTGTGCGAGCTATATATTCAAAATCGTAATAAAATAAGTGATACCAATTTTGTTGCGGTTAGGTTTGGAAACGTGCTTGATAGCTCCGGTAGTGTTGTCCCTAAGTTTAGGCAACAAATTAAAGAAGGTGGTCCAGTTACGGTAACACACCCCGATGTTACACGCTATTTCATGCTGATTACTGAGGCAGTACAGCTTGTAATGCAGGCTGCTAGTTTGGGAGATGGTGGCGAAATCTTCATATTAGATATGGGTAAACCTGTAAAAATATTAGATATGGCAAAGGATATGATAATGATGATGGTGCCTAAACAAAATGAGGTGAAGATTGAATTTACAGGTTTGGGAATTGGGGAAAAGCTACATGAGGAGTTGTTAATTAATGAGTCAGAGAAAGATACAAGATATGAGAGTATAACCATAGCTGGAAGTACTATAGTAAATTGGAATGAACTTGAGGATGATATAGATGAGCTTATACGCTATGCACAAGATAATAATGTTGATGCTGCAATTAGAATGCTGAAGAAACTCGTTCCGGAGTTCAACCCTGAGAATGAGATTTGCAAAACAAAATTACAGGCGGACGAGGATACTATGTAGATGATATGACTGCTTGCGGTATGGGATTGCCTGATATTGCAATAGAGAGGTAACAAGAGGAGTAAGCAGTTGTGGTTGATAGTTAAAAACGCTTGAAAGGAGATCCTTCCTGGATAATTAACTTTTTACTATGAGTGCATTGTTTTGATAGTTATTGAACTTTACAATCGATTTAAGAAAAGCCTCTTCAAAGGCTTTTCTTATTTTTAGGGAGATGGAGATTATATCTTGGATTTGTACAATCAGCGTAGTGTGTATAATTACGGGAGTTATATTTTACAAACCGTACTTCGGTATTTTGTTAGTAATCGTTTCCATACCATTTGAGGGTACAACAGGCTTTGGTAGTATTTCAATCTATCCCTTAGAAACAATTCTGGCTATTAGTATTGGTGTTTGTATATATACATATGTAGTAAAATCTCAGAGGAATTTTAGGAACACTAAATTAGTCTTCTGTTATCTCCCCTTTATTTTGTGTATCTTGCTCTCATCTTTGAAGACTTTGGAGTTTTCACTGGCCGTAAAGGAAACTGTGCGTTGGCTAGAGCTTATTATCATTTATTATCTGACTATAAATTTGATAAATGACGAAAAAAAGGTAAGAGTTGTCTTGTATACTACAGTTTTAGTTATAGCTATGGTTTCCATAAAGGGAATCATTAATTATTTATGTTATTGTGAGCCCAATATAGATGGGGTGCACAGAGTTTTTTCATTTTTTGGTAATCCGAATGTATTTGTCAGTTATGTTAGCCTGGTAATACCTGTCCTTCTTGGTATGTTGATGACAAGTGAATTTACATGGGAAAGGATTACGTTAGGTATTTTTACTGTCTTATCAGTTGTCACTTGGTTTTTAACATTTTCCAGATCGGCTTGGTTTTTTTTAGTCCTGACAATATTCATTCTTTTCTTTTTGAATAAAGTAAAGAAAAGAGTTCTCCCTTTCTTGGCGATACTTTTTGTAATCTTTGCTATTGCCTTTTTATTCTCAGATGTTAGAGATAATTTCATGGGTAGGGTAGAGTTACAACACTCACTGAGTGCTTTAAAACATAGAGTTATGTGTTATCCAATTGGATTTAACATGGTAAAAGACGATCTGTTATTTGGAATAGGAATTGGCAATTATTCTTTACTGATTTCGAAGTTTACTACCGTGAGGGTTCTAATAAAAAACCACCTGCACAGTTTGTATTTACAGATTTTTGTTGAGATGGGAATAACGGGGTTGTTTGCTTTTGTCTACTGGCTTGTATGCATGGTCAAATATTTAGTGAGTTCGTTGAAAGCGTTAGAAAAGACCAGAAATTATAGTCTTCTAGTTGGTTTAGTGGGGGGGGTAATTGTTTATTTATTCAACAATTCTACAGATATTTTTGTTGTTCATGGGGTTCATCTTCAATGGGCCATAATTTTAGGGATTGCTGTAGTAATATCACAATTTAGGGAGTCAGAAGCGTGTCAGAAGACGGTCTAGTCAAAAGAGCAAGGCGAAATGTATTTTATAAAATATTAGCTGAGGCGACTAAGATTCTACCGGCATTGTTATTTATTTATGTCGCTAGAGAATTGGGAGGTGATGATTTTGGCAAGTTGTCATTTGCCTTTTCATTTACCGGAATGTGTATTCTTGTCGCAGATTTTGGTTTAAATAGATTACTTGTAAGAAATGTGTCCAGACAAAAAGAACTCACAGAAGAATATGTAGCTAATATTTATATATTAAAGATTGTTCTTTCGTTTATGTGTGTTATTGCGATGGGTCTGTTTGTTTTTCTCGCTGGATATACTGGAGAAATGATTAAGTTAGTTATGATTTTTGGCGGTGCAGTGTTTTTTAGATCTTTGATGGAAGTATCATGTGCCGTTTTTAATGCACATGAACGAATGGACAAAGAGGCTATCTTAAAAGGAATTAACCATCTCCTCTTGTTTACATCGGGAGCGGTGGTATTGGCATTGGGTTTTGGGCTTTTTGAATTGTCTAATGTTTTTTTGATAGTATATTTGATTAGCTCAATTCTTGGGTGTTTTATGGTATACAGGGGTATAGTGGTTATACGTCCATGCTTCAATCTCAGGTTTTGGCGTTTTATTCTTAAGGAATCTATGCCAATTGCGTTAACGGTAACTTTTGGTGTTATCTATGTAAAAATAGATATCGTTATGCTTTCTTTGATAAGAGGGGATAATGTTGAGATTGGATGGTATTCGGCGGCAGTCAAGATAATCGAGTTGATGCATGTTATACCTGCGATAATTGTAAGTGCGATATTCCCGATCTTCTCTATTTTACACAAAGACTCCATAGATTCTCTTGGGAAAATATACAAAACATCTTTTAAGTATCTATTAGTAATTGCCTTGCCAATAGTAGTGGGTACGTTACTGTTGTCTGACCGTATAATTTTTTTAGTTTACGGTGAAGAATATGTTAAAGCTATTCCTGCGTTAAGGATACTAGTTTGTTCTCTAATTTTCATTTTTGTTAATTACATTTTCTTGAGTATCCTTGTGGCAGCTAACAGGCAAAAAATTAATGCAATTGTGACTGGAATATGTCTCTTCGTGAATATTTCCCTTAATATGTGTTTAATACCGTATTATGGATATTTGGGGGCAGGCTATGCAACCGTAGTTACAGAAATTGCTTTATTTGCTATGTGTTGGTATTATGCTACAAAATATGTTTGTGAAGTCAATATTGTTGCCGTGCTTTCGAGACCGTTGGTGTGTGTGACTGTTATGGGAGCGTTTATAGTATTGACTACAGCAAGATTGAATCTGGCATTGGTAATTGCTATAAGTGTTTTAATTTATTTTACTTGCTTGTTTCTGCTCAGATTCTTCTCTAAAGATGACAAATCTATATTTTTGCATTTATTAGGTAGGCTAAAATAGATGAAGGTATTAGTATTATGGAAGGCTCTAGTATCAGAGACATATCATAAAAGATTTACTGAATTGGCAAGGTTTAAGGATGTTGAGTTAACCCTGGTTGTACCAACAGAATGGGATAATACAAGGCGAGAGAAGGAGTACTGCAAAAAATGTAAAGTGATTCCTTTAAAGATTGTAATGAGCGGTTATAACCATTTTCACTGGTATCCGGGGCTGGCAAAAGTTATAAGGCATGTTAGGCCTGATATATTGCATATTGAGGAGGAACATTATAGTGTTGTTACATTTCAAGCAATCCGATTAGCAAGGAAATACAATGTAAAATGTATGTTTGTTTCATTACAAAATATTTATAAGATATATCCATTTCCATTTTCATGGATAGAAAGATATAACATGAGAAATGCGGATTGTGCAGTAGCCGCTAGCGATGAAATAAGAAATGTTCTTATGAGGAAAGGTTTAGATAAGGAACAGATTCCAGTGATACCTTACGGTGTAGACCATTTGATGTATTGTAAAATGGAATCTCAAGAGCTAAGATCTAAATTAGGGATGGATAGTTTTACAATTGGGTTTATAGGCAGGTTTGTAAAAGAAAAGGGTATTATGGATTTGCTAAAAGCAGTATCCCGGATAAACAGCGATTTTAATCTCTTGTTGGTAGGTAGCGGTAAATTAAGGCATGAAATAGAGGTGGAAGGGAAGCGCTTGGGAATCTCAGGGAAGATTAGGATTGTAGATTCAATTCCGTCATCCAGAGTTCCGCATTACTTAAACTGTATGGATTGTTTAGTGCTTCCTTCCCGTACAACTAGAAAGTGGAAAGAACAATTTGGAAGGGTCCTGACTGAGGCAATGTCGTGTGGAGTGCCAGTTATTGGATCTGATTCCGGAGAGATTCCAAGTGTTCTAAGTAATTGTGGATTAATATATAAAGAGGGTGATGTTGATGAGTTGTATTCAAAGATAAAACTGTTAAACGATAATATAGACTTGAGAGCGGAATTAGCAAAAAAGGGTAGACGAAGAGTGTTAGATCATTTTACTCAGGAAATAGTTGCGAGAGAAACTTATAAGATTTACCAGAAAATGATGTGTTAAAGAGAGGATATTGTAAACATATTTTTTGTGTAATTTCGACTATTAAGTGCAACCATTGGCTTTATTGGATTTATGGTTAAATAATAAATGAGAGTCGCACTAGTTCACGACTGGCTCACTGGTATGCGAGGAGGAGAGAAGGTTCTTGAAGTCTTTTGTGAACTCTTCCCAGATGCACATCTATATACCCTGATGCATAATAAGGGAAGTCTCTCTGATGCCATAGAGGATATGGACATTAGGACATCTTTCATACAGAAACTACCTCTTATTAAGAAAAAATATCGACATCTTCTACCAATATTTCCAACTGCTATAGAACGTTTTGATTTAAGGGGATATGATATTGTCCTGTCAAGCAGTCATTGTGTTGCTAAAGGTGTAATAACAGGAGTAGATACATTACACATATGCTATTGTTTTACGCCAATGAGATATATCTGGGATTTGTACAGTTTATATTTTGATAAGGCAAGGGCGGGCATGATTACACGAATAGCTACTTCCCTTGTATTAAATTATTTGCGTAAATGGGATGTGGCAAGTAGCAAACGTGTAGACAGATTTGTGGCTATTTCCAGGTACATTGCCGAAAGGATAAAAAAAAACTATGACAGGGATTCTGATTTAATTTATCCACCGGTTGATTGTTCGTATTTCAAGCCAGAGTTGGCAAATGATGGTTTTTATCTAATGGTTTCACCTCTCGCACCAAATAAACGTGTAGATCTTGCTGTTGAGGCATTCAATACAATTGGTCTGCCGCTTATAGTAATCGGCTCTGGACAGGAAGAGAAGAAATTGGAGAAGATGGCTGGCAAAAATATCAAACTTATGGGATGGCAGTCAGATGAAATAGTCAGGGAACACTATGTTAATTGTAAAGCATTGATATTCCCGGGAGTGGAGGACTTTGGTATTGTTCCTTTAGAGGCACAGGCATGCGGAAAACCTGTAATCGCTTTTGGCGAGGGTGGTGCGCTTGAAACGATAATTCCACTGGGTGAGAATATTGAAAATAATAATGCTACTGGTATGTTCTTTTATGAGCAGACGCCCGAGTCTCTGGTTCAAGCCGTACAGCATTTTGAAAAAACGCAAGATCAGTTTAATTGGCAGGCAATTAGAAAAAATGCTGAATCATTTGACAGGGTTATCTTTAAAGATAAGATTAAAAAATACATTGAAAAGGAATATAAGGAGTTTAGGCAGGATTTGCAGGATAAATAAGAAATGTTAAAAAAACACAGTAAATTCTTTGAAACACTGGTTCTGCTCCTTGATTGGATAACACTATCCTGTTCCTGGATATTGGCTTATTTTTTACGTTTTTATGTTCCTATTATTCCTGTGTCTAAAGGCATCCCTCCATTTCTTACATATCTTACGCTTCTCATTATTATGCTGCCACTCTGGTATATCGTTTTCAAGGCATTTGGTCTGTACAGGCCAAGAAGGATTTCGTCCAAGTTTGCAGAGGTAGTGAATATTGCAACGGCAACCGCAATTGCTATCTTGATTTTGGTTTCGCTAACATTTTTTGTAAGAAGATACGAGTTCTCAAGGCTTACTTTCGTGTATTTTGGGATAATCTGCGTGGTTGCTCTTTGTGTTGAAAGAATTATTTTTCGTGAATTTTTAAGGTTGATTAGAAAGAGAGGATATAATCTAAGACATGCCTTAATCGTAGGGACAGGGAATTTAGCACTGGATGTTACGGATAGGGTACATAGTCACCCGGAGCTTGGGATCAAAATAAGAGGATTCTTGTGTGAAGATAACTCTAAAATCGGCAGTGAACTAAAAGGTTTTAAGGTACTGGATACTTTTGAAAATATTCTAAATATTGTAAAAGATCACAACATTGACATGGTCTTGATAACCCTTCCATTAAGTGCTCATGAGAGATTAAAGACGATCCTTGACGATATAGGTGACGAGATGGTCTCAATCATGCTGATTCCTGATTTGCTTGAGCTTGCTACATTACGTGGAGATATTGGTGAGTTTGAAGGTATGCCTATAATCAGTTTAAGGGATACTCCTTTATACGGCTGGAATGTAGTGGCCAAAAGAGTAATGGATGTAATGTTGTCGATAGCCATATTATTAGCGGTATCTCCTTTAATGTTTGTTATCTCGATTCTGGTAAAGGCAACGTCAGTAGGGCCTGTTTTCTACAGACAGGAGCGTATGGGGCTTGATGGAAAGATTTTCAGTATGCTGAAGTTCAGGACGATGGAAACTCAGGCAGAAAAGGAGACTGGGCCAGTTTGGGCAGCAAAGGGTGATTCTCGAAGGACACCAATTGGTTCTTTTTTGAGAAAGACAAGTATTGATGAGCTTCCTCAGTTCTTTAATGTGCTTAAAGGGGATATGAGTGTTGTCGGCCCAAGGCCGGAGAGAGAATTTTTCATACAACAGTTTAGAAGCAAGATTCCTAAGTATATGTTGAGACATAAAATGAAGGCTGGTATAACCGGTTGGGCACAAATCAGTGGATGGAGAGGGAATACTTCGCTGGAGAAAAGAATTGAATATGACCTGTATTATATAGAAAACTGGAGTCTTTGGTTTGATTTAGAGATAATGTGGTTAACTATTTGGAAGGGAAAGGGATTTATAGATAAACATGCTTACTGAGATTCTTAATAGTAAATCTAAATGAGCTGGTTTGTATACGCACTTGTTTGTGCCTTAAGTCTGGCAACTGCAGATGCATTGAGTAAAAAAGCATTAGATGATAATTCTGATCCATCTATTATCGCCTGGGTCAGGACTGGTTATACGCTACCGTTTATGATTATCATCATCCCATTCATTGATGTACCCCCGCTTGATGGTGTTTTCTATATGGCAACATTTGCGGCTGTACCACTTGATATAGTCGCTCTGCTGTTATATATGAAGGCGATAAAGATCTCACCTCTTTCGTTAACACTCCCATTTTTATCCTTAACCCCTGTCTTTATGGTTGGAACATCATACATTATACTGGGAGAAATGCCTGATCAATCTGGTCTTATAGGAATAATTTTGGTTGTAATAGGTGCTTATCTACTAAACGTTCACACCATAAGTCGAGGGTTATTTGAACCATTTAAGGCAATCGCGAAAGAACATGGTTCTGTCCTAATGATTATTGTTGCCTTTGTATTCAGCGTAGGAGCATGTATTGGCAAAATAGCGGTACAACATTCGGACCCTCTCTTTTTCAGTGTTACTTACTCATTTTTATTGTCTTTTATCTTCTATCTGGTAATCAGCTTCAGTACCAAGCATTTCTATTCGAAAGTATTCTCCAGACCTGTACTTTTTCTTCTTATTGGTATACTGATAACTTTAATGATAGTTACACACTTTAAAGCAGTTAACCTTGTCGAGGTGGCCTATCTGGTTTCAGTTAAACGCTTGAGCATTCTTTTCGGTGCTATTTATGGTGTTATGTTATTTAAGGAAACAAATATTAAAGAGAGGCTTTTAGGGGCAACCGTTATGGTTTCTGGAATTGTTATGATTACCGTTTTTTGAGAGCACTCTAACGGAAAGAGAATGATGTGCAAAGTTTACTCAATGTGTGGGGAAATAAAAGAATAGCTGGAAATAAAATAACGTCATTAAAAAAGGGTAGGTTATGGTGTCGGCCTTGGGAGCAGCCCCGCTCTTTCTGTAATTTCCGGAACTATTTCTTCCCACTCAACAGCCATTATGTGAACCCCTGAGACTCCTTCAATTTTCTTCACTCGCTCAATCACTTCAAGGCATATGTTTATGCCTTCAGCTTTTTTCTTTTCAGCTCCTTCCAGACGCTTTATTAACTCATCAGGCACGTCCATACCGGGTACATTTTTCTTCATGTACTTAGCCATACCGAGAGACCTGATAGGTGTGACTCCTGCCAGAATAGATACTTGTTTATGTAATCCCATGGCCCTGACCATGCCCATCCACTCCTCAAACTTTTCCACATTGTAGATGATCTGGGTTTGAATAAAATCTGCTCCCGCCTTTACCTTTTTTGCAAGTCGAGCAGCCCTGTATTGGAAAGGATCCGCAAAAGGATTCTCTGCAGCACCTAAGAAGAGCTTTGGCTCTTCTGATTTCAGCTCTTCGCCGGACTGAAATTTTTTCTCATCTCTCATCTGTCTGAACATATCTAGAAGTTGGATGGAGTCTATATCGAAAACTCCTTTGGCCTCAGGATGATCACCAAAACATTGATGATCTCCTGTCAGGCACAGAAGATTTTTCATGCCCAGGCTTGCAGCGCCAAGTATATCGCTCTGCATTGCTATTCTATTTCTATCTCTACATGTCATTTGTACAACGGGTTCCATTCCCATGTCGAGGAGTATGGCTCCGCTTGCGATACTGGAAAGGCGTACCATTGCTGTTTGACAGTCAGTTAAATTAAATGCATCCGCATAGCCTTTTAAGAACTCTGCTTTTTCTTCTACTGCTTTCCGACTGGCTCCCCTGGGAGGGCCTAGTTCTGACGTAACAACAAATTCACCCTTCTTGAGAAGCTTCTCTAAATTACTTCCTGATTTAGCATTATTATTGTTTGTGTCGTGTTCTTCGCTCATAGTGATATTAAAAGGTTATTAAGGAATTATAAGATTAGATTTCAAAGTTTTTTTATCTCTTCTATCAATTGATTCGCTGTTTGTAGAAAGCTGTCTCCGTCTTGGCCGGGAAGCATATGATACTTTATCCTTTCTTTCTCAATGCCAATTGATGTTAAGAAATCCATTGCAGTTTCAGCTCTCTGTTCTGCCCAGGTATTACACGAATCACCAAAATGACACGAGTCATCACATGATGTAATTAAAACGCCATCGGCGCCTTTCTCAAATGCGTCGAGTATTAAACCGGGTCTTAACTTTCCTAAGCTGAGTAAATTTACTTGCCTGATGTTTGCCGGTAGTATTTCTTTGGAGAGAGCCAAGTCTAGATTATAGCTGCAATAGAAGTTTACAATCAACGGTTCAGATGTCTTTGTGTCTTTAAAGGCTTCATGTAATTGATCTTTACCCATATCCTCATACGGCCCTTTAAACTCTATTGCCTTGGCTGGACATTCTACAACACACATTCCGCAAGATTGGCAATCATTATCTATATAAGCAAAATTTTCATCTTCTTTTATTTTTGGTATTTCAAAAGGGCAAACTCTGACACAGGTCAGGCATGCAATACAGGCGTCTGGAGAGACGGAGGCTCCGTTTCCGCAGTTCATGCAACGCATTGCTTCTCGTACTGCAATCTCTTCTGTAAAACCCAGTTCAACCTCATCGAAATTTCCGACCCTTGTATCCGGATCGAGGGCTGGCATTTCATCCCTCTCTTCTCTCTTTATTTTGTCTACCCTTGTTTCTGTTTTTGACAGTTCGTCAATAGGTTTTACATCTCTGAATTTGTGATCACTCTCAGAAATCTTTCGGAGATAATTGTGTATAGATATTGCAGCTTTCTTACCATGACCCAAACCCATAGTAAGTGTTCCTCTTCCTAATACCACATCACCACCCGCAAAAACGCCCGGCATGCCGGTACTTAAAGTATCAGCATCTGCGGTTATCGTACCTCCCCTGGTAACCTCTATCTCTTCGTGTCCTTCAAGAAATGATAGATCTGATGCCTGGCCAATGGCCAGAATGATTGTATCCGCATTTATTACAGATTCACTTCCTTCGTGAAATGATGGATTAAATCTTCCCTGGCTGTCGAAAACAGATTTTACCTTAAGCGTTTCAAGGCCAGTGACCTTGCCGTTTTCTCCTATAATTCTTTTAGGGCCGAATGAGGCATGAAGTATTGCTTTCTCCTGCAGTGTCTCTTCGATTTCGTAATCAGAGGTTGGCATCCCATCTCTAGACTCCAGGCATACTATGTTAACTTCTTTTGGGCCGAGCCTTAAAGCCGTTCTCGCGCAATCCATAGCAACTGCTCCACCGCCAATTACCAGAACATTGTTTCCAACCTTTGCATTATCATGGCAGTTTGCACTCTTAAGAAATGATATTGCATCCTGCACTCCATCCAAATCAGTGCCTTCAATAGGCAGGCGCCTTGTTACAGGCAAGCCTACAGCTAAAAATGTAATATCAAAATCCTTTTTTAAATCGTCAAAGGAAATATCCTCACCTATAGTTGTGTTGTATTTTATTTCTACACCAAGATCTGTGATAAATTTGATGTCTTTATCCATAAATTCTCTTGGCAGGCGGTATGTCGGCACTCCCATACGAAGCATACCTCCGGGACCGGAATGAGCCTCAAAGATAGTACATGGATATCCGAGGAGAGCCAGGTCTTTTGCGGCGGCCAATCCTGCCGGTCCTGCACCAATGATTGCAATCTTCTCTGAATACTTGATCTCTGACTGTTTGTTACTGCCTTGTGTGTCTTCGTTGAAAAAACCATCAGCCAGAAAACGTTTAAGCCATGCAATTGCGATAGGCTTATCTATGTCTTTCCTTCTACATTCATCCTCGCATGGATGAGTGCATATGCGTCCACACGCTGATGGTAAAGCGTTTCTTTCTGCAACTACCTTTATTGCATCAGAAAATTGGCCCCTTGCGATCAATTGTATATAATCACGTGCATCCTGACGTATCGGACAGGCAACGATGCATGGTGCTTCTTCGTCAATATCGTATCTGTCTATTTTTGATTTGTCCCCAAATACATCCGTCATATATTTTTAACCTTTATCAAGTAAATACTGAGCAAAATCGTTGCTTTTTAAGAAGGGAATATTCTATTTTGATAATGACATTATGTCAAGTGAAATTGGATTTGCGTAAATCATAGAAGAGAATGTTACGCAGTAAATAACGCGCAGTGTTTTTTTGCCATCCGGTTCATTTGCCGGTTAGAGGAATACTGATTCTAAATTTGTTAATACTTAAGAGTTCAAGTTCTATCTTAAACTGGATTATGGTGCATAATATTTTGGCAATATATCGTTTCCATACTCAATAGATGCTGACGAAGTTGCTCCACTGGAAATACTACCAATAATAGCCCCGGGAATAGCTCCAATGCCGAAGAAAATAGCGCCAATTCCAGCACCAACACCGGTTCCAGCCACTGTCCTACCGACAATTTTACCGGAACTTATATAGTTCTTAGCTATAAGTATTTTATCTAACTCTTTAAAATTTACTGTTACAGATTGGTTACTATCTTCCGGAACAATCTCAATTTTTTCAGGATTTATAGCTATTATTTGAGCATTAACTTCTTTGTCGTCATTATAGACAAGTTTATAGAACTCTTTCTTGCCCAATTCCAGTTTGATTATCTTGCTCTTTGTACAATCAATCATTCGCTGAAAGTAGTCTTCATTTTCAGGAATAGCTCCAATTTGATCTTCACTCTTACATAATAAGTAAACCTGTTTATATCCATGTTTATCGGTTAAGCCTAAACTGGAACGGATACCTACGTCATCTATCTTGAATAGTTCACTCTCTACTCCATCTCCTTTGTTATCAAATACATGAATATCTCTAATCTGGTTAGAAATATTCATCTGTCCCAGGACGGGTTCAGCTTGCAACAATAAGAGGCAGAAAAACAAAGTGAAGATTTTGACAGACATTAGGAACTCCCTGCTGATTAAGTGTTGAGGGTCACATTTTATTGATTTTCTAAACACTATAAGATTACGAAAAGATTACGAAATTTGATTTTGAGCTAACTCTTTTGCTTCTTGCATGATTGGGGTTCAGTACAATTAATTTCCTATAATATATCGAATTTTATAGGATATTTGACCTATTACAAGCCCATTTTTATACTTATCTCTGTCAGTATAAAATCTATTGAGTAATGAGCCCTTACTAGTGAATAAGCATTCCACATGAAGTTTCTGTGCATTTCAATTCAACTAGAGTAAATTCAGTTAAGAGTTGAAGGTCTCTCACGGCTTCTAACATAGCTTAAGTAAAACAAAACTCTTGAAACCAGACCGAAAAATTGATAGACTCCTACTCGTTAATTTTATGGGTTCTCGGTTAATTTCGAGATATTCCTATTGTAAATAAATTAGAGAACAGAGTACTTGATCACTCCATATAGCATTTCGGGGCCCATAGCTCAGTTGGTTAGAGCAACGGACTCATAATCCGTGTGTCCTAGGTTCGAGTCCTAGTGGGCCCATTTTATATAAGTCTTTTTACACGCCAAGCTTACTGATAGTTAATCCCAGCTATGCCATGTCTTTCTACTGCGAAATCGCTTGTCGGTATTTAAAGAGGGGATAGTTGAGAACAATACGACTATCAGAAAGTTAATTACAAGTTTATTTATGGTATTTAAAAATGGAAACCGGAAATAGGGAGGGTAAGTGCATTGGATATATTGAATAATAGAAACAGGTTGTTAATGCTGATGTCTGCTGTTTTGATGGGCCTGGCCTTGACATTGGTAATTTTTAATTTTACGGGCACTATGGAGTATTCAAAGCATAATGTAATTACTTTTTCAGTGCTATTTGTCGCAGCTGTATTCTTTTTTGTCAAGAACATGAGACGACAATGAAACAGATTAAAATTATTGCAGGTGATGTTTCTGCTGTGGCAGAACTTTCAGACGGTAAAACGTCTGATGCGATCTGGGACTCCTTACCTATTGAAAATACTGTGAATACATGGGGAGATGAAATTTATTTTACGATTCCCGTTACATCGGCTTTGGATGAGACTGCAAAAGAAGTAGTTGAAAAAGGAGATTTGGGTTACTGGCCAACGGGAAAGGCCTTCTGCATATTCTTTGGTCCGACACCAGCCAGTCAGGGTGATGAGATACGTCCTGCCAGTGCCGTTAACATAGTTGGTAGGGTAGAGGGGAATACAGATGTATTTAAGGGAGTACGGGATGGCGAAAATATTACGTTGGAGAGAGTAGAATAAAATGTCAAATTTTTTATTAGAAATAGGGGCTGAAGAGATACCGGCGGGTTATATAGCTCCTGCTCTCAGGCAAATGGAAGAGTTGTTTGCAGAGCAGGTGAAAAAAACCCGTCTGAGTTTTGACAGTATACATACAACCGGTACGCCGAGACGTCTGGTTCTATTTGTCAGCGGATTACCGCAAAATCAGGAAGACATTGTACAGGAGATAAAAGGCCCTTCTGCAAAAGTCGCCTTTGATGAGAGGGGTGCACCATCGAAAGCAGCTGTTGGCTTTGCCAGCTCACAGGGAGTTAAAGCTGAAGATATGATTGTAAAGGATACTTCCAAGGGGAAATATTGTTTTGCTGTAAAAGAGGTAGAAGGAAAGAAAATATTTGACCTTCTGCCTGGAATGTTAACATCTGTTATAACGTCTATCAATTTCCCGAAATCAATGAGATGGAAATCTGACAAATTATATTTTGCGCGCCCGATACGTTCGATAATGGCGATCTTCGATAAGGATATTGTCAACATGGAACTAAATGGCTTAAAAGCTGGCCGTAGTACAAGAGGTCATCAGTTTCTGTCTGACAATTCGATAGATATTCTTGATGCTGATTATGAAATTTATAAAGAGAGATTAAAAAGTGAAAACGTAATAGTAGAGATAGACGAAAGACGGGAGATTATCAGAAAAGAGATAAACTCTCTCCTTTCCGTTTACGATACTACCCTGGAAGACGAAGAGCTGCTTGAAGAGGTGACAAACCTTGTAGAGTTTCCGGGTGCCGTGAAGTGTAGCTTTGATGAGGCGTTTCTGGCAATTCCATCAGAAGTTGTCGTAACTTCGATGAAGGATCATCAGCGATATTTTCCTGTTAAGGATAAAGACGGTAAGTTGTTACCTGAATTTATTGTAATCACTGACAGGGATTCCGGTGATGGAGAGATTATCAGGAAGGGGAATGAGCGTGTTTTGCGGGCAAGACTGGCTGATGCAAATTTTTTCTGGGATGAGGATAAGAAGATAACTCTTCATGACAGGCTCAAGGATCTGGAAGGAGTTGTATTTCATGAAGATATGGGGAGTTATATGGATAGGGGAAAAAGAATTGGCGATTTGGCATGTTTTATTGCCGAAATGCTGGATTTTTCTCCCGACAGGTTGGAACTGGTTAAACGCGCTTCCAGCCTATGCAAAACGGACCTTTTGACAGAGATGGTTGGGGAGTTTCCCAAGTTACAGGGAATTATGGGTCGTGAATATGCCTTGGTTCAAGGTGAGGATGAAGAGGTGGCAAGGTCAATAGCAGAACACTACTTACCGAGATATGCTGATGATGTGCTGCCGGAGACCGAAATAGGCACCGTACTCAGCCTGGCAGATAAGTTTGATATTATCGCAGGTTGCTTCGCGGCGGGTTTGATTCCTACTGGTTCTCAAGATCCTTATGGGCTTAGAAGACAATCGCAGGGGATAATTCGTATTCTTGAAACTAAAGATCTTCATATATCTTTAAAGACGGTTTTTGAGAAATCATTGTCTTGCCTGGCCAACGTTTGTCCTGATGGTGATAGTAGTAAGGTTTATGGGCAGATAATAGATTTCTTTAAGGACAGAATATATAACATTTATACTGAGAAGGGTTATCGTTACGACATTGTAGAGTCAGTAATGAAATCCGGTTTTGACAATATATCAGATCTTCTTTGTAGATTAGAGGTAATAACCAATATCTCCAAGACTACGATCTGGCAGAATCTTGTAGCTGTAGTAGAGAGAACGTTCAATATCGGGAAAAATTGTACAATCCACGGTGATGTGAATGAAGATTTATTAGAGGAGGAAGAAGAACGGAAATTGTGGGCTGTATATGATAAAGAAAAAGAGAACCTGCTTAAATATGTGAAGCCAAGAAAATATGAAGAGTTGTCTCTTGCATATAGTGAAGTATTTGCAAAACCGGTTCATGATTTCTTTGAAAAGGTCTTTGTGAATGTAGAGGACGAACAGATAAAGAATAACAGACTTTTGTTAGTCAAAAAGGTGAACGAACTCTATGTCGAAAACATTGCAAACCTCGCATTTATCGTTGAACATGATAGATGAAACACTCGTAGAATCATTTCTGAACTACCTCATCGTCGAATGCGGCCTTTCCGATAATACCATAAAGGGATATAAGGGAGATTTGCGCAATTTTTCAAATTATCTGCATGGTACAGGTATTAATCGTTTTCAGGATTTACGTCCGAAGATGATAGTAGGTTTTATAGAAAGTGAAAAACAGAGAGAACTTTCCGAGAATTCAATATCCAGATGTCTCGTTACAGTAAAAATGCTCTATAAATACATGGTAATGGAAGGAAAAATTTCTGTGAATCCTATGTCATCTGTTAACACGCTTAAACTCCAGAAACATTTACCGGAAGTGCTTCATTATAACGCAATAGAGGAGATGCTACGGGCACCGGACTGTAATAATAAGCTCGGGATACGAGATAAGGCCATGTTAGAGCTTATGTATGCAACTGGGGCAAGGGTCTCTGAGGTTGCGTCTATTAAAGTAAGCTGGATAAACTTTGATTATGGTTTTATCAGATGCCAGGGAAAAGGCTCTAAACAGCGTATTGTACCGATGGGCTCAGAAGCAGCTAAAGCGATTAAAAGATACTTACAGGAGGTTCGCCCTCTGCTCCTGAAGATAGAAGACGATGAGCCTTTACTGTTTTTGTCCAGAACAGGTAAAAAGTTAAGGCGTGAGAACATATGGAGCCTGGTGAAGAAATATGCTATGAAGGCAGGGATTAGGTCTAACATATCTCCCCATACATTGAGGCATTCATTTGCAACACACCTGCTGGAAGGGGGTGCGGATTTGCGTTCAGTTCAAGAGATGCTCGGGCATTCCAATATTTCTACCACACAGGTTTACACACACGTAGACAGAAAATATCTTAAAGCTACACATCAGAAGTTTCATCCTAGAGCATGATTACATTTGTTGATACCTGCGCCTTTATTCTTCCTTGATAATATCTATCACTTGTTTCTTCCTCTGTTTCATTATCTCTTTTGTATTTCCTTCCAGATTCAATCTGAGTAATGGTTCGGTATTAGATTTCCTTACATTAAACCACCAATCTTCATACTCAATAGTAACTCCGTCCAGATAATCAATCTTGCCGTCTTTAAAGTGTTCGGCAATCTGTTCAATCTTTTTATCCTTGTCAGCAACCTTAAAATTTATTTCACCGGTTGAGCAATATTTACTTAGAGGTGCAACAAGTTTAGACATTGGTACATTTTTACTGCTTAGGATATTCAGTACCTCTATCAGTGCAATCATTGCAGAGTCTGCAAAGTAGTTTTCTCTGAAATAGTAGTGTCCGGATAGTTCGCCCCCGAAAATGGCATTCTTTTCCTTCATAGTCGCTTTTATGTGAGAGTGTCCGACTCTTTCCCGGTAAGGATTGCCACCGGCCTTTTTGATCTCTTCAGGCAATATCCGGCTGGATCTCAAGTCGTATAAAATTGTGGCTCCTTTTTCCTTCTGCAGATACTCTCTTGCTATGATAGCCGTAATTATGTCACATCCTATTTCACGGCCGTTTTCGTCCACGAATACACATCTATCAGCATCACCGTCAAATGCGACACCAAGATGGCTTTCGGTTTTGAGTACTTTATCCTGTAGATCTCGTAAATTTTTACTCTCTAAAGGGTTAGGTTCGTGATTTGGAAAGTTTCCGTCAGGCTCGAAGAATAGTGGTTCGATTTTGCAGGGAAGGTCTTCGAAGATTATAGGTATCATCGTTCCCGCCATCCCGTTTCCCGCATCGATTACTATTTTTAGAGGACTTAGGTTGGCAGCAAAACCAAGAACGTGTTTTTTGTAGCCCTTACTTATACTTTTCTTAATAATTCTGCCGCGTTGTTCAGATTCGGGTAGGTCGGCTTCTCGTGCTATCTCTGATATTGTCGATAAACCGGTGTCAAAGCTGATTGGCGCAGCTTGTTCGTGGCATAACTTGAATCCATTATAATTTGACGGATTATGTGATGCAGTGACCATAATACCCGCATCGTAGCTATAATTACCTACGGCAAAATATACAGCATCTGTAGATACCTCTCCGATATCAATGACATTTGCTCCTGCTTTGGTAATGCCTTTCATTAAGGCATCTGTTAGAGAGTTAGAAGAAGATCTGATGTCTCTTGCGACCACGATGTTCTTAACATCTTTTATACTCTTTAAAAAAAGGACAGTTGCCATTCCTATCTTTTCGGAAGTGTATTCGTTTAATTGTTCCGGATATACACCTCGTATGTCATAGCTTTTAAATATTTGTTGGTTAATTGCCTTGTCCTGATTTGTAGACAATTGCAAAATCTTCCTTGTGCCGGTTTCCATAGGGGTATATTCTGTTTCTTCTTCTGTTGGTGTGCCAATAGCATCGTCCCTATGGTGACAAACAGGACATTTTGGGTAAAGTACCCTCTGCCTGCCTTTGCAGACGGATACGCTGATCTCATAACCATCTCCAGGGCATTGACGTTTTCTCTTTACAAGATATTTTGCCATAACTTTGTACGAAATTTTTGCAGTGGAAAATAATAATTTGATGATAATGGTAAAGAAACTGTTCAAGTATGTAAAGTAAAAACGAGTAACAAAATGATTATTTGTGTGCGACAAAGGTTTTCCACAATAGACAATATTTGGATGTGTCAGTAGGATTATTAATACAGAAAAATACTGTTGTTTTTTAGATCAACTTATGACTGCTTTTCGCATAAAATCGTTATAGGATTTTTAGTCAGAATTGCAAATATCTTCACTCTAGAGTCGAATTACCAATTTGTATATTATTTTTTAATTACTCGAATAGTCTAGATGTAGAATCAATGCATTTATTTAGATACACAAGTTATCCACAAGTTGTCCACAAGCTGAAAATAGGAAAATTATAAGGTAAAACACTGATAGGCATGGAGGGTTGTTTGTATAAGTGTTGTTATGGCAATATGTTGGCGTGTTTAAACATATTGTGTTCAAAATTTGTTAAAAAGAGAAATTTTTTCTTATGCATAATTTTTTTTCATAGAAAAAAAAATGAAAAAAAATAAGAATATATTTTTTTGTCTTTTAAACCTCAATCTTATTGCTATCAATAGTCTTACGGACTTCAAAATTATGTGCCAAAAAAAATAAAAAAAACATTATCTTTTTAAGTTTGACACAAAGCTTCGTTTTGATAATATTCCGTCTCATTAAAGCACCAAGAAAATTAGAAAATCTATTTTTTAATTTGTCGTTTTTTCATTTGAAATCTGTACCGTTCCATCATTACCCACTTTCTTATGAACCGTTCTACAACAAAAAAGTCTACTGATATTTGGGAAGATGCACTTGGTGCTATCGAGGCAAAGATTGGTATACGACAATTTAATTTGTGGTTCAAAAATACCCACCTGATTTCCTTCGATAATGAATCTTTAAGCATAGGAGTACCAAATCAATTTGTCCAGGCAAAGATTCGTGAAAGCTACGAACCACTGATCAAAGGTTTGATTAAAGATGTAACCAAAATTAATCCTTCGATAAACCTTTTAGTAGAAACTAATGGCCATTCTCAAAATAGTAGCAAAGCAGTTGCTGGTAATATTAGATTTGAGAAACCATTATGTAAAGACAATGATTTCATAAGCAACAGGAAGTTGTTGTTAGAAAACTATGTTGTTGGTGGTTGTAACAGGTTAGCTTATGCTACCGCACTTGAGATTTCAAAACCTGGACCTGTAGCATTTAATACACTGTTTATACATGGGTCAATTGGAGTCGGCAAGACCCATCTCCTTCAGGGTATTTGGAACCGATTGAAATCAGAATCAAGCTCCGTAAGTGCCGTTTATATGCCTGCTGAAAATTGGACAAATGAATTTGTTTATGCTCTTAAGGGAAGCAGACTTGAATCATTCAGAAAAAAATACCGGAGTGTAGATATATTTCTTGTCGATGACGTCCATTTTCTTGCCAATAAAAATGGAGTTCAGGAAGAATTTCTTCACACCTTTAATACATTGCATAGTTTGTCCAAGAGAATTGTCTTTGCCAGTGACGCGCATCCAAGATTTATGAATCAGCTTAAAGAGAGCCTTGTCAGCAGGTTTATGTCTGGTATGATCGCAAAAATTGAACCACCTGGCTTCAATACATCTATGCAGATCTTACGGTCTAAGACTGAAGATTCTCAAAAGAAGATTCCTGATAACGTTCTTGAATTTATTTCTGAGAAATTCAATGATAGCGTAAGATCAATGGAAAGCGCAGTAACCACAGTGATGGCCTATGCAAACATGAGCAAAGTAAAGATTGATTTGAAATTAGCGAATGAAACCCTCAGTGAATTGTACAATAACAAAAAGAGTATTACTTTAAAGGATATAGAGGGAGTAGTAATCAGTCATTATAATGTGTCTCGCAGCGATATCCATTCCGGTAACAAATCAAAGAATATTGCTCTTACCCGTCAAATATGTATGTATCTTGCAAAAATACTTACAGAATCCTCGTATCAGGAGATAGGTAAATACTTTGGGAACAAAAGACATACGACAGTTATCTTTGCCATCAAGAAGATAAAGGAAAAAAGTAAGAGTAGTGCAGAATTCCAATCACACATAGATAATCTGATTAGAATGGCAAAGAAGCAATAGTTTTTTTGTAAACCTTCGTTTCTCCTCACTTTTCGCCAACATACATTATCTAAGAGCAACCATTGGCCTGTTAAGACGAAGAAGCTTTCCCGGATCAAGATTTACAGGTGTACATCTCTCTTTCTCTTTTTACAACACTTCAATACTTTCTGAAATTTATAAGTTGACATTAAATATGCATAATTGTACCATCTCTAACTCTTGCTTGTGGATATGTTTACACGCATGCGTACTGCCGGGAATTTTATATCTCAATGTATCTCGCTTGTGATTTTGAGAATGTAATTATTAAAATTAAAGGGACAAATAATAGCTATGAAGATTAGTTGTATGGGTTGTGGTTATGTAGGGCTTGTTGCAGGGACTTGTTTAGCTGATATGGGTAATGAAGTAACCTGCTGCGATATCGATAAAGGTAAAATAAACAAGCTTAAAAGGGGGGTTATACCTATTTACGAGCCCGGCTTAAATGATATGTTAGAAAGAAATATTAAGGGAAACCGTTTGCACTTCAGTAGTGATATGAAAACTACTATTAAGAACTCAGACGTAATCTTTGTGACAGTTGGTACTCCTCCCGGGAAAAACCATGAGGCCGATCTCTGTGCCGTTGAATCAGTTGCAGAACAAATTGGTAAAAACATGAAATCTTATAAATTAATTGTAAATAAAAGTACTGTGCCTGTGGGTACTGCGGAGTTGGTAAAGAAAATTGTAAGAAAGAACCAGAAGGTTAAATGTGAGTTTGATGTAGTATCGAATCCGGAGTTTTTGCGTGAGGGTGAGGCTGTAAAGGATTTTACTAATCCTGATAGGATAGTAATTGGCACAGACAGTGAAAAAGCAGAAAAGATAATGATGTCAATATACAGAGGTATTGCCAGAGCAGACAAGCCGGTCTTTATTACAGATATAAAGAGTGCTGAGATGATTAAATATGCCAGTAATGCAATGTTGGCCACAAGGATATCATTCATGAATGAAATTGCACAACTATGTGAGAAGGTCGGTGCTGACGTTAAGAGTGTTGCAAAGGGTGTTGGGCTTGATAATAGAATTGGGCCCAGGTTCTTGCAGGCAGGTATGGGTTATGGCGGTTCGTGCTTTCCTAAAGATGTTAAGGCTCTGTCGGAATTGATGAAACAGAATAATGTTAAAGATAAATTATTGTCTGCCGTAAATACAATAAATGAAGATCAGAGGAAATTTATTTTCCAGAAAATAAAGAAACTGATTTCTCCGTTAAAAGGAAAGAGCGTTGCTGTCTGGGGGCTGGCTTTTAAACCGAAGACAGATGACATACGCGAGGCACCTTCTATTGACATAATCAGAGAACTTCAAAAGTCAGGTGCTAAAATACGCGCGTTTGACCCTGTGGCAAAGATAAACGCAAAAAAGGTCTTAAAGGGTGTTACTTTCTGTGGCGACCCTTATTCAACTGTTAAGGGTTGTGATGCTTTATTGGTTGCTACTGAATGGAACGAATTCAGGGTCCTGGATTTTGAACATGTAAAAAGGTTGTTGAAACATCCTAATATAATAGACGGCAGAAATATCTATGAGCCGGACGAAATGAGAAAAGCCGGCTTCAACTATATGGGCGTTGGAAGATAGAATGTTTGCTTCTCTGGAAAATGAATATTCTATTCGTCCTCTAATGTAGATAAATCCCCTGTTGGAAGTCCTAACTCCCTTGCCTTTAATAATCTTCTCATTATTTTACCACTTCTTGTCTTAGGAACGTCTTTTGTAAATTCTATCTCTCGTGGGTATGCGTGAGCAGCTAATCGTTCTTTTATAAACCCTTGTATCTCCTTCTTAAGTTTCGGTGAAGGTTTGTATCCCTTATTGAGAACAATAAATGCCTTTATTATTTCACTTCTTTCAGTATCAGGTACTCCAATAACACCTGCTTCAGCGACTGCTTTATGTTCAACTAGCGCGCTTTCCACTTCAAACGGCCCTACGCGGTGTCCGGCAGTGTTGATGACATCATCAGCTCTGCCCACAAACCAGAAATAACCATCATCGTCGACATAAGCCGTATCTCCTGTGGTGTACCACCCGGAGATTTTAAAATATTCATTATACTTCTTTTTGTTGGCCCAGACCTTTCTCAGCATTGATGGCCATCCACACTTTAATCCTAAAAGACCCTGTTTTCCTTTGGCTAGCTCTTTGCCTTTTGAATTAATAATCTTTGCGCGGATACCCGGAAACGGCTTACCCATTGATCCGGGTTTTATCGGTAAGCTGGGGTAATTGGATATCATGATTGAACCGGTTTCAGTCTGCCACCAGTTATCGTGGATAGGCAGGTTATAGACCTGCAGGCCCCACTTTATAACTTCAGGATTGAGGGGTTCTCCTACACTACATATATATCTCAAACTGCTTAGATCGTACTTTTTAATGATTTCGTTGCCCGCCTTCATGAGCATCCTCAATGCGGTTGGCGCTGTGTACCATACTGTCACTTTATATTTTTCTATAATTGAGTACCATTTTTCTGCATCATACCTTCCGTTGTATACGACTTGTGAAATTTTGTTTAACCATGGTCCCCATATGCCGTAAACGGTTCCTGTAACCCATCCCGGATCTGCTGTACACCAATATACATCATCTTCTCTTAAATCCAGAGCCCACTTGGTAGTAATATAATGGGAGATCATATCGTTGTGAACGTGGGTCACTCCCTTGGGTTTTCCGGTGGTTCCTGATGTGTATAGGATAAATAGATCATCTTCAGGATCTACCCATCTTATATTAAATGACTCTGAAGCCTTATTTGTCTCTGATTCGTAACTGACTTCATCTTCATTGAGATTTTGCCCGGCATTGACCAGTATGATGTGTTTAAGTGCAGGCAAATCTTCTTTTATCTCATGTATTCTCTGGCTCAATTCAGGTGTCGTTATAAGTACTTTTGCTTCACTATCATGAAGACGGTCCATTACGGCTTCCGGCCCAAATGCTGAAAACATGGGTCCGGCTATTGCTCCAAGCTTTGCTATTGCAATAATACTTACGTAAAGTTCATGTGTCCTTGGTAAGAATAGAAAAACCCGATCACCTTTATCTACACCCAGGTCTCTTAATGCGTTGGCTAATTTAGAAGACTGCCTTTTTATGTCTGAAAATGTAAGTTGCTTCCTGGTATTGTCTTCATCTTCCCAGTACATGGCAATCTTGTTCTTACAACCGTTATCAGCATGTCTGTCTATTGCTTCATGCGCAATATTTACTCCATCATCAGAAAAGTGATCAAAGTTGCTTCTGACACCTTCCCAGTTAAAATTCTTATAGGTATTTTCGTAATTTATTAATCCGAACTTGTCGGGAGTTTTGTGTATAATCTCTTTATATTCCATAGTGTAATCTCCAAAAGTTTTTAGTGAGCAACAGCCCTTCCGTCTAAATGATTTAGTCGAGAAGGTTGCTATTTATAACAGAGCGTAAAATCTATGTCAATATTAAGATAAAAGATGCATAATACGCCCTGATAAATGATTTGATACTTGCTAATCAATGGGTTATGATTCTCTGGAGATTTACTGATCTACTGCAACAAAATCAATCATAAGCCACTCTCCGTAAGTGCTATTATACTAACGTTATATGGAAAACACTCAAGAGTCACTCAAGTATTGAAATTAGATTTATATGAATTCTACAGATATAGTTAATGTCGGTATGTCATTCCCAATGTCGTATCGTATTTCGGTTGAAAAAGCAATCGGGATTACCACAACCGTACCAATTGAAATTGTTTATGCTGCGGGTTATGTGCCTATTGATTTGAACAATATTTTCATTTGTAATGACGACTCGGATGCATTCGTTGATTATGCTGAGATTAAAGGGTTGCCCAGGAATACATGTGCATGGATAAAAGGTATATATTCAGCAACAAAAAAAACAGGGATAAAGAAGATCATAGGTGTCGTCCAGGGAGATTGCAGTAACAATCACGCCTTAATTGAAGTACTGCGGAATGAAGATATTGAGACGATTCCGTTTTCGTATCCTCATGATAGAGACAGAAAATCACTCTCTGATCAGTTAAATCTTCTGTCCAATACTTTGGGAACGGATCTTGAGAAGGCGCATCAGATGAAACTTGTTTTGGATAACGTAAGAAAGACTGTGCATGAGATTGATCGTCTTACGTGGGAGGAAAACAGGGTTACGGGTGAGGAAAATCATATCTGGAATGTGTCTACAAGCGATCTAATGGGAGACTATAAACTTTTTGAGCAAAAGGCATTAGATTTTCTTGAGGAGGCCGGGAAACGACCGGCATTGGAACCTGATGTAAGATTAGGGTACATCGGTGTACCTCCAATCTGTAGTGACCTGTACTCTTTCCTGGGAGGGTTGAATGTACATGTTGTCTTCAACGAAGTACAGAGGCAGTTCAGCATGCCGTACAAAACGGATACATTAATGGATCAATATATTTGTTACACATACCCATATGAAATGCGATATCACATCGATGACATAAAGAAGCAGATTACTGAGAGGAAAATTGACGGCATTATTCACTACGTTCAAAACTTCTGTCATAGACACATATATGACAGCCTTGTTCGCAAACATATTGATGTTCCGGTACTAACGCTTGATTGTGATCGTCCCGGACGATTAAGCGGTTCTATGAGAACGAGGATAGAAGCATTTGTAGAAATGCTTAAGAATACCACAAATTCTTAGTAATCAGAGGAATGCCTCCTCTGATTACTTACAGTATTTCAAATGTTAAATTCCATAAAGGTGCATGTCAGATACGTATGCTAGTTCGGGTTCGCTATCATTTTTTCCTATTGCTTTTAGTATGTAACCTGACTAATATAATCCTGATATTTGAGAAGTCTGCCAGATTTCATAAATAGGTTTGTTTTTACAAGGATGTAAATGAATGAACTATCTTGTCAAATATAGAATTAATATTTCTACATGGAAGTGAAATATTATGACAGAAAAATCCGAAGAAAAGATTTATGAAGACTCAATAACCAATTGGCCGGAAGAAGAGAGACCAAGAGAGAGGTTGTTAAAGTCTGGTGCGCACACCTTAACAAATGCCGAGTTGCTGGCAATATTACTGAGAGTTGGGGTTAAAGGGAAAAGCGCGGTTGATTTAGCCCGGCAGATAATCAGGGAGGCGAAGGGTCTGAGGGGTCTGGACAAGCTGGATGCAAAAGATCTGTATAGCATTAATGGCTTGAGTCATGCAAAAATTGCACAAATAAAAGCATCCGTGGAGTTGGGAAAAAGGATTCTTGAGGAAGAGAGGAAAATAGAAGGTATAGCCTCATCATCCAGAAAAGTATACGACCTGCTTTTTCCAAGGATGAGGGATCTGAAAAAAGAAGTCTTTAAGGTAATATTCCTTAACAGCCAGAATCAGGTCATAGATGTCGTTACGGCACATGAGGGTACGGTAACGATGAGTAGTGTGTATGTAAGAGAGATTATCAATCTGGCGAATAAGTTTGGTGCGGCAGCCATGATCTTCGCGCATAACCATCCATCCGGTGAGCCAAAACCAAGTAATGAAGATGAAGGGATTACAGAAGAACTTGTCTTTGCTGGCAGGATTATGAAAATTAAGGTATTAGATCATATAATAATAGGTGAGGAGAAATATTTTAGTTTTGCGGATGAAGGTTTGATAAAACGTTACAATACAAATTATGATTTGAAGAAATGATTCGGGGGGGGAATTATGAAAAAAATTGTCTGTTTGGTGTTGGTTTCTCTTTTGTTTTCTCACGTTGCAGTTGCGGATGTTGAACATGAAGCCGAGAAATTACTGAAGAGTTCAGTGGATAAGGTGTTTATGGTACTGTCTGATAAAGAGTTAACAATAGATCAGAAGAAAATCAACGTTATTGAGATTACTAATCCGGTCTTTAGTTTTTCTTTAATGGCCAAATTATCTTTAGGGAAAGCACATTGGTCCCAATTCAATGCTGAGCAGAGGGCCGAGTTTACAGGTCTCTTTACCGGGCTGTTTCAAAATTTTTATACTGAGAAATTGGACTTTTTCAGTAATGAAACGGTTGTTTTTCATCCCGCTACCATTGTGAAAGGGAAGAAAGTCAAGATACCAACAGTTTTGATATCCAAGGGAACGGAGTATTCAATGCTATACAAGATGTTCAACACCAAACATGGTTGGAAGGTTTACGATTTAGAAATCGAAGGTGTCAGTATTCTGCGATCATACCGTTCTCAGTACCATCATTTTCTTGAAAAAGGAGGTATTGAAGGTTTGCTGGCAAAGATGAGAGAGATAAAAGAGAGTAAAAAACAGTAAGAAATTACCTTCCTGCGGGTTCAATCATGTTGATTGAATCTAAACGTTTTGGTTCAGGCTGCAAACCTGAACCGGCAGTATTAAAAGTTCTTTATCTGAATGTGTCTGTGAAAATCTGCAGCACATTATTTCAGCTTATACACCAACTGCATGGTAGCCTGCGTCAACGTGAAGAATTTCTCCGGTAATTCCACTTGCTAATTCACTGCATAAGAAAGTAGCGGTATCTCCCACTTCAGCTGTAGTTATATTTCGCTGCAAAGGCGCTTTGTCTTTCATGCCTTCATACATAACCGCAAAATCTTTTAAGCCCCTGGCGGCCAGGGTCCTCATCGGACCTGCAGAGATTGCATTGGCACGGATATTCTTCGGGCCTAAATCAGCTGCTAAATACCGAATGCTCGATTCAAGTGCTGATTTGGCAACTCCCATTACATTGTAATTTTTAACCGCTTTTTCTCCGCCTATA
Source organism: uncultured Candidatus Scalindua sp. (assembly GCA_964437425.1). GTDB lineage: Bacteria > Planctomycetota > Brocadiia > Brocadiales > Scalinduaceae > Scalindua. The sequence continues at coordinate 217,760 of CAYTGO010000001.1, forward strand.
TATGAAAGTGCTATTACAGCTCCACCACGTACTTCCATCAGTGGTAGTGCGCTTCTGCATAACGCAATTAAAGAGTAACAGCTTATGTCCAGAGCAAGCTTAAACCCATCACGTGTTGTGTTGATAAAACCTTTAACGAGATCCTCTTCTTTAGCAAATGCAGGAGTGTGGACCAGCCCGTCCAGGGCATCAACGTTACTGCCCAATCGTTCAAAAAGCTTATCTATATCGTCATCGGAAGTGACATCGCACTCTCCGAGATCTATTGAGTCTAAAGGTTCGAAGAGCTTCCTGACCTCACTGCCAAACCTTTCAGTTTGATAGGTATATGCAATCTTTGCACCTTGTTTCGCAAGAGATTGTGCTATTGCCCAACCTGTGCTACGTTTACCTGAAATATTGGCAATGAGTATTGTTTTATCTTGAAGTAACATTATTAGAACTCCTTCTTTAGTGTCTGTAAATCTATGTTGGTAATTGGTTTATATTTAACAAACTGGTCAAGCCAGAACATTTCAGGCTTTTATCAGTCAATTTGTGTAATTCGTGTCTGACGCGTTTAAGTCAAGCAAACCGAGTATGTTAATTGGAATAGAAAATAAAATCAACAAATATTTCTATTCGTATTCCTTAAATAACTTATTCAGGTGGGATTCCTTCTTTGATTGATGTGTTAAAATATCTTTGATTTTATCTAAGAAGATATAGCTTTCGTCGATCTTGTCTCTCAGGATTAATTTAATGACCAGGATAGTAGTCATGTTTTCTATATATTTATCGGCATGATGCAAATTGAGCTGTTTGAACATTTTTGCTATCATAAGTTTCTGATAGATTAAATCAAGAGATGGGGTAAGGGTGCCTGTGAAGTCATCGAATAAAACATTCTCTTTTTTCAATCCAATAGTATTGGCAGCCGAATCTATTACGGTTACAGTCATCGGAGCCGGGCCGCATAGATAAAATGTTGTTTTAGGGTCATCATGTTTAAGGTAGTTAGTAAGCAATGGGCCTATAAAACCAACATGACCAAGCCACTTCTCTCCACTCTTGTCAATCAAGCTGTGTTTTATGATATCACGTTGGTGTTCTTCTGGTGAACCGAAGAAACATTCCTTATCAACACCATCTAATTCAGACGGGTCGTCACCCCTGAACGCACCTGACATTACCGGTATAAATTTAAAGCTGTGATGTATTTTTTGCCAGTGGAGCCATTTAGATATATATTGCATGGGAATGTCCTGAAATCTTCTTTCACCTAAGAAGAAGTATACTTTTTCTTTACGTCCTTCTGCGAACCATTGATCCAGGAGTGCTAATATAGGTGCAAGTCCCGCTCCACCAGCTACGAAAACAGCTTTATGCTTCTCTTCTTTCAGACAGAAGTGACCATAAGGACCGGTAAACCTGACTTTCTCACCAGCCCATAAGTTCCATATTGATTTCTCCTGTATGTACTCTTGTGTGCAGTTTGGGCCAAGGCAGGGTACTCCACCATTCTCAATCTGTACACGTGGATTTATTGGAGCCGATCTTGTAATCAACTTGATAACATCACGTCTTATCGTAGCAATTGAATAAGCACGATATAGGTCGATGCCAGGGGTAAAGGGGATATAATCTTTTCCTCTCTCTTTGCAAAAACAGCTTATCTGTTCACCGTATTTCCTGTAATGTTGCTCTACATAATCTTCCGGCAAACCAATTTGTATATATTGCCCGGGCTTATAATTGAACTTTTGAATCGGCCGCAAACTTATCTCACACTTGTCGGATGTCAATTGGGTCTTTTTGATTACACGGGCTGAATATTTTTTTATCTGTAACGTTGACTTTGGCAGAAAGATGTCAATATCCTTGTCTACCCTGACCTGGCATGATAGCCTGGTGTACCCGTCACCTATCCCTTTCTCAAGAAAATTACTGGCTTCTACTCTTGACTTACGATCAAAAAGAGGTGTTTCTGTTGGCGAATATGGCCCCATATCAGTATATAACTTTATCTTGCATTGACCGCATGTGGCGTTTCCACCGCAACCTGATGGAATATGGTACCCTTTGTTCTGTAGGGTATTAATTAATTTATCCCCACCCTCTATGTTGAGACTTTTTTCAAAGTTTTCATCACTGCGTATGACAAGCTTCAGTTTCTTACCTTTGCCAAAGAACTGGTAGGTTAGTTCGCTGAGCCCGGCCATGGCTAACATAATTATGATAATAACAGCGATACTCAGTATTATAGACGTAGTCATTTTTGTTGTCTTGAAGCCAGGAAAATATAATTAAGTTTTATAACTGTTTTCAGAAAATCGCTATTGCTCCAATGCCTGTAAAAATAGCCGCCATTATCCCGAGGAGTAGAATAGCAACGGAGTCCTCATCCCACGTGTTAAAAGGTACAAATAGTCTGTGGCGCCTCAATAGGGAAAGCCATACGCATACCATTAACCAGTGAAGTCCGAAACCGAATGCTGTTATAGTAGTCGACATAAAAGACAAACCTGAAGGTATGGTAAATGTGGAACTGGCGAGAACGATGCAGTTGACTGTAATCAGCTCCAGAAACTGTCCCATTTGTTGATATGTGTCCATTGCGAAACGTCTGAGTAGTACACCCAGGATCTGTACAAAAGTGGCAATAGTTACAATAAAGACCGTTAGATAAAATATTTTCTCCAGTCTTATGGGAACCGGAGAAATTGAAGAGAGGTAGTTGCCGGCACCTATTAATACTTTATTGTAAACCAACCAATTAAGGCTGGTAGAGAGAGTTACTACGATAACTACTGCCACTCCCATCTTCCATGCAGCGTCAATCTGTCTTGACTTGTTAAGAAGCGGGCATATTCCAAGGAGTTTACTGAGAACAATGCCGTCAAAGAAAAGTGCACTCAGGAATATAGGAAGAAGAATTTGGAACTGATTGTTTATGGAAGTAACCGCTTTTATATTTGTGACAAGGCTTGCTACGAGAATTACTCCCAGAACAATGAGTATTATGAGTGTTTTGGACATTTTGAATGCCGGACGCTCTTTTTTTGCCGGAGTTTCAATATCTGCGACTTCCTCTTTCTCCTGTAGTACGTTTTCCAGATAGACAACACCTGTCTTGACAAACAGAGGTCTCAGCATAAAGCGCCACAATGCCAGGGCAAAGAAACCGCCTACAGGTGTTATCATCAATACTACAACGGGGAAGCTTTCCGGGAGAATCCGGAAATTCAGTAACGTTCCGAACCCGAGAGGTTCTCTCATCAGGGCCAGAAAAATGAGTGCAATAGAATAGCCGAGACATGCCTTCAATATTCTCTTCTGCGCATCCCAGAAACCAAATGTCAGCCCTTCTGCAATTACGGCGAGGACAATGCAGTTTGTTGTAATCAGATCAATATATGCTTTTATATTGAGAGCTATTCTAGGTATTGTGGCCTGGACTATCAGACTAAATATTGTTACGAAAATAGATATAATAATCATTAAAAGCGTAATTTTGTGATGAGTGCCGGATGCGATAATTAATCTCTTGAAAGGGTATACAAGGCAGAAGCTGACACACGTTACAAAGAGCACACCAACTCCCATTGTAAGAGAGTTTTCCATTTTGTTTGTGACTGCCAGTGCAGAGCAGAAACCAAGGCCAGCCGCTGCTGAAATTATATAGTTATCCCTTAAAAAGAATTTGGAAATCAGCCTGATATATCTTGACAGCATATCCATTACCTTCTCTCCTCCATCTCCCGCCAGAATGCTTCCATAGCCTCGTTAATGATTTTTTCTATCCCCTTGCTTGTATACGAAGCACCTGTAATGGCATGTACCTCATTAGGGCCGACTGATTCTCTTCCTCTTACCAGTGATAGCTTTGGTTTCAGTTTCTTGCCGATAAATTGTCTCTTAAATTCCATTTCTGTCATTCTGCCCCCAAGGCCGGGTGTCTCGGTATGGTCCAGTACCTCTATACCTTTTATGGTTTCCAGGTCCGGGCCGACGCAGATAAACAGAGAAATATCAGCGGCTTTGTTAAAACCATAACCGAGCTTTGTAATGATAAAGCCTATACCTTCCAGGCTACCGTCCTTGTAATACAGAAACACTTCCTTTCCTGTTTTATCCATTTTCGGCAGATTTGCTGATAGTTCCGGAATATAAATATCTGACGTATTCTTTCTGGAAATATTTTTATTGAAAACCTTTCGGACGTCCTTTTTATCAATTTTCAACTGGCTAAAGCCAAGGAATTGTTTCTCTTCTGTATGATAGGGAATGTTAAATATATCAAGGACCGATCTCTTGAGTTTAATTTCATGATATTCAGCAATCCTTGCTGAAGTTACGAAATAAAGGGACATCAATATGGCACATGGTATTGCCGTAATAAGGCAGATCGAAAAAGCTCTTAATAATATTATTTTATACTCGTTCATTTTTTTCTGTATTTTATCTTCAGTATAAGGGATTGAATCGGAATCCCTATAAGGTTCATGAGTAGGATTGCATACATTATACCTTCAGGTATTGGTGTAAAACTTCTGATTACTACCGTGATAAGACCGCAGCCTATACCAAAAATCCATTTGCCGATTTGACTGTATGTAGTTGTGATTGGATCTGTCGCCATAAAAAAAGCAGCAAAGATAAGGCCTCCGCTCAGCAGTTGAAATAGGGGAGGAGCCACGGTGTTTCCGATTAAGAAAGATAAAACGACGGAGAAGATAAATACGCTACCTAAATATGCAACAGGAATTCTCCAGTTTGCGATCCTTTTAAAACATAGCCATACTCCCATTATGATGATAGAGATCCTGCATGTTTCTCCCAGCGAGCCGGTGTTTAATCCGAACATAAGAGAGAAGTACGATGCGGTTTCACCGATTTCCTTATAAACTATGAGAGGTGTTGCATGTGTTATCGCATCCACTCCATGAATTAAAGAGTGGGCTGTTGGTATGCCGATGAAGGGTTCCTGCCATCCGGTGACTACTATGGTGGGAAAGCATATTGTCAACAACAGGCGGCCAAGCAGGGCGGGGTTAACAAGGTTATGACCCACTCCACCGAGTATATTCCTGAACAGTATACTTATTGCTGCTCCTACTCCAATTAGCCAGAGAGGGGCCTGTGGCGGTAATAATGCGGGGATAAAGAGGCAGGTTACAAATCCTCCTTCATTGATCCTCTCTTCTCTGGCCAGTACTACCCATATTACGTCCACTACAAAAACACCGATCGCGAATGATACAATAAGTTTGGGTACTACGCATAAGAACCCATAAAAGTATATTGCGGGTACAACCCATCCAAAAAACAGTGCCACAAGTACACCGCCCATGTACTGTTTAACATCCATATTGCTCCGAATGTAGGGAGGGGCCTGAGCTGTATCTTTTGTGCTTCTAATTAAACCGTCACACGCCTCGAACAGCGCACCGAATAGGAAATTAACCTTTGGGCGTGATTGAACAAAACCCTCTGCCTTGTTCAGGTTGTTATTTAAAAATGTTTCAATACTTTTAAATATTTTCATTTTTTATTTATTTGTGGACTTACATTCTCTAATTACCTGTAGCAGTTCCAGTTTTGAAGGACATATATAACCGCAGAGTCCGCACTCTATACATTTGTCTAATGCATAGATACGTGCCTTCCTTTTTTCTCCACGTGAATAACAGTGCCAGTAGAGAGCAGGTTCAAGATTCACCGGGCAGATATCATCACAATAATTGCAGTACACACAGCGCCTCAATTCTCCCCTGAGGCTTGTCGTAAAGCGTAGTTCATTACTCCTTATGTAAGGGAAAGGTGTCTTGTAGTCTCTCTCCTCCATTACGACAATATTCTTTACAGACCAGTCAAGCGCTTTAGTCAAGTCTTTAACCTCGGTTCCATTCAGAGGTCCGTCAAAAAAAACACGATATTTGATATCAGTTTTGATATATTTTTTTAAAACAGTTTCAATAGGTGTACCGGGTCTTATCTTGAGTATCCTGTTTTCATGTAAACCGGTTCCGGAAATTGGCACAAGATGTACTTCGTTTTCTCTCTTTAGTATGTAGTGTTCATAAATGCCGGTGATGGATTGTGCGTCTAATAATAGAACTCCATGTTCAATTGGATTCTCACCAAAGGTGATATTCAATCCAAGAACATTCTTTAAAAGAAGTACAGGTGCGTCATAAGGATAAACAGGTTTCATGCTATACGTATGCAACCATTCATGCTTTTTTTCAAACCGTATTAAGTCGTTAATAAGATCATCTTCACGGCGCTCAACAATAATGCAACACTGTGAGTCCGGAAAGTACTCTGATCTTACTTTCTCCAGCCTGTGCAGGTAATTTGTCGTATTGTTTTTGAGGATAGCCCAGTGAGGAAGTGCCCACGGCTCGGTAGGGCAAAGATTAATTACAATGTGTTCAACCTTTTTTTTGGGGAAGGAGAAACTGAAATCTTCTGTCTGGCCACTGTACCTTACCGACACAATGTCTTCAGAAAACTCTGTAGGAAACGCCTTTATGAGATCATAGCCTTTTTTATATACCATTTAAGCTAACCTTTTAGTCGTGTATAACTTAAAGTATCATTATATATTGATTATATATGAATTACAATTTTAAGTTGAAGGAAATGTGGTGGAGGTCTTTAGTGTATGTGGATTTAGATAGCGATTAAGAATACACTTGCAACAGGTAAAATACTCTTTAAAATGCGACATTATACGGTAATTATAGAATAACTTGCTCGTTGCCAGTACCAACCATGTTATTCTATCCGGGAGAAAACGGATGAGCAAATACATATCAGTTATCATACTTAGCGTCTTTTTCATATACATCATCTCATCAAGCATTTCATATGCAAACGATATTTCTGCTGCAACTGAAGATGGTAGAGGTGTGATCCTCCACGATGATGGGACTTGGGAATTTGCTGATTTTGAAAAATCTGTTGAGTTGAAGGGGGAACAGGCGAAGGCGTTTGTTAAAAGCCTGCCATGTTCAAGAGGGGGTACTGTAGGCCAATATCTGAGTAAAAAAGTTGAAATTCCATCGGTAGAAGATTTGGGTTGGAAAGTGTATCCAAAGGAAGACGGTTTTGAAGTGGAACGGTTGTTATTAACCCGACAGAAAATAGAATCTAAATACAGATGGCATGTCTACAAATCCGGCAAAGTGAAGCCTATCAACAGCAAGGCATTTGGTATTACTAAAGAGTAGATGTAATAACTTTTTTCGTACAAAATGAAATGATTCCACTTGCAAATTATATTTAATTAAAGATATTTATTTTGATACCGATAAGTATATAGTATTACATTTAAGTAAGAGTACTATTTGTTCTGTAAATTTTTTATAAGGGATTATGATGATGAGATTCGGAGACTATCTGATAGAGAAAGATATTATAAGCAGGGAAGATCTGGATGTAGCTCTTAAGTTTCAAACTGAAAAAAGCTTGAGATTAGGAGCCCTGGCTGTAGAAGATGGTCTTTTGACTGAGGAACAGTTAAGTGCTATTATGGATCGCCAGAGAGCGGTTGAGGATGCCGGCCTGTTTGGAGAAATAGCAATTAATATGCAACTGTTAAGTGAAGAACAGGTTCATGGCCTTTTAAACAAACAAAAGGAATATGATAAGATATTAGGCCAGATATTAGTACTATCCGGAGCTCTCAGTAAGAGCACAAAGGAAGAAGAGTTAAAGCTATTTCACAAAAAGCTGGAAGAAGATAATTAAGCCCCGCACTTGCCATTTCACAGTTAACTACATTTCTGATGTTTAAAGAACTCTGAATCAAGATGGAAAGAAATATAACTTGATTCTGTATGGTTATAGATTAATATCTGGTATAGAGTAGATTGCATGGTTAACTTATCCTTTCTTTATAACCTTACTTTAGGAGATTGCTATGAATGGCTATGTTAAATATTTTTTAGTCGCAATTGCTGTTATTTTTTTATTCATAGGATGTCAATCACAACAGGTAGTCGAAAAGAGTAGCACCGAAAAGCATGTGTGTTCAGCATGTGAAAAGGGGAAATCCGGTGAAGCAGTGTGGTGTGATTCTTGTGGGGCTGGTTACGTTAAAGGTGAAAAAGTAAAATGCAAACACTGCTTTGATGGTATGTCAGGTGAGAAAGGTGTTTGGTGTGAGTCCTGCAACACAGGCTATTTAAAAGGTGAGAAAGTTGATTGTAAGAAGTGCTGTACTACAGGAGTTATTTGTGAAACATGCCAAGCCGAGAAAAGTAGCACCGAAAAGCATGTATGTTCAGCATGTGAAAAGGGTAAATCTGGTGAAGCAGTATGGTGTGATTCTTGTGGGGCTGGTTACGTTAAAGGTGAAAAAGTAAAATGCAAGCACTGCTTTGAAGGTATGACAGGTGAAAAAGGTGTTTGGTGTGAGTCTTGTAACACAGGCTATTTAAAAGGTGAGAAGGTTGATTGTAAGAAGTGTTGTACTACAGGGGTTGTTTGTGAAACGTGTCAAAATAAGAGCTGAGCTAACATAGAAAACATTATTGCCTATAATTCTATTATTTAGCTGTAAATTTTAAAAAGGCGTTCTTGTTTCAATTAGACGCAAGGATGCCTTTTTCTGTTACTAATCACTGTTTGATACCATAGATTCTGCTGCTACACGGTTTCTTCCTGTATTCTTTGCGGAGTATAGTGCCTGGTCACCTCTGTCGACAAAATCACTAAGAGGCTCACCCTGTCTATATTGCGCTGCGCCAATCGAGACTGTTATCATTCCCAGTTTTTCTGTCTTGCCTTTTCTTTCCAGCTTTAATCTGGAGATCGAAGCCCGTATATTCTCTGCAACAGTAGCTGCTCCCAGAAGTGGTGTTTCCGGAAGTATCACGGCGAATTCCTCTCCACCGATACGTGCAACAATATCTTTTCCTCTGATATTTTTTGTGATATTTTTTGCCACAAACTTAAGTACTTCATCACCTACAATGTGTCCATGCGTGTCGTTAAATTTCTTAAAATGGTCTATATCTATAACCAGTACACACAAATTATCTGTAGCAGTGCTGGACAGCTTTGACAGAGTTTCATCAAACCCTTTTCTATTCATGACTCCTGTCAGAAAATCATGTAACAATTCGCTCTTTGCATGTTCAAATTCCTTTTGCAAGACCTGTAACGTTTTTGTCGTCTCTTTTAATCTCTGCTGTGTCGCATCTCCGGACTTTCTTATTTCCTTCGTTGCCACAATGACTTCATCAAGAACATTCCTGATGTCCCTAACAGACATGTCATCTGACAATCTTTCAACACTTGATAATGCTGTAGACTCATACTCCTCGGTTTGCCCGCTTAAATCCTTCAACTCTCCGAAAACTGTCAATAGTGTTTGTTGTAATTTTTCTCGAATTCCATTCAGCGTATTCTCCTCTTTTTCGACGACAAAGCGCTGATAAATCTCTTCGTTTTTTTCCTCTGTATACGGTTCATTCCTTTCAGTAATAGAATCAATAGCTTTCTGGAGTCCTTTGTTTTTACCAGAGACGTAGTGATACCATGTTGTATAGTTCCTTGGTGTAATGGGGATACCGTGTTTAGTCATCAGTGGCAGTATGAGCCGAACGTATCTGGCCGTCTCTTCCTGCGATTCTGTAGTAGTCATTATCATTAATCTATTTCATTGAGATTTGTGAAAGCAAAGTAATTTTTATATTACGCAATATATGTACCAATAATTAGTTCTGACTGAAACATTTTATATAAGTCTTAAGTTGCTTTATGGGCGACTGTTATGGCTTGATATGTATTCTTCCATTTGGTCTGGCATGTTGTTTTGTGTCAAAAAATAGCACTAACTGTAGTAATACTGGAAAGTGCCAGTATTACAGCAGTATTGGCCCTGCTGTCTGCTAATATTCTTCATTGTCTATGGTTCATAAAAGCGTAGCCATCTTTCTTTTGCATTGACTTCAATAATACTCAGGGGTACCATTTCTTAACTTTAAATTAGGAAGACCAAAACTTTAACATTATAGTTTGTATACCTCATTGACTATCAGCCAATACAAGAATGACCAAAACGTTAAAAATATTGTTATGTTCAGATGATGACGGTGTAATGGTTAAAACCATAGAAGCCGTGATCAGTAGTAAAGGATTTGAGGCAAACACTGTTCTTGTTAGAGATCAGCACGACGCAAAATCTATATCTAAAGAGATAGTGGATGCTGATGTTGTGTATCCGGACAAAGCCATGATAACAAGGAACATGATAATGAGTGCGGAGAAGGTAAGATTATTCCAGTGTGGTACCGGATACGATACTGTAGATCTTGAGTCGGCCAGAGAGAGAGAGATTCCTGTATGCAATATGCCCGGTATTACGGCACAGTCCGTAGCCGAGCATGCAATGTACCTTGTGTTGGCATTAGCTAAGGATGACAGGGATTATGGGAAAGAGATGAAGGAGGGTAAGTGGATCAGGGGTGGTGGTATTGAGCTTGCCGGGAAAACACTGGGTTTGATGGGATATGGTAACATCGGCAAGATACATGCCAGGATGGCTCATGCATTTGGAATGAAGACAGTAGCATGCAGGAAGAATAAGGAGAGAGGGAATGAGGGTCTTGATTTTGTAGATATTGTTGATTTTGACTATTTATTGGAAAAATCAGATATAGTTTCTATTCTTATTCCTTTAATAAGCCATGGCAGTTGCAAGACGGAAAGGTTGATTGGCAAAAAAGAGTTGGAAAAAATTGGTGGAGAAGGGCTCGGATGGTTGATAAATACATCCAGAGGAGCAATAATCAATGAGAAGTATCTAATAGAGTCAATAAAAAACGGAGTTATTAAGAAAGCAGGTCTGGATGTGTATGAAGCTGAACCTCTTCCGGAGCATAGTGAATTGAGAAGACTTCCAAATGTCATACTTACTCCGCACATAGCCGGTGACACGAAAGAAGCTCTGATTGCAAGGTACACTCTGATTGCAGAAAATGCAATCAGAGTTATGAACAACGAAAGGCCACAGTACATTGTAAAAGAGCTGCAATCTGTTTTCACTAATCCTTAGTCCTCGACCTTCTGTTCTTTCCTTTTCTCAAGTTTGTCCAGCAGGAACAGGATTTCAGCAGCATCGATATAATTCAGATTCGGATCAGAGGCCAATTCCTTTTCACGAGAACCAGTAAGTACGGTCTGTAATTTTGAAATCAGCAGCTTACCCTCATCTGGTATTTTCGGGTCTTTCGCCACCTCATCCAGATGCTTTTTTACCTCCTCCTGCGGTTGACTTCCCATTGCATCATCAAACAAGGTACATAATCTTGCACCAGGATTCTGATCCTCTCCGCCATCACAGCGGAATGCAAGATATAATTGGATTGCCTGTTCACGTGCCTGTGCCGCTGCTTCCTGATTACTGTCAGCCAGTTCTATTTCATGCAGTTTGTCCCAGGCTCTCCATGGCTCAACACTATGGCCATAAGGTTTAAAGCACTCAATAGCTCGCTGGACTTCCTGTCTTGCTTCATCATAGCGTTTAAGTGATATTAATGTAATGGACAGATTTCCACGGACACGACCCTCATCTGCCATGTTATTGATCTCTACATATTTTTCAGCTGACTGTTTTAGAAAAGTTACTGCTTCATCAGTGCGTCCAACTTTCGCGTAGAAGCTTCCGAGTCTCCCCAGATTCTTGGCCTGGTCCAGGAGGTTCTTCTGCTCTATAGACATGGCAAGAGATTTATTGAATGACTGTTCTGCTTCTTCAAATTGACCGATCTCCTCATGCACCGCGCCCATCTGCTGATAGGCAACTGCAACCATATTTAAATCACCAAGACTTTCAAATATCTGACGCGCTTCATCGTGGGCTTTAATAGCATCTTCGTATCGCTCCTGAGATAAACGTACAGTTCCAAGTTGGCCTTTTCCTATGGCCGCATGTTTTTTGCTATTGAATTTTTCAGCTATGCGTATGCACTCTTCAAAGGCGGCAGCTGATTCGTCCAGTCGGCCAAGATCGAGAAGACACTCTCCTTTCTTGGCGAGTGAAGCGGATGTCATTATCCCGGCAGGGCCAGAGTCTTTCCTGCTGGCAATTTGTTCAAAGCGTTTGATTGCTTCGTTAACTGCTTGAAGTGCATTTTCAGAAGCACCTCCCATTCTCAGTACCCGTCCAAGCAGTACGTATGCCTCTGCTGTGTCGTGGTCTGCGCCGTCATAAATTTGATCACCGGATTTTAAGCACTTATCCAGCATTACCTGAGCGACACTTAAAGCCTGTGGGAGGTTTCCCATCTCCAGGTATTTTTCAACTTGCAACCTCAATGTTTCAAATCTTTCAGGGTTCCATTCTGAAGATCTGTTCTTCTCCTCTTCTTGAATTGCCTTTACTTTATTCAGGATCTCCGGCTTTTCCAGATGTGCAATTAAATGTTCAAATAATGTAGCTCTGTCCAGGGATACTTCAGGTACCTTCTGTGACTGTACATATTCCATGGACTTTATCAGATTAGGAAGTTCCATCAGTGTTAGCTCATCTGCAAGTTTAGAATCCTCAGACTGTTGTTTGTACAGAAACTCACTTAATTGTCGCAGGCATTCTGACCATCTGCCCCTGCTTCGGTCGAGCGTGGTTTCATCTAACTCATTAAGGAGAAAGGGGCACAGTGAGGGATGAAAGTGCAGAAAACCATAAGGCATTGGTTTTGCCAGTTTAATTTCAACTAATTCATTAACCAGTAGATCTCTTTCAGAGTCGTTCAGTTGTAAAACGTTTACTATATTTGAAATACTACCACCTCCCTGGAATACACCAAGTGGCTTAATCTTCTCACGAATACCAGGTGAGAGACGTTGCAGGGAATTTTCTATACCGGCGAGGAGAGTGCTTTCGCGTTTGTCTGAAAGGCTTTTGTTCAATACCGTGGTTATTTGAGAAACTGTATCATTTATGCCGCCAGTACCTATCTGAACCTGTGATCCAACCGGCTTATCTCCAAAATGTTTATTTAACTCTGCAGACTTAATGCCTGCCATAAGCAATGGAATAACCTTATAATCATTCCCTTTTTTGCCGCTTACTTCCAGTGCATATTCTATCTCATTCAAAACCTGCTGAGAATTTATAGTTTCTGGCCCAACGACAGCAATGAATGCATCTGCCTGTTCAATCTCCTGTTTTGATTCAGGACTCAATTCGTCACCAGACGCAGCGTCATGCGAGACAACACGGGTTTTCAGACCATGGTCTTCAATGCCTTTTCGTAGAGTTATTAAAAGTTCTTTATATTTTGTACCGTGTGAAATGAAGATATAATTATTATTCATAATGCCTTTCCAAATATTAATTTCATAATTTTAACTAAAACAGTTTTAGCCTTATTCCTTATTGTTTACTAAACATAAATATATTACGAAAAAGTATAATAATGAATGCCATCGAAATCAATGTGCAAAACTCATGAATACTTAAATATTTGGGGAATAAGGGGAATATTCCTTCCTGAAACAGACATTCTAACATCTAATTCACCTGATATGGTAACTTTAATTGACATATTCACAATCATTACTATAATAAACGATTCAAAATTCTGGGGATTACGGTGTGTTTAAGCTGGCTTGCAATAAGCACTAAGAGAAAATGGCCTCATATTTTATTTAGCATATTTGTTACAAAAAGAAACGTAAATTAATGAGTGGTGAAACCGAAAACCAGGATATTGATGAAAAGATAAACAATACTGTCTTGCAGTATGTTGGGAATACACCTTTGGTAAGGGTTAGTACTTCTCACGAAATACCTGATAAAGTGGAAATATACGCCAAGCTTGAGTATCTCAACCCGGGAGGATCTGTAAAAGACCGCCCGGTTTTGAGGATGATAAAAGAGGCGATAAAAACCGGTAAGCTTACTCATGACAAGGCAATTCTGGATTCTACATCTGGAAACGCGGGAATAGCATACGCAATGATTGGATCCGCATTGGGTTATGAAGTGGATCTGGTTATACCCGGGAATGCCAGTAGAGAGAGGATGCAAACCATCAGGGCTTACGGGGCAACAATTATTACGACAGATCCTATAAAGGGATATGATGAAGCTATAAGAAAAGCACATGAGTTGCTGGCAGAAAATCCGGATAAATACTTTATGCCGGACCAATACGCTAACGAGTGTAATCCAATCGCTCATTATGAAACTACAGGTAAAGAGATCCTGGAACAGACTAAGGGCAGGGTCACACACTTTATTTGTGGTGTTGGTACAGGAGGCACCGTGATGGGTGTCGGCAGAAGGTTGAAGGAGCATAACCCTGACATAAAGGTTTATGTCATCCAGCCTGAGGACTTCCCCGGAATTGAAGGGTTGAAGCCTATGGGTGAAGAGTATATAAAACCAAAGATTTACCGGGAGGATTTTATAGAAGATCGCGTATTTCATGTGACTTCTGAGGAAGCAAAGGAGACGTGTAGTATTCTGGCCAGAGAACTGGCTCTCTTTGTCGGGCAATCGTCAGGCGCTTTTATGAAAGGTGCTTTAGAGTTGGCCGGGGAAATAGATGAAGGAGTGATTGTCACCCTTTTTCCTGATACCGGTAGCAGATATTTTAGTACACAATTATGGGAAGAATAAAAATGAAAAGAAATTTACTTACGCTTCTTGGTATCTCAATATTATCGTTTCTATTTATTACAATGAACTCAGGTTGTAGCGATAAGCAGAAAGATGCTGAAGGACATTATGATATAGGTACTATGCATTGGAAACAGGGAAGAGTTGATGATGCCATTGCAGAATATAAGAAGGTACTAAGCCTTCTTCCCAATTTCGAGAAAGCACATTTTAATCTGGGTTGTGTGTATACTCAGAAAGGGGAATTCGATCTTGCAATTGAGTCATTCAAGCAAGGATTGGAGATCAGACCGGATTGGGTAGAGGCCCATACTAACCTGGGCGCCGCGTACGAAACAAATAGCATGGGTAGGGAGGCTATGGAGGAGTATAAAGAAGCATTAAGACTTAATCCTGATATCCCGCAATCTCATGTAAACCTTGGCAATCTCTTTTTAAAGATGGAGAGGTTTGATGAGGCTATTGGTGAATATAATATAGCCATTAAACTTGAACCCGGCTTCGCGGAAGCCTACAACAACCTTGGATATGTTTATTTCAAAATGAGTAATTACAGTTTAGCGATTAACAATTTTAAGAAAGCGGTTGAATTGAAACCCGGTTATGTCAGTGCATATAATAATCTTGGACAGGCATATATAAAAGTAGGGATGCTTGATAAAGCAAGGGAACAGTACGATATAGTCCAAGAACTTTCTAGCAAGAATAAGTAAACAAACAGAGGAAGTCCATTCCAATAATAAATTCAAAATGACTGTTTATGAGACTGCAATAAGAAGACGTTCTATCAGGCGTTTTAAGCAAGAACCCATTCCGTTAGAAATTCTGAGAAAACTTGTTAATGCTGGAAGGCTGGCTCCTTCCAGTGCTAACAAGCAACCTATCGAATATATCATCATAGACGAGGCCAGCGTTGTTGAAAGAGTTTTCGGGACATTGAAATGGGCAGGGTACATCTCTCCAGCAGGAGATCCTCCACAGGGCGAGAGACCAGTCGCTTATATCGTAGTACTTGCTAATAAGGAAAAGAGCTCCGGCAGTTGTGAAAGAGATGCTGCCGCGGCAATCGAAAATATGCTACTCGTTGCCTTTGAAGAGGGTATTGGGAGCTGCTGGCTTGGGGCTATTAATACTAATAAGTTGACAGATATACTTGAACTTCAGGAACATATCAAAATAGACTCTGTAATTGCACTCGGATATAGTAACGAATCTCCACAAGTAGAGATACTGAAAGATTCTGTTAAATATTGGAAGGATGATACAGGGGTTCTTCATGTTCCAAAAAGAGGGATCGATGAGGTACTTTGCTTCAACAAATATTCAAGATGATGATTATCGATTTCATACAATTTGTAATTAAACATTAAA
This sequence comes from uncultured Candidatus Scalindua sp., assembly GCA_964437425.1. GTDB lineage: Bacteria > Planctomycetota > Brocadiia > Brocadiales > Scalinduaceae > Scalindua. Next base: position 233,754 of record CAYTGO010000001.1, read on the forward strand.
TCAAAGTTAATTAGTGTAAAATTGTGAAATTAGCGTCTAATAAGCAAACAAAGACTTCACATCATTAAATTCCGGTGCAATCAACTGCTGTAAACGTTCAATAGCGATCTTCCCCTTGTCTCCCATATGTGCTGAGAAATCATTTACATACAGACCTATGTGAGACTTGACCACTCTCTCTTCTGTCTCCTGCGCATGCTCTTTTATAAATGATTCTGATTTATCAGGATTATTCCAGGCAAACTCAACACTTCTCCGAATCAATCCGTCCACCTGTCTGGCAACATCTGTACCCAGATCTCTACGGATCACAATTCCACCCAGCGGGATTGGCGCTTCGGTTTTTTTCTCCCAATACTCACCTAGATCACATATCAGATGCAACCCGTCCTGTTCATAAGTAAAACGGTTCTCGTGAATAACCAGGCTCTGTATTCTGTCACTATTCAACAGATCTTGATATAGTTCATCAAAGACGGCATATTCAGACTTATAAGTTACACTTTCTCCCGCAGCCCAGAACTTGAGGAGGGCGTTTGCGGTTGTATTTTTTCCGGGGACGCCGACAGGAATATCCGGATCAAGGCTGTTTGATCTTGTAGAGAGTAAAAGCGGGCCACATCCATATCCCATGGCTCCACCGGAATATAAAAGCCCATACCTGTTCTGTACATTCCAGAGGTTTCCATAAGAGATCTTGACAATATCAAAATCACCGGCCTGGGCGCCTTCGTTCAAACTCTGCACATCTGCAAAAGTTGCTTCAAACTCAAATGTATCTACATCTATCAAGTGTTTTAGGAGTGCATGGAAAATAAAGGTGTCGTTAGGGCAGGGAGAAATGCCTATTTTTAACTTCATAATACAACACCACACAAATTCCTCAGTGATTTTATCGCACCGATAATATCCCAGCTCTCTCTGTCGCGTGTAGTGGCAATGTTGGAAATACTTCTAATCTGTAAGACTGGAATTCCAAAATCCTCTCCAAACTTCAACGCTCCTGCACCTTCCATAGACTCTACTTCAACACCATACTTTTCAGCCCGTAAAATGCCGGTTGCCTCTTTTCCGGTTGCCGTATTCACGGTTGCTCCTGTAACAACAGGAAGAGCCTTCAAAGAATTCCCAAATAGATCGTCAAAAATGGTGAGATTCTTACTCTCATAATATTCCATCTCTCCCAGTTCCATATCATTCAGGCTTAGAAATGAGTCAGAATCTTCGGCACCAAGATCAGCTACAATCTCTTTTTTGATAATAACAGGAGTGCCCAACACCTTTACTTCATCCCTTGCACCGGTGTAAGCGCCCGCGATGCCAATTTGCAGGATCCTGTCAACAGGAGTATCCCGGTGGAACTGTACCAGAGAAGCATAACTGTTCAACACACCGATTCCGGTTACTAAATAAGAGATACATCCTTTCTCAAAACCGTTCCCGGCAGTCTCTATTTCTGATGAACTTATTGATGGAAATATTCCGCTAAGCTCTAATGACGTGGCTGTACAAATGAGTGTTTTCATAATCTTTCGATTTAATCCTAAATACTGTGTAAAATCAAGATTTAATAAAATCATTAATTGGCTGGATGAAATAAGAAAAGGGGTATTACGCAAATGCGCTGAGGGCGCAAAGAGTGGCAAAAAGACTTAAGGGCCGGGAATATGATTCTTAGTGGTTGACAAATAGATGGTAGGTTGTATAAAATCTTGCAAAAGAAGGGGTTATATTAAAGCAATCAGGGATTGATCTTTATAGATATTTGTACCTGTTAGTTGAACCCTGGATATCTATTATGGATAGGGTACTGAACTGTTGAGTATGGCTCTTGAAATAACTAATCAGCCGAATGTCGGCTTTCGCTATCGAACAATTTGTGTGTCTGGTTTTCGATAGCGTAATCTCATCAACACACAGAACAGAGGGAGATATATGGAAATTTATGTTGGTAGCCTGGCGTATAGCGTAACTGAAGAAGACTTGAAAGAGGCATTTACTCCGTTTGGTGAAGTATCGGGTGTGAGGCTTCTACGTGATAAGTTATCAGGGAAATCAAAAGGTTTTGGATTTGTTGAAATGCCAGATAGCTCAGAAGCGGACTCAGCGATAGCTGCTCTGAACGAAAAAGAGTTTAAAGGAAGAGATATCAAGGTGAATCCGGCTAAACCAAAAGAAGAGCGCCCTCAACACAGGGCAAGGTATTAACACCTGACAATACAATTCACCGGGAGTTAAAAAACGTTGCGTTTTTTGCTTCCGGTGATTACTGATGTTTGTAAAATGGCTGTGAACTGTTCATGTCTTTATCGATATTGTCTCAAGTCTGTATCTCATTCCTGCTAATTCCTCTGCCTCTGATATTTCTCTGTCACATAAACTTCTCTCGTTCAAGTTTGTATTGAAATATCCGGAGAAACCATGTTTGATTGCGCTCTTTAGCTTTTCCTCTGGGATATCAATGTAGGTGATCCTCTTTCTTAAATCATCAACTTCAGGTTTTTCCTTAAAACAACTTGAGTGTTTCTCTGTATTGATTCCGGTCAGTATAGAACCGTGCTGGAGTAGTTTCCCATTTCTTCTTACCTGGGCACTGCCTACAAATTTCTTTCGGTTGATTGTGAGTTCGTTGAATGACGATTCCTGGAAGCAGACAGGGTTATCACTGTTTTCTACCTTTGAACGGTTCATCTCAGGTTTTAGTCCTAACATCCTTAAACCCTGAATGATAGCATTGCTGATAATTTTATATGATTCGACAATCGACCTCGGCATCATCTCCTTATCAATAATAAAGGAATAGGTAAGTTCCTTTTCATGGAGAACAGCTTTTCCTCCCGTAATCCTCCTGACGACATCAATATTGTTTTCAGTGCAGTATTCCAGATCTATATCGCCCAGATCCTGATACCTGCCAATCGAAACAGCGCATGGCTCCCATTGATAAAATCTCAGGACAGGTACTTTTGATGTGAGTAGTACCTCGTCTATTGCCATATTCATAAAGGCGTCATTAAATCCAGTATCTATAAAATCCATTTTTCATTTTGGCCTCACACAAAGACACAGAGCGCACTAAGAAAACTAGAAAAACAAAAGATGATAATTTTGCCTTTGTGTCCTTTGTGACTTCGTGTGAAAATTGTCAGGTTATTAGATCTTCCGCGTGATAGCTGCTTCTCACCAGTGGTCCGGAGAAAACGTGTGTAAATCCCATCTCCAGCGCATCTTCTTTTAACTCGTTAAATTCCTGGATAGTGTAATGTTTTTCTACTTCTGCCAGGCCTGTTTTCGGCTGAAGGTACTGGCCGATTGTCAGGATTGCTACTCCTGCTCTCCTTAAATCATGCAGTGTTTCCTGAATCTGATCTATTGTTTCGCCCAATCCGATCATTAAACCGGATTTAATGTTTGGCAGGTAATTACCTGCATGTTCCAATACTTTCAAAGAGAGATCGTAACTCCCCTCAGGTCGTATATGGGGAAAGAGGTTTCGTACTGTTTCGATATTGTGATTGAAGATGTAGGGTGACGAATCGAGGACACGCTCTAACAGTTTCAAATTTCCATTGAATTCAGGTGTAAGTATCTCAATCTTACATTCAGGCCTGAGTTTTCGAATCTCAATTACCGTATTATAAAAATGCTCTGCTCCAAAGTCTGGCAAGTCATCTCTCGTGACTGAGGTTATCACGGCATAATTCAGGTTCAGCCTGTTAACAGTATCTGCGATCCTGTGAGGTTCCTGTCTATCCAGCACTGCCGGGATTCCACTACTGATATTACAATATAGACACTTCCTGGTGCAGACTTCTCCCATTATCAGGAATGTTGCGGTTCCTCTCCCATAGCACTCTGCGATGTTCGGGCATTTTGCTTCCTCGCATACGGTGTTTGCCTTATTCTCTTTCAGGGTATTCCTGATCCGATTATAAGTAACACCGGAAGGAATCCTGACTCTAAGCCAGTCAGGATGACGCCTATGTTTTACTTGGAGTTCCATGTCAGTTTTGGTTCTCTTGCGGCGCGGACAATGTCAAGCCTTCCAATTGGCGCTTTCAGTGGTGCCTTCGTCAATTTTTCCGGCTCATTAATTGCCTCTTCTTTAATGGTTTTCATCGCATCTATAAACGCATCCAGATTTTCCTTTGTTTCGGTTTCGGTAGGTTCAATCATCATAGCGCCTTTGACAATTAGGGGGAAATAGATTGTTGGTGGATGAAAACCAAAATCCATAAGACGCTTGGCAATGTCATTTGTAGTTATGCCGTTTGGCATCAGGCTGTCATCGATCACAAATTCATGTTGGCATATCCGGTCATATTGCAGATGATAGTATCCCTTCAATTTCTCTTTCATATAATTTGCATTCAAGACAGCGTTCTCAGCAATGCTTCTCAGCCCGGACGATCCAATAGCACTGATGTAAGAATAAGCCCTGAGAAGAATACTGAAGTTTCCGTAGAAGGAGTGTACTCTGCCAATAGAATCTTCTGATTGTTCAAGTTCCAGTTCCTCCTCTTTCATAATAATCCTGGGATTCGGCAGGAACGGTTCCAGCTCTTCAGCAACACCAACCGGACCTGAACCGGGACCTCCACCTCCATGGGGTGTTGAAAATGTTTTATGCAGATTGAGGTGCATTATGTCTATTCCAAAATCTCCCGGTTTGACTATTCCCAACATTGCATTCATATTGGCGCCATCAAGATAGCACAACCCACCGTGGCTATGAACAGTTTCTGTAATTTTCAAAATATTTTCATCAAATATTCCTAATGTATTCGGATTTGTTATCATGATGCCTGCAACATCCCTGCTCATCTTCTGCCGCAAATCGTCAAGGTCAATTCCACCGGACTGACTTGATTTTACCTGAAGTGGCTCAAATCCGCTCAGTGAAACAGACGCTGGATTGGTTCCATGGGCGGAGTCGGGAATGATGACCTTTGTACGCTTCTCGCCTCTCTTCTCAAACCACGCTCTCATTATCATTATCCCCGTTGATTCGCCGTGTGCGCCGGCAGCAGGTTGTGTTGAGAAGGCATGCATTCCGGTAATCTCGCAAAGATGCTCTTGTAACCGATATATTATTTCCAGTGCGCCTCTGTTGTGTTGTGATAAAGGGTGTATATTAAAATCAGGGATGCTTGCTACTATTTCATTTATTTTAGGATTATACTTCATAGTGCAGCTACCTAAAGGATAGGGCCCGTTGTCCACACCAAAATTAGATTTGGAGAGATTTGTGTAATGCCTGACAACTTCAACCTCAGGGAGTTCAGGCAGGTTCAGGTCAGTTCTCTGTAAATCATCAGGGATATTCGTTTGTATGTCTAATAGACCTACGTTAAAAGAACCTCTTCCACGTTTTGATTTCTCATTGAGTAATTTCATCTATAACCCTGTCTATATCTTCTTTCGGTGTCATCTCCGTGCAGCAGACTAGATAGCAGTCTTCAAGATTCGGATAATATTTTTCTAAAGAGATACCAATTTCTATATCAGATAGTTTTGACAGTAGATCCTTGCGGATCCTTACAACAAATTCGTTGAAAAAAGGTTTCTCAAAAACCAGATCAACACCTTCAACTTGACTTAACTTACCTGCGAAATAAACGGCCAGTTGATTATTCAGTTGTGCCAGACTGCCCAGATTCCTTCCATAGGTAGCAAGGTATACTGCAGCTGCAAGTGCACAAAGCCCTTCGTTAGTGCAGATATTGCTTGTCGCCTTCTCTCTTCTTATATGCTGCTCCCTTGTGCAGAGAGTAAGGGCAAAGCCTCTGTTACCGTGTATGTCAACCGTTTCTCCTGCGAGCCTCCCGGGGATCTGCCTGAGATAAGCCTGTTTTGTAGCAATGATTCCCAGTCCTGGTCCGCCAAAGTTCATCGGGTTTCCAAAAGATTGCCCCTCTGCTGTAACGATGTCAACATCGTATTCTGAGAAAGGTTTCAGCATGGCCCAGCTTAAAGATTCAGTAGTGCAGGTAATGAATAAAATATCATTAGCTTTTCTTCTAATCTCCTCAAGGTTTTCGATTAAACCAAAGAAATTCGGGTTCTGAACAATTATTGCAGAGGAACCCTCTATTTTGAAATCAGAGGTTAAACCGTCTACAATATCTATCTCTATAATTTTGATTTCACTTGCTCTTGCATATGTCTCCAGAACTTCACGATAAAACGGGTTTAATGCCTGCGATACAAGCACCTGTTTCTTTCCTTTAATCTTTGATGTGAGTATCATCGCTTCTGCAAGGCTGGTAGCACCATCATACATTGACGCATTGGATACATCCATACCCGTCAGTTCACAGATCATACTCTGGTATTCAAAAATCGCCTGAAGCGTTCCCTGGCTGATTTCCGGTTGATAGGGGGTGTATGATGTGCTGAATTCACCACGTGATGTTATAGCGTTTACTGTTGATGGAATATGGTGGTTGTAATTGCCGCCACCAAGAAAAGATAGTGGCTTCTTATTCTTTATTGAGATATTTTCTAATTCACGGATCAATTCAAATTCTGATAATTGATCCGGTATCCGCAATGCACTCTTCTGGATAAGGTCTTCAGGGATGTCCTTGAATAGATCCATAATATCCTGAACCCCGATCTCTCTTAACATCGATTCTCTATCTTCATCCGTGTTTGGTGTGTAGTCCATTTATTCGATTTCAGTTAGGAATTTATTATATTCTTCAGGATTCATGAGTTGAGCCGACTCAGTCTCACTTTTTATTTTTAGTTTTACTATCCAGCCGCTTTCAAAGGGATCATTATTAATAAGTGCAGGTGAATTCTCAAGAGCCTTATTAACTTTCACTATTTCGCCACTTACAGGACTGAAAATATCGCTGACAGATTTAACACTTTCAACAACACAGAGGTTGCCGTTTTGTTCGATCTGTTTACCCACTTCAGGTAATTCTACAAATACAACATCCGTAAGTTGATCCTGTGCAAAGTCAGTAATACCGATGGTTGCAATATCACTATCAATCTTAATCCATTCGTGCTCTTTGGTATATTTACGGTCTGTGGGATTTTCCATTATCACTCCTATTCAGAATCTTTAAAGCGGTCTGATTTGCTACAGATCAAGTGGGCTTGGAAGATGTTGCGGTTGGGTTATTAAATTGATGCCTTTAGTTTTTTTATATAAAACAACATCAATATGCTATGACGAGGTACGAACTCAAATATAAAGCAATTTTCGCCCGTCCGGGCGACAACAGAACATATGAAAATATAATCGCTCAATTCAGACTTATATCACTCTTCTGATTTATTTAACTAAACTTATACTGCCGTATCTCCCTGCTCACCTGTACGTACTCTATACGCATTCATGACGTCATAAACAAATATTTTTCCATCTCCAATACTGCCGGTTTGTGAAACTTCTATAATGGTCTGTACTGCATTATCCAGCTCTTCATCAGTAACAACAATCTCAATCTTGACCTTGGGCAGTAGATCTACATTGAACTTCTTTCCTTTCCATACTTCACTTACACCTTTCTGATGACCGTGTCCCTTTACTTCTGAGATTGTTATGCACTCGCATCCTGCTTCCTTAAGAGAATCCTGAGTCATATTAAGTTTTTCCGGACGAATAAACGCTTCGATTTTCTTCATAATTGAGCCTCTCCCTTTCAGTACAATTAATGATTTAAACTCTGGCCAGCGATTAAAAGTATTTGACAATTTTTATGCATTATTTTAGCTGACAACTTTTTCAACTCTGTTTTGCTCAATGTTAGAAAATGTTGCGCCAATAGCAGGTTATCATACTTTATCAATCTTCATCTTTCCATATTAATTTGTCATTTTATCGTGTTATATTGTTTTAACTTACCGTATGGTAATACAATAGAAGTGATGCACTCACTGCAAATAAGCGGTATGAATTGTAGTTTTTTTTGAGTATAATCAAGCTTCGTTGTTGGAATACAGAATAATTAGTTTCTAAGGTATAGAAAGACAATGCATGCAGAGAGTATTATCATCACTATTACCTTGTATTATTTTAATAACATTATTTACAGGGAGTCTGAGGGCTTTATCTTCAGATACTGAGGTAAAAAATATGAAGCATAAATCCGCAGAAGGTAGTAGCAAAAAACATTATAACAGGCTCAAGCTTGAAAAGAGCCCTTACTTACTTCAACATGCAGACAACCCTGTAGACTGGTATGCCTGGGGACCGGAAGCCTTTGAAAAAGCCAGGAAGGAAAATAAACCTATTTTTCTATCCATTGGTTACTCTACATGTCACTGGTGTCATGTAATGGCGCATGAATCTTTCGAGAATCCAGAGGTTGCCAGGTTAATGAATGAGGTGTTTATCTGTATTAAAGTAGACAGGGAGGAGAGGCAGGATATAGACAATATTTATATGCGAGTCTGTCAAATGATGACTGGTAGCGGGGGGTGGCCGCTAACAATCCTTATGACTCCTGATAAAAAACCGTTTTTTGCCGGTACATACATTCCAAGGGAGAGTAATCATGGACGGTTGGGTATGCTGGAGTTAATACCTCGAATCAAAGAGGTATGGGATACTCAACATGATGAAATTATAAAATCCGCAGATCAGATTACAGAAAAACTCAATATGATTGCTCAGAGCTCTTCTGGATCAGAGCTTGATAAATCAACCTTGAAGGCCGCGTATGAACAGCTTAATGGGAGATACAGTGAACAGTATGGCGGTTTCGGTAATGCACCAAAATTTCCAAGTCCACAGAATCTTCTTTTTTTACTGCGCTATTGGCAGAGCACGAATGATGAGAAAGCTTTAAGGATGGTAATTAAAACACTACAATCCATGCAGAATGGTGGCATATATGATCATATCGGATTTGGGTTCCATAGATACTCGACAGATTCCCATTGGCTTGTACCGCACTTTGAAAAAATGCTTTACGATCAGGCCATGCTTGCAATGGCATATATAGAGGCGTATCAGGCAACGGGGATTAAAGAATTTGAAGAGACTGCAAAGGAGATTTTTACTTATGTCATGCGTGACATGACAGATGAAAAAGGTGGGTTTTATTCTGCGGAGGATGCTGATAGTGAGGGCGTAGAGGGAAAGTTTTACGTCTGGACAGAAGATGAGGTTCGTCAGGTCTTGAAAGGGGATGAGGCTGATTTGATTATAGATGTGTACAGTATTGATAAGACCGGTAACTTCAGAGATGAAGCGTCCGGTGAGAACACAGGTGCTAATATCCTGCATCTGGATAAAAACCTTACAGAAGTTGCATTTAAAAATAAGGAGTCAGTAGACGGACTTAAAGAGCGTGTGGAAGCAGCCCGGCAGAAATTATTTGCTGTCCGCAATAAAAGAGTCCATCCACACAAGGATGACAAAATATTGACTGACTGGAACGGATTAATGATAGCCGCGCTGGCAAAAGGGGCGCAGGCTTTTGATGAACCGAAGTATGCGGAGGCAGCAAAGCGTGCGGCGGATTTCATACTTACCGGCATGCGCAGGGAAGACGGAAGAATTTTACACCGTTACCGTGATGGGCATACCGCTATACTGGCCAATGTTGATGATTACGCCTTTCTAATCTGGGGACTACTGGAACTTTATGAAACTGTTTTTGATGTAGATTACCTCCAGACAGCACTAGACCTGAATGGTGAAATGATAAAATATTTCTGGGACGAACAGGATGGCGGTTTCTATTTTACTGCGGAAGATGCGGAAGAGCTTATAGTCCGGCAGAAGGAGGTTTATGACGGTGCTATACCTTCAGGGAATTCAGTGGCTGTCTCAAACTTGTTCCGACTGTCACGCATCACTGCAAATACTGATTTTGAAGACAAGGCAAATAAGATAATGCTGGCTTTCTCCAAAGATGTGGAGAGTGCGCCTTCCGGTTATACGCAAATGATGGTTGCACTCGGTTTTGGAATAGGCCCTTCGTATGAAATCGTCATAGTTGGTGACCCTGAGGCAGATGATACAAAAGAGATGCTGAGCTCCCTTGGAAAACATTTTATACCATACAAGGTGGTACTCTTAAAACATGATGACCAGGAAACAGCGGATATAACCCGAATTGCAGAATATACAGAATATCACTCAAGTTTTGACGGTAAGGCTACCGCGTACGTCTGTCTCGATTTTGCATGTAAGATGCCTGTGACAAATACGGAGGAGATGTTGAAACTGCTTAATGTCCCTTCGAGTAAGTAACTCGTGGTAATAATTATGATTTATGAAAACGGATTTATCAGTCAACAGGAACAGTTTATATGTCCGGGAGGACAGGATGGAGATTGAAGGGGCTTTTCCGCCTGTTACGACTCCTTTTGATGATAATGGTTGTATCGTATATGACCGTCTTTCAGAAAATATTAAAAGATGGAATGAGACTGATATTTCAGGCTATCTGATATTGGGATCTAACAGTGAATCAGTTTTCCTGAATGAAGAAGAAAAACTTGAGATAGTCAAAACAGCAAGGAAGTCAATACCACTGTCAAAGAAGATGCTGGTTGGTACCGGTTTAGAGAGTACAAAAGGTACAATAGAATTTACAAGGAGAGCTGCAGATTGTGGGGCTGATGTTGCTGTTGTTATCACTCCACACTTTTTTAAAAGTAACATGTCCCATGAAGCATTCATGAAACATTATTTGATGATTGCCGATAGTTCTCCTATTCCTGTATTACTCTATAGTGTTCCGTCTTTCACCGGCCTTAATCTGGAAGCCGGGATCGCATCTGCACTTTCATCACATAAGAACATAATCGGGATTAAGGATAGCTCCGGGAATGTTGAACAGCTTTCTGAAATTATCAGTTTAACCGGAGATAAGGAGTTCAGCGTCCTGACAGGCAGCAGTATTGTACTTTACCCGTCCATGTGTGTTGGAGCGGCTGGTGGTATTATGGCAATTGCATGCGTATTGCCGGAAAAATGTTCGGATATAATCAGGTTATATAAAGAGGGTAATCATGCAGAAGCAAAGGAATTGCAGATGCGACTGATTGGACCAACCTTAGCGGTGACTTCAAGGTATGGCGTTCAGGGGTTAAAGGCGGCGATGGATTTAACCGGATACTACGGTGGACGTTCAAGATTGCCGCTTCTGCCTGTTACCAGCACAGAAATCGAGAAAATAAAAAATATATTCACAGGTGCCGGTTTTATATGAAGAAAAACACTTTAGACGACAACTATTATATGGGAATTGCGATCCGTCTTGCCAGAAGGGGTATCGGTAAGACCAGTCCAAATCCCATGGTTGGTTCTGTAATTGTTGCAAATGGAAAGATCATTGGCCAGGGTTATCACAAAAGATGTGGTGATCATCATGCCGAAATTAACGCTATAAACAGCATAAAGAAAAATATTAAGGGATCAACTTTTTACGTTACTTTAGAGCCGTGCAGCCACTATGGGAGAACGCCACCATGTGTAGACGCGTTGATACAAGAGAAACCTGGAAGAGTGGTAGTTGGTTCTCTCGATCCAAATCCAGAAGTAAATGGCAAGGGGATTAAACTGATGAGATCGAAAGGTATTAAGGTTGACGTCGGGATACGTGAATCCGAATGCATGCAGTTAAACGAGCACTATTTTAAATTTATTAAGACTGGGATGCCTTACATAACCGTTAAGTATGCTCAGACACTGGATGGAAGGATCGCTACCAGGAGCGGAGATTCACAATGGATAAGTTCTGAAGCGTCACGAAAGTATGTCCATCGTCTTCGCGGTATAAACATGGGAATTATGGTTGGTGCGGGGACTGCTGTTGCCGACAATCCACAATTAACGGTAAGACATGTAAAGGGGAAGAACCCCTTTCGTATAATAGTTGATAGTAAACTTCGAATACCCATCAAGTCATCCGTCCTGACTGACGCCAATACGCATCTGACAATTATGGCCACAACATCCAGTGCACCTTCCGGGAAAATGGCAGCAATAAAGAAGCGGGGAGTGGAAGTGTTGGTGGTGAAAAAAGAAAGAAATGGCAGAGCAAGTCTCAGAGACCTCTTAAGAAAACTTGGCAAAAGAGAGATTGTGTCAGTACTGGTAGAAGGCGGTTCGGAGATAATCACCTCTCTGCTCAAAGCGGGTCTTGTAGACAAGATGATAATACCAATTGCTCCAAAGATTGTAGGAAAGGGAGTGGAAGCAATAGGAGACCTCAATATAAATAAGATAAACAAATCAATCAAATTTTCATCTTTTAAGACAATGAAAAAAGGTGATGACATTATATTTGAAGGAACGATATAGCGATCTATTTTATTTTCATACTAATCTGGTAGAGTATTAACATATAGACATTAAGGAGGTTTTAAGATGAAAAAAACAGCAGTTGTCTTTATTATTCTATTTCTATTCCCTCTCTGTTTGTTTGCCGATGGGGCGGGTCTTTCTCGCTTTTATCGGGAATATACAGAAGTCAGCCATTCATTGATGAGTGACCAGGGGTGTGTGAATGAGTTGATGGAACTTCAGTCACTTGACGTGAACGCGGCAGACAAAATTGCTGATTTCTGGATGTTTAAATCGAAGAGGGAGTGTTACGATTTTGTAGAAAAGATTAAGTCTGATGTTGATTTCAAGGATCTATACAAGGAGATTGATTACTTTATCGATAAGAGTACTACTAATGTATCAGGCGGAGAATATGAAGAGATACAGAAGAAAGCCTTGAAAGAGGCTGAACAGTGTCGATATTGTATTTACTACGATAATTGGGATGATATTAATAAGATGATTTTGGATAAATTGAAGGCAGTAAAAGAGGAAAATCAGAAGGAAAAACAGCAAGATAAGTAGAAAAAAACTTGACAAAATGACTTTGAATATCTATGATACAAAGCGTTTGAAAAGCCAAACGAGAGGTACTGTATATTGTACGGGCCTACGTTGCTGCTGTTACATATTGAATACTAAGCATAGTTTAAATTTTTTTGAGGAGAGAAATTGTATGCTAGCTAAAGTAACATTCCCTAACAGAAGACGAAGAAAGAGGCTTGATGGAGGATTCGAAATATCGTTTCCTGATCAGGTTAAAGGCAGGACAAAAAATGTCAGTTCAAATGGCGCTTCTTTCGAAGTGATAACTAATGATATCAATGCATTTCTACTGGGAACAATAATCCCTCTTGAGATAACAACAGCCAATACAACACTTGATTCTAAAATGAAAAAACTTTTCCTTAGTGGAAAAGGTCTGGTTGTTAGTAGAGAGGTAGAGGAAGCCACCGATTGTGGAATTAGATTGAGCATAGCTGTTCAATTTAAGGAAAAACTCAATTTCTGGGTGCCTTCTAATAATTAGAATCCAAGCCTGATTGAACCAGCCGCAAAAAGGCTCCACTGTAAGCAGATCAGGGTGCGCCTCAGGCGAGAACCAATAAGGTGCCGGATTCGTCCTGAAAAATGTAACTCAAGCCTGGGTTTGAGTTGCATTTGTTTGTATTGCAAACATTGGTAAAAACGACAATCGTCTGATTTGTTGTCCTCTTTCCACCCCAAACATAGTAGATCCTCACACTCAAAAAATCCTTGTCTGGTTATCTGAAAAGCTTATAATTTACATCTCACAGCCATCTCCACATTAATATAATGAATCTGCATCGATATATAATATGAGAAAACAGTTGCTACGTACCTTAATCATATTATTTGTATTTCTTTTAATGCCTGTTATTCATGCTGCCGAAGAATCATACATAACTATTCGCTCATCCTACGCAGATATCTCTGTGCCACAGATACAGTCAATACCTAATCTAGTAATAGACAAAAAGGAAGATTGGGGGTTCTGGGGTCATAGTACAATCATCCACCATTATGAATTGAAATCTATAAAGGCTGACAAGGTTGTGGTAGATCATACCACAGGCTTGATGTGGCACCAGTCCGGTTCTGAAAAATATATGAATTGGAAGTTGGCAAATAACTGGGTGGAACAGTTGAATGGAAAAGGTTACGCAGGGTTTAATGATTGGAGATTGCCTACAGTGGAAGAGGCTTTCTCACTGCTTGAGACGAGTAAAAAGAATGGTAATCTGTACATAGACCACGCATTTGATATTAAACAGCAATGGATATGGACTGGTGACAAAATGAAAGGTTTGGAAGCAGCGTGGGTTGTGGCCTTCTACGATAGCAACGTATGTTGGTACGCCTTTACCAGTCGCTACCACTATGTCCGTCCGGTTCGCTCAATCAAATGATACAAATTGATTTTAATGTTGCATCTACCCCAGTCACAAAACTATATCTAACCGGTAATATATCTATGTATTCTGATTATTAAATTCCCCGTTGTAATGTACCCCATCATTTTTCAGGTTTGATCAAGCCTGAACTTATACCTTATTTTATGGGAAATAGAATGTAGTTGGAGTATCACGAATGTCTCGTCGCAGTTTATTGTGTAAGCAGAAAATAGTAAATATTTGAAAGTATTAGAGAAAATTATGATTACCAAACGTAATCTAAAGCCTTCCTGAATTAGGTTCTCTCATATTTACCATTGAAACTCTCCGGCGTTTCATGTACTATCGCTTTGTTGATCCTCACTGTGTGGCTTCCGGTATGAATTATATATTTACTTACTTCGCTTTACATGGTAAGGCTTTATTTGGTAGCGACGGAATACCTGATGCTCTACCTCTTGTGCCTGATACAGTTGAAGCGTAGCAGAAATTGTCTGTTTGACACACTCTAACTTTAAAGGTAGTACAAAGAACCGGGACAGGCCAGAAGAACATAATGAAAACGGCAAATAGCTTAGTCACTCCATTGGTTGTTTTACTGATTATATTGTGTGTCGTAAACACTTCCGTATCTTTTATATTTTATAAAATTCGTCAAGATGAAAGAATGAAGATTCGCATGCTTGAAAATCAGGTTAGTGTCCTGGAACAATCATTAGAACCAATTAAAAAATCATTTCTTAACCTGAGAACGAAGGTTGAAAATACGATAATTCAATCCATTCAAAGATTTGATGATACATTAAGAGAGATTGAAGGTTCTCCGGTTGCAATTCCTCTAAAAGTTGATGAAATAGATAAAAAAATTCAGGTCTTAATCAATGAGATAGATAATCTGAATAAAAAAATAACTATCAATTCACAAAATGCTAACAATTAGTATTCTCATCAACCATGATGTATCTTCTTGTTGATGGAAGCAATTTTAACAGCAGAAATACATCGAAGGAAACCTCTTTTTGTACATGGTAACCAATCATATACTTTACAAAAGCCCAAGAGTTAATCAATAAAATGAAGGAAAATTTTAAACTATATTCCATACTAAGCCTGATTCTTGTAAATTTGTTGCTCTTTTTTTTATTAGGAAATATCATTTTTTCTGAAAATAAAAAACGTGGCTTTCATTTAACCGAATTCGCGAAGATAAACTACATAAACAGGGATCTACAAGATGAAAAGAAATTACTATTACAATTTCAGGAAAAATCAATAAAGATGTTTGACGATAAAATGTTTGATAGATTAACTGAGGTTCCCAAATTTAAAACAGAAAATATTGACAAACTTCTCAATATAGATAAAAAGGTATCAAGATTACAAAAAGAAGTTTTAGACTTAACATTCAGCATTGCGGATAAACATGTGAAAATTAATGAAGAACACTTAAACGAAATTACAAAGATCAAAGTATCTGTTCCAGAGAAGATGACTGATACGGCGATTGAGATTCCATTACTTAATAAACTATCACATCTAATAGAAGAAAATAATGAATTAATAATTCTTCAAAACAATAAACCAATTTATTACTGGATTGATTTTTTTAATTCACAGAATCCGATATTATGGGTTAGGATTGATGAAATTTCACAAAAAAAACCGGTAATATTAACGTTATACGAAAATAAAATGAAATATTATAATTTTAATAATTCATTATGGAATCAAGGAAACAAGGTGTTTTTGCTATTTGTTGACAGGCACACATTTTATGGTTGGGATACTTTTGGAACTATAAATCCTTCATTAAACATAAGGATAATTCCAGAGAGTGAAGGGTTAAGAGTAGACACATCATACCATAGAAAAGACCTTGGTATTTCCAGGGATATACAGGCGATAGAAAACAATGTTGAAATCAAATATGTAATAAGAAATTTTAAACTGCCAACTACCAGTTATCAATTTCAACTAAACACTTATACCGATGTGGGGGGAGCTGTAACAACTATAGATAGCCCAATTTATGCCAGAAAGATGGCGGGTTTTAGAAAGCAAAATGATACATATAGAGAGATTGGCTTAGGTAGTATGGAATATGAGAAAAAATATTGCATCAAGCATATTGTGAGTTTTGAGAAACAGACAGTTGATTATAGTGTCTTTTCTGAAACAGGAAAGATTCAGGCAGAGTTAAAAGACCAGAGTTTTCAAGTTGGAGGAAGGTGTTCATCAGATAAAATCCCAATAGTAAAAAACATAAGTAGGGTTGTCCTGGGTCATACCTGCAGTGGGGAAATTGGAGATACCGAGCTTCGTTATTTATTTATGAGAACAATTCCCTTGTTCACTCCGATAGTACAATTTATGTAGGTGGTGGAGATAGTCCGTTACGTAAAAAAAGAAATTTATCTTGCCAAAAACTGCAAAAGTAGAACTGCCTGATAAGACTATAATCTCGCTCTTGCAGCTTTATCTGTATCATCTGCTTGATTAACCAGGACTTATAATATGAAAAAATATCTGCTACTATTCTCAGCCATATCATTTGTGTTTCTTTCAATGCCTGTTATTTGCTCGGAAGCAGACACACGCATGATTCTCCGTTCATATTGTGTTGATTTGTCTGTATCTAAGGTACAGACAATGCCTAATTTCATTAAGGGCAAAGAAATAAAAAAGCATGTAACAGTTGACAGGCGAATAATATGTGGAGTCCATGGGTACAGTACAATACAGCATAAATATGTTCAGAGAGAGATTGGTTCGGATAGGGTGGTTATAGACAATGCTACAGGACTAATGTGGTATCAGTCCGGGTCTAGAAAATATATGAAATATGAAAGAGCTAAGGAATGGCTGGAACATCAAAACAAGAAAAGGTATGCCGGTTATCAGGACTGGCGCTTGCCAACAGTGGAGGAGGCTGTATCACTGCTGGAATCTAGTAAAAATAGAAGTGGCCTATACATAGACACCATTTTTAGCAACAAGCAAAGATTTATTTGGACTGGTGATAACAATGATTCGAAGTATGGGTGGGATGTGAACTTCATCTTAAGCTGCGTTTATCGGAAGGAATACATCAACGACATCAATTTCGTTCGTCCTGTCCGCTCAATAAGATGATACGATTCAATATAAGAAAGCAGTTCATTAAGGTTCCACGTTGCAAACTCAAGACACTCTTCATAGTCAATTTCATCATTTAATATTTCCTGCATTGCTGAACAAGTATCAAAATCCAGCTTCTCAATATTGTTCCCCTGTATGTATGCAGCGATTTCTTCTATACACCAATTGAGAATTGCTGAAGATACGGTTTGGTTTTAGCGTTGAGCCAGTTAGGATTGGTTATCATTTTCCCTCTTGATTCTGAAATTTACCTGAGTATTATAATCCTAATATTTGTGGTTTTATACAGAAATGTCTCATAAAACTACACCATAGGGAGTATACCGTTTTATGAAAGAAATTGCTTTGTTGGGAGGATCCCGTTTTATTGGTGTTCATTTAATACAGGCATTGTGTCAGCAAGGGCATAAGGTCACCGTCTATAATCGGAATTTGACCACTCCTCCTGTACCTTATCCTGAGGGGACTCGGTTGGTAAAAGGAAATCGCAATAATCCTGAGGATTTAAGAAGGTTATTCAGAAATGAATTTGATGTCGTTTTTGATATAAGTGGTTTTACACCGAAACATGTTGAACCAATTGTCATGAAATACCGTTCTCGTATCAAACATTACATTTTTTGCAGTACACCTTCTGTATACAAGATTCCTCCTCCTTCTCCATTTGATGAAAATGTTCCTCGAATATTTGATGAAAACACTTATGGTGGTGATAAAGCTTTAGTAGAGAATATATTATTGACCAATTATAAAGAAAACCAATGGCCTATAACTATTTTTCGACCTTCAGGTGTTTTTGGACCATATGATCCATATAAAGTCGGATCTGTTTTCTATCGACTAACAAACTCGCTGCCCATCCAGACCAGGAACAATTATAGAGCTAATCTACTTTTTGTAGAGGATCTTGTTAATGCTTTTTTGTCAGCTATGAATAATCCTGTTTCCTACGGAAAGATATACGGGCTGGGAGGAGATGACATTACGTCTCCTCTTGAATTCATTGAATTATGTGGGAAGATTAGCACCTATCCTCCTGTTTTGGATTCTATTAGTAACCCTGATTTATATAAAAGCCATGATGCCGGGTTTTCATTAGTATCGTCATGTAATTTTGTAACTGATTGTCGTAAAGTAAAATCAGAGTTAGGACTGAGATTTACCCCTTTAGACGAAGCCGTAAGCAAAACTATTTTATGGCTTATGGAGAATCCTTCTTACCTTAGGCGCTATGTTTTACATGGAGATAAATATGAGTTAAACAATCTTTCTGTTCCGAGGTATGCAAAGGTATATTGGAAAGGAGTTGACTTATTGACTGGGTATAGATCTAGGATTGCCAGTATCAAATGGTTGAAAAGCTGCTATAATTTTATAGTGAGACTTTTGAATTAAAAAGTATTGTGAGATTTCAGACTTGGTGTTAATGACTTGGAAGGAATAGACATAAATCTACAAGAGAGCATATCAATAAAAGATGGTGTAAGGAGTATGATACATTTCTGCCAAATATGCTAAGCAAATCCAATAAAAATAATAAAGATGAGTCATAAAGAAGTTGTTATATACGATCTAGAGTTTACTACATGGCCAGGAGCAATTGAAAGAAATTGGTCAGGGATAGAAGAATACAGAGAGATCATCAGTATCGGGGCTATTCGTGTTGATTTGGATAATTTGCAAGAGATAGAAGCAATGGAAGTTATTGTAAAACCATCCGTGAATCCAAGTTTATCTGATTATTGTACTAATTTGACCGGAATTACTGATGGACATATTAAAGTAGAAGGTATAGAAATACATGAAGCTCTACAAAAGTTTGCAAGTTTTATAGAGGAAAGAAATATTTTCAGCTATGGATTCGATATTGTGGTAATTCTTGAGAATTTGAGGCTCAACAATATTCAGTTTAATGCAAAAACACTCAACCGGGATCGTTCAATAATTTTAAAAGAATACCATAAGGACAATGGCAATCAAATTGAATCACCACATGAATTAAACGTATTAGAAGTTCCTTTATATGGTCCAGGCCACAGGGAAGCATTAAAAAGAATATCTGACGGAGTTCATGTCGAGATGAATTTATATGGAAATTGTGTGAAGTTTTCAGATACTAATATTAAACCTTGGTTCCATGCAAACGCATTTGAGACACAGGGGAAATGTTCTGGCGAGATTGCTAAAATATTCAGCACTACAGAATTAAAAGGAAATATACATAGTCCATTATTTGATGTACGATCCATTCTTATAGGATTACGAGAGCTTGTATTATCTCGACATGCCGAGAGCCCTTTAAAATAATAAGGGTTAAACATATGTTTGTTATCCCCAACTTAAACCACATCTAACCTGTAATATATCTATGTATTCTGATTATTAAGCTCCTCATTGTAATGTATCCCATCATTTTCTGGTTTTATCCAGCCTGAACTTATTCCTTATTTTATGGAAAAAAGAATTTAGTTGGAGTATCATGAAATTCTTTCTCAGTTTATTGTGTAAGCAGAAAATAGTAATATCTGAAAGCTTTAGAGAAGATTATGATTACCGGAAATCTAGTTATAAATCTTATCTTGATTCTGGCAGCAGCCTGGTTTCTTGGCAGAGTTTTTACCAGGTTTGGTTTACCTGCTATATTGGGGGAGTTGCTGGCTGGTATCATCCTCGGGCCTCCATTGCTGGGTATTGTCAGCGCATCCGAACCGCTTGAAATGCTGGCTGAATTTGGGATCTTCTTCCTAATGTTTCACGCCGGATTAGAGATGGATCCGAAAGAGGCTGTAGAGCATATCTGGCCATCTATTGCAGTTGCCCTTGGTGGATTTGTCCTTCCATTTATTCTCGGTTTCTTTGCCTGTCTGATGTTTGGGGGAACGGTTTTTCAATCATTGTTTGTGGGAATGGGGCTTTCTATTACGGCTATAGCCGTCCAGGCCCGGATATTGCATGACATGCAGATCCAGAATACAACAATAGGACATATCATTATCGGAGCTGCCATTATTGACGACATTCTTGCCTTAGTCACTCTGTCAATACTGTTAGGCCTGGCTGAGAGTGGTGAGATTCAGATGTTACATATTTCATTTGTTGTTTTTAAGGCAATAGCCTTTTTCGCTCTAACCATTCTCATTGGTCAATTTATAATACCAAAACTTATAAGGAAACTGGATGATCGTGAAGCGAAGACGTTTACGTTTGCTCTTATATCTGCTTTGGCTGTTGGCTATTTAGCTGAACTGGCCGGTCTTCACCTGATCATTGGTGCTTTCCTGGCCGGACAATTCGTACGTAAGGAGATCATAGACAGGGGGTTTTATCAAAAGATTAATGATCGTTTTTACAGCTTGAGTTACGGTTTTATGGCACCTATATTCTTTGTTTCACTATCTTTTCATCTACATTTTCAGTGGAAATGGCCTGTTATAATCTTCACTCTTACTATTACATTGATCGCAATTATAGGTAAGTTAATAGGTTGCGGGTTAGGGGCCTTTCTCTACGGGCATAAAGTTTGGGGTTCTGCTATCATTGGGTGTGGTATGAACGGTCGTGGAGCTGTTGAAATGGTGGTTGCAGCCGTAGTTATTAACTTGAGTGATAAATTAATTGCCAGCAATACTATAACTGAACCACTCCTCACTCATGATCAATTTTCAGCCCTGATCTGCATGGCCTTTATAACTACCATCATAGCACCTTTGTCATTGAAATGGACTGTAAAAAAATATTGTACTTATGACGAAAATGCCCAATTCTGCAGTCTATGGGAGAGGAGTAAAAAGCATTAAAAACCGGTTGCATGTCTCGGGTTACGAGTTGTCCATCCACAGACACTGACATACACGTCAAAAAAGAGAATGAAGAAAAATCTGGATTGAGCGCTTTCGTTCACTCTTGTACAGAACGGTACGTTCGCCAGCCAGACGATCATTCTGGCGGGAGCTGGTAGCCGCAATCTTCAGGTTGCGTATCTAAATATTTGAAAAACAGTAACGTTTAAGAAGATTATGATTACCGAACATCTTATTGTCAATCTTATCTTGATTTTAACCGTAGCCTGGTTTCTTGGAAGGGTTTTTGCCAGGTTTGGTTTGCCTGTTGTATTGGGAGAGTTACTGGCAGGTATTATTCTCGGACCTCCATTGCTGGGTATTATCAGTACATCCGAACCGATTGAACTGCTGGCTGAGTTCGGAATTTTCTTCCTGATGTTTTACGCGGGGCTTGAGATGGATCCAAAGGAGGCTGTGGAACATATCTGGCCGTCCACTGCTGTTGCAATTGGAGGGTTTATCCTCCCATTTGTTTTTGGATTTATTGTCTGCAAGATGTTCGGGGGAACCATGTTCCAGTCTCTGTTTGTAGGTATTGGGATTTCTATAACTGCCATAGCAGTTCAATCCAGGATACTGCATGATATGCAGATTCAGAATACCAGTATAGGGCATATTATAATTGGCGCTGCAATTGTAAACGATATTCTCGCGTTAATTTCGCTGTCAATACTATTGGATCTGGCAGAGAGCGGCTCAATTCAGATTTTCCAAATTGCATTCATTGTCTTCAAAGTTGCTGCTTTCTTTGGCTTAACCATACTTATCGGTCAGTTTGTTATTCCGAGATTTATCAGAAAACTGGACGATCGCGAAGGCAAGGCGTTTACATTTGCGCTTGTATGTGCATTAGTTATGGCTTATATGGCGGAACTCGCTGGCCTTCACCTGATAATCGGTGCTTTCCTGGCGGGACAGTTTGTACGTAAGGAGATCATGGATATTGATATTTATCAGAAGATAAGTGATCGCTTCTACGGTATAAGCTATGGTTTTATGGCCCCCATCTTCTTTGTATCCCTGTCTTTTCATCTTCATATTCACTGGGAATGGTCATTTATTTTCTTTACCATTACTATCACCTTAATTGCAATCTTTGGAAAGATTCTTGGTTGTGGTTTTGGTGCATATCTATACAGAAAAAGCTTCTGGGATTCTACCATAATCGGTTCAGGCATGAACGGCCGAGGGGCAATGGAGATGGTAATTGCAGCCGTGATTATTGAGTTAAGTGACAAATTAATTGCAAGTCACACAATTACCGAACCCTTAATTACGAAAGATCAATTTTCAGCCCTGATCTGCATGGCCTTCATTACCACATTGATTGCACCTCTGACTCTGAAATGGACTGTTAAAAAATCGTGTTCCCTTGATGAAAATGCGCAATTCTGCCAACTTTGGGAGAGGAGTAAGAAGAGTTAAAGACCTGTTGCGAGTTGTCCACACAATGAGCAGAGTAATTTACTACCATTCCCTCAGTTGCAGTCTACGCCTGCTCTTTATTCATTTCGTCTTCATACAGTGGTGACATCTGCCAGCATCTGTCTATTACCTTGGGTAATGTATCCAGAAAATAGTCAACGTCTTCTTCCGAATTATCTTTTCCAAGACTTACA
>CAYTGO010000002.1:0-12866 GCA_964437425.1 uncultured Candidatus Scalindua sp.
ACTGCTCAGTGACACTAACCTTCCTGTATAAGTTACCATATCACCAACTTTCAATCTCATTACTGATTTCTGTTTCGAATAATCAAATCTGAGATTAACATCAATACTACTGCCCTTATGACTTATGCCAACTTTATTCCAGTTATAAACGGCATATCCTCTAAAGCTGACCCTCCCTGTCCATCTTACATATTTCCCTTTAAATTCACTCTCCCACAAACGCGCCTTCTCTGTCTTATCAAGGCTGCTTTCACTACCTAATTTTCTGTCTAATTCGTCAAAAGAAATATTAACAAACTGCTTCAACGGGTCACCAATATCATTTATCTGCTTATCACTCTTAATTACTCTAAAACTCTCAGCATCATTCCCTGCAATAGATTTGACAACATTATCTTCTGTGATAGTGTTACTATTATCTTTTTCATTTATGCTGTTTACGTTACCCTGTTTTACAGGCTCATCTGCATTATTAGATGTAGACACTGATTCCTCAACCCTGCTAGCGCCCTGCTCTACACCTCTATCATATAGCAGCTCAAACTCTTTCTTATATTTATCTACCACATCAGGTTCATCTATAAAAATTGCATTCTCATAATTAAATTTTTCAGCATATTCTGTCCATGTATATGAGCCAGTTACAAGAAGTTTGTCATCAAATATCGCAAATGCATTATTCATGGAACCCCCAATATTACCTTTAAGAAATTGAAGATTGAACCCTTCATCCTTTAGGAACTTTAATACTGGAAAGCCCTTTGTATCTTGCGTCTGATCCATAATAACCCTTATCTCAACGCCACGCTCCTTCGCCTGATACAACGCCTCTGCAATATCACCCGATGTAAACGTAAAAGCAGTGACGTCTATTGTCGCTCTTGATGAAATGATATTTTGTACTATGGCAGCTTTAATTGACCCCCCTGGCGAGAAAAGCACCTCAGTTCTTGCATATGTAGTATCAGGAGTAAATAATACCGTTGGAATAACCGTGCTTAAAGACAAGAACACAGTAAATAAACCAATTTTCTTAATAAATCCGGATCTAAACATAGTTTTTTTAAAGAAAAACCCAATAAAACAGGCTGTAGACCACATATCACAGAACCAATAAAATGTAATTTATGGCTGAAATCTGACAGTTATTCTGTAACTCAAATCAATAATTAATCTGCATTCTTACAAATTATAAAATATAGCAAATAACTGCAAAGAAATACTATAGCATGATAAATTATTGATTACAAGCGCAAGTTTATTTATATCAAAGCTTTATACTTAGTTTCTTCAAAATAAGAGAAGCTGTTTACAAGCTACAATTAAGAAACTCAATACTTTAACTCATATTACTCAACTTGACGGCTGTTGTCTGGCACAAATTTCGCTCTTATACACTTTTTGTAGCTAAATTCCAGATACTATACGATTAGCGAGGTCGAAAGGAAGTGCAGCTTCCAGGATCTTCTTCCTGACGCCTTCTATATCATACTCAGCTTTTTCCAGGTAAACCTTCTTAGCTATCGTATCGTAGATCATATAGGAAGCCATCGGGATACCGTCCCTTGGCTGACCTACTGAACCTGGATTAATATAGTAGCGTTGGCCTGGTTTAATAGAAATATCGAAAGACTCAAGTCTTTCAGATGAACCTGTTTCGGCCATCATAAGATTTTTGTCAAATTTGTCAGCAGGGATAAAAACGGAAGCAGAAACGTCCCTTTTACGTTTGGTATATAGATATGCTGCCGGTTTGTGTGTGTGACCGGCAAATGTTATTTTTGAAGGCAACAAACTGTAGTTTAATAATATTGAATTCATAACATATACATAGTCTTGAGGTCGTTTAGAGGTACTGTGAACCAACTCGATATTAGATTCCGTAATCTTCTCTTTGTATGATAAAGATTTAAGAAAACGAACATTATCATCGTGGATTACTTTTTTTGTCCAATTAATTGATATGCCGGCAGATGAAGCCATCACTGTATTTAGCTGGCCAATGACCCGTTGATCATGGTTGCCTGCGATAGCAGTGGCTTTTTTGCCTAGAGCAAGAATATAATTAATTGTATTTTCTTTATCAGTAGCATCAATATCAATGCTTTGAATAATTGTTTGAATTTCTTTTTTCAAAGTAGGTTTACCGTTCTTTAAAAATTTAATGATGGTGCAACATTCATTGGGGTTTACACCGTAACCGACAACATCGCCAAGCATTAAAACACTGTCTATGTGTTCTTTCTGATTGTGAAGCTCTGAAAACACAGCAACAAGCGCCTCCAGGTTACTGTGAATATCTGACATAATTAAGAATCGCATTATTTTTTGAGTTTAATGAGGTTTGTTAATTAGACTTTCGGTTATCTTTGAAGATATTTGTATTATCGCGACGATATGGATCTGTTAATTTGAACTAGTTCCGCTAAACCATCAAGCTCTTAGCCTTACCATACATGGGTTTTTCCACTTTTCTGTTAAGAATTGGAAAAACTGATTAATTTGATAGCGCCACTAATTGATTATTGCGAAGAAAACCTGTAATCCATTTTTGCTTCAGTTACAGATATCCGAATTATAATCTTTTACGGCTTGCATGTCATTAAGTATTATTGTATTAATCAGATTGATAATTGACCGAATTTAATTATGTACACGATAAAGGACTACAAGTTTGACTCGTTCAAGACAGTTGCCAATATGCATAAATCAAATTATGCAAGATTAGCAGAAGATAATACTCTAGATATTAAAAATATGGGTGTAAAGTATTGTCCTCATCTAAGCTTTGAAGATGAATATTTGATTTTACGGCAATTAGACCATAAGCAAATTCCCAAGGCATACGATTATGGCCAGGAAACTTTATATAAAGATGAAAAAGTTGTGCTAAAGCAACACTTTATTGTTCTTGATCATACGAGCGATATCGACCTTGTCAATTATTACACAATGAAAACAGGGTTTTTCCCTCCAGTAGAAGATGTTGTTAAGTGTTTCATCAGCGTATGCGATCCACTGGACTATTTACACACAAAAGACTTTATTCACTGCGATATCAAGCCTGGTCATATGTTACTGGATCCTGATACAAGTACAGTCTTTTTGATAGATTTCGAGCTCGCAATAAGAAAGGCAGGTGTATTAAAGGGAATTAGTATGGATTATGCTTCTCCCGAACAACATACTCTGGTTGAGCAGCTGAGAGGTACTCCCGAAAATATTCCATTAGAAGCAATTTCGTTTTTTTTATCTATCGATGGTAGAGCAGATATTTATTCAACCGGGACTATATTTTACGAAATACTGACCGGTCAGAAATGGCACGAAAAAAAACGTCCTCCAGGCGAATTCAACAAATTAATTCCTTCAAAACTGGAAGAGATTATTATGGCAACACTGGAAGAAAAGCCGGCTAATAGAATTGCAACTGCAAAGCAGCTTAAACAATCATTGGAAACTTTGGATATAGGGCAGTAATATGAAATTATTAATTATGTCAGATATTCACAGTAATCTTGAAGCTTTGGTGTCTGTTTTTTCTGATCTTCATAGTAATAATGAAAAGATAGACAGTATATTAATACCAGGAGATATTGTTGGATACGGTCCTAACCCGAACGAATGTTGCACTATCATAAGGTATTTAAAGGATGGCAAGCCGTTTTTAAAGAAAGAGATCCAGGCGTACATTCAGGAAATAGACATTGACGATACTGACAAAAAAAATATTAATGATTATATTTTTTCAATGAGCAAAAAAGCGTATGTAATAGCAGGTAATCATGACAGAGAGGTAATTGGTCAACCTTCGCTATGTAGTATCATGGCCGCTTCAGCAGGTAATGCTGCAAGGTGGACAACAAAGGTACTTCATAAGGCTAATGCCAGGTTCCTTGAGTCCTTAAGGTATAAAAAGAAAATAAGGAAGCTTGGTATAGAGTTGGTTCACAGTACCCCTGTCTACCCTCAAGGTTATAGATATGTTAAGAATGCGTCAACTTTGAACTACGACAGTCTATGTTCGAGTATAACAATTTCCGGCCATACACATAAACCATCCGCTTATTTGTATACGAAAGAGAAGAGAAATATCTCTGCTTCTGTCTATATCCCGACAGATCAATTCGATAACAGGCTTATGCTGGTCGAAAGAGAGTCAATGGAGAGGCATGAAACATTTGATGTTTCATTGAAACCTGGTCAACGCTACTATATAAACCCTGGTTCAGTTGGCCAGCCAAGAGATGGTACTCCGAAGGCATCTTATATGATTTATGACACTGAGGCAAAACAGGCCTCTCTTAAGAAAGCTGAGTATAATACAGAGGTAGTAAAGAAAAAAGTTCTTAAAGCTACACTTCCATTTGATCTTGCGGAACGCATAGTAAAAGGAGTGTGAACTTTAGAGAATTGTCGTGATGATTACTCTTAGAAAAGGTACTAATAATGGTTTCTTGCAATATCTATTGATGAATCTATCTTTAATAAAAGAACCATTTTGATATAATTTTTTTATTAACATATACGCGTATCTATCGTATAATCAGCGGTTTGCAACTTATTGGTTGCTGTATTTTTTTTGAATATTTTATTTTTTGAAGGAGGGGGAAATGAACTTGTTGTTTAATAAGTCGGGCAGTAATTGGAAATGGTTGAACGCAATATATTTTATTGTGAGCGTGTCATGTCTTGTTTATTTTAGTTCCAAGATTCTATTTGCCGGTGACCCAAGTGGAGAGAGTACGTATTCCGACAGCATTGAGGGATTGAAATATTCCATTAATTTCACGTGGACACTTGTTGCTGCATTCCTGGTATTTTCGATGCAATCAGGCTTTGCGTTACTTGGTGGGTTCCTGCAATCTAAGAACATGCTTGGCTACATGGCACACTGTGTTGTAGATGGTTTTGTAGGTGCACTTCTTTTCTGGATGTGTGGTTTTGCTGTTATGTTTGGTGGTTCCATGGCTGCACCGGGCCTCGAATCTGGTAATTGGTTTATGGGATTCAGTGGATTCTTTCTTGGTGGCAACAGTTATGACGTTCAGACTGTGATGCTCTGGCTTTTCCAGATGGTATTTTGTACTAAGGCTGTTACTATTATAGCAGGTGCTGTTGCAGAAAGAATGAAGTTTGCGCCATACGTAATTTACAGTGTTTTTGTATGCGCTATAATCTATCCTGTTTACGGTCACTGGATGTGGGGTGGAGGTTGGTTAAGCACCTTACCTTATGGAGCTGGATGTGTCGACTTTGCCGGATCAGGAGTAGTTCATACTGTAGGTGGAATGCTTGCCCTGGCTGGTGCTTTCTTCCTAGGTCCAAGAAAAAATAAATTTAACCCTGATGGATCTGCTAATGCTATACCAGGTCACAACCTAACGCTGGTAGTTGTAGGAACTTTGCTTCTAGCATTTGGATGGTTTGGTTTTAATGCAGGTAGTACACTCGGTGCAACAGACCTGAGAATTTCTGTTGTTGCGACTAATACTTTTCTAGGTGCTGCCGGTGGTGCTGCTCTCGTAATTTTTGTATCATGGATTGCTTTTGGATTTATTGATCTTGGCATGGTATGTAACGGCGCTCTTGGCGGATTAGTTGCCATAACCGGACCTTGTGCATACGTCCCACCATGGGCTGCTGTAACAATCGGCATACTGGCTGGAGCAATAATGTGGGGTACAGTAATTTTTGTAGAGTCTAAATTAAAGATTGATGACCCTCTCGGTGCTGTTGCTGTACATGGTGCCAACGGTATATGGGGAATGTTTGCGATCGGTATTTTTGCGGACGGAACGTACGGCGGAGTAAGCGGTTGCATCACAGGTTCAATCGGACAGCTACAAGCTCAGACTATTGGTGCTGGTGCTGCTATTGGATGGGCCCTATTATGTGGAGCATTTGTATTTGGCATTCTTAAATTAACCTTTGGTCTACGCGTATCTGAATTGGTTGAATATGAAGGTGTTGATATTCACTTACACGGTTCACCATGTTATCCTGCTCAAGATGAACTTACTTCTCAACTAGGTAGTCAAGAAGTAGAAGAGACTGTTCATAGAGACATGGCCATACTGGAGGAGTCTATGGTAAAGGATGCAAGCAGACAGAAGATTTATTCTGATAAACTAGGTAGATGGATCTACGCTAAACCTAACAAGTAAGATATGAGATATTATATCGAACTTATAATTTTGCTTTTAAAATAATTTTTTTGAAAATGTTTTAATTCGAAGGAGGAATACTTAATGAAAAAGATAGAAGCAATAATTCGTCCCGAAAAGTTTGACATCATCAAGGACGCCCTTACAGAAAAGGGTTACGGCGGGATGTCAGTAGCTGAAATGAAGGGACATGGCAATCAGAAGGGTGTCAGTGAGGTCTGGAGAGGAAAGAGATACCGTGTCGACCTGCTGCCAAAGATAAAAATTGAGCTTGTTGTTTCAGATGATGCTGTCGAGCAGGTTGTTCAGACCATTATAGACGAATCACAGACAGGAAGTATTGGGGACGGAAAGATATTCGTATCTGAAATCTCAAATGTGTACAGGATTCGTACTGGTGAACAAGGTGACACTGCAATCTAAAGTAACTATTCACAGATAAAACTGAGATTAATTGGCTTCTGATTGTTTTTGATAATAATGGAGATCAGCGCTGTCTCGAAACTCATCTATAATTGTGATTCGAGACAGTCTGGTCTCCTTTTGTCTTTACTCCTGACTTACAAATTTCTTAAGTAAGCACAATGCCGAATAAAAGTACATACAGTATATTAGGACAATTAAAACATTGGTACATTGTTGCTCCTGTCACCATGTTCTGTCTTCTTCTTATTTTTTTTCACACAGCTGAGGCCGCAGATATAGCCAGTAATTATTCAGTTCATTCAGAAGAGATCATTGACGTGACAGGGGTCAAGGTATCTATCGATCTCGCATGGACATTGTTGTGCGGATTTCTTGTCTTTAACATGCAAGCTGGATTTGCATTTCTAGGAGCAGGTTTTCTTCAAAAAAAGAACACCTTAAACTACCTGACAATGAGCTTTATGGATTTTTGTGTTGGAGGTTTAATCTTCTGGGTATTTGGCTTCGCACTCATGTTTGGAGGATCCTTTCTAGCCTATGGACTTGATGCCGGCAACATGCTTATCGGATATAGTGGGTTCTTTCTCTCTTTTAGCTCATTTGACTACTCAACGTCAAGTTTGTGGTTGTTTCAAATGATGTTCTCTGCTGCCGCTTGTACAATTGTGGCTGGAGCTGTTGCAGAACGTATTAAGTTCAATACACATATAATTTGTAGTGCGGTACTTTGCGGCATAATCTATCCAATTTACGGACACTGGGTCTGGGGAGGCGGTTGGTTATCAAGGCTTCCATTCGGATCAGGAATGATTGATTTTGCGGGATCGGGTGTGGTCCATGGGATTGGCGGCTTAATTGCTTTTGTAGGAGCATGGAAAATAGGCCCTAGATTTGGTAAGTACAACCCTGACGGTACAGCAAACATGTTTCACGGCCACAATCTCTCTTTTGTCGTATTGGGAACTCTTTTTTTATTGTTCGGATGGTTTGGGTTTAACGCAGGAAGCACATTGGGCTCTACTGACCTCAGGGTTTCAATAATTGCAGCAAACACATTTCTTGCTGCATGTACAGGCGGAGTGGCGCTTATGTACATCACATACTATGACACCGGAAAATTCGACATTGTTATGACATGTAATGGCACCCTGGCAGGTTGTGTTGCGATAACTGCCTCAGGCGCTTATGTTTCACATTGGGCAGCTGTGGTTATCGGTTTGGTAGCTGTTATCATTTTGAGAGAAAGCTTGCACTTTGTAGAAGTCAGGCTGAGAATTGATGATCCGGTAGGAGCAATTTCAGTACATGGAGCAAATGGTCTTTGGGGACTACTTTCAGTGGGTATCTTTGCTGATGGTTCTTACCTTGGGGTTAATGGATTAATTACGGGTTCAGGGTGGCAACTATTGTCACAGTTCATTGGATGTATAGTTCTTCTAGCGTGGGCATTAGGAACAGGTTATATCCTGTTCTATATACTAAAGAAAACAGTCGGGCTGAGAGTACCTGTAAGTGAAGAAAACACCGGGATTGATATTTATGAACACGGAATTCCATGCTACCCTGGTTTTAATTGATATACTATCAGATTATATACAAAAGTCATATTATTGTAAAAATTGTGTCAAAAATATTATGACTACGTATCATTGAAAGGAAATATTATGTTTAAATTAAGAGAATATGAATTTGAGGATTTCAAATACAGACCTGGCCACAGGGCTAATTATGGAATCTTGTGTAAACCTGGGAATGGGGAATGGGGAATGAAATACTCACCTACTTACAGTTATGATCGTGAATACGAAGTATTGAAAAAGTTTTCTCATCCACAAATTCCAAAAAGATACGAAAAGGGTACTGGTAGAGGAGAATTATTTGAAAATGACAAATTAGTATTGAATGAATATTACATTGTACTACAAAATTTTGAAGGTGAAGATTTGGTTGAGTACTATAAACAGAAGGGTATACCAGATTCCGACGAAATTGGAAGCGTAGTAAAGTATATTACAAGTACCGCTAATCCTTTACAATACCTACATTCACAAGGATATGTACATGCTGATATAAAACCAGGACATCTAATTCTTAATGAGAACACTGGTACTATAGGCTTGATTGATTTAGAACTCTCCATAAAGGCGGGTGAACTTATAAACGGTTTAACCGTAGAATATGCATCTCCTGAACAGAAGCAGATGAACAATCTACTAAAAGACGTAACAGATGAAAAAGGTGAAAAGGCCGTTTTGCAACAGGTTAAAATTGATGGCAAAACGGATTTGTATACTTTAGGGTTGATATTATTCGAAGTGCTAACCGGTAAAATTCGTGCACAAACCAGTCAATCCCCGATAGAGATTAACAGCGCTGTTCCTCAAAAATTGAATGAGATAACATTGGGACTTCTGGAAGAAGACCCATCGAACAGAATAGCAACAGCAGAAATATTAAAAAGCGAGCTTGCAAGTATTTGACATACTAGTTTATTGACCAATAGTAATGTAAAAATGCATTGCTGTGTAATATTCCAAATACCTCGCTGCATTTTGTTTTTTAAATATTTTTACATTATAGATATCTATCGAATTTCGATAAAAAACTATTTTATCTTTTGATATCATTGCACATCATACATTCTGCCTTATTATTGCCTTTAATGCATACTAGATATGAATCTTGACATATTCAATGTGCTTATTAATAACATTAAAAAGATTACCAATGACCCTGAGCTCTTTCTTACAAATAAATATCAAGAACATCGCAAACCAAAAGGATTTCGCCTTGAGCTATACGTAGCTGGAAAATACAACTCGACCTGCAGTAAAATTAAGTGGTACTTGCACAAAAATTTTAAAATAACCAGCATTGTTTCAAAACAAAGGAAATTAGTTGACCCACAACACCTTTTCACCTCAACAAGACACTCTAATAAAACCTTCTGCCCATACTGTGAAAAGACTGTAGTTCCGAAGAGACTTCATAAATTAGATGCTGCAGATATAATAATTGCTCTACTTACTGCAGGAATGTGGGCAATTTTTCTTTTTATTATGTATCTCTTCATGAGGAAATGCCCCACCTGTAATTACAATCTGAGAGGGTTCAAATTCCTTTCTGAAAAAAAAAGGCGCTGACTATTATAAAAATAGCCAACGCCTCCTATGATCCGCTGGTACAACCATAGTTAACAGCAAATGGCAGACTCAACGGTTAATACATTACACACAACTTAAAAAGACCTGCTTATTTCAAAGTACCTGCTGATTCTGTTTCTAAGTGGTACGCAGCTTCAGCATGTAGCGTCAGATCCAGACCCTTATCCTCATTCTCTTCAGTCGTCCTTAATCCGGTTGTGTATTTAACTATAAGGCAGACTATTATGGTAACAGCAAATGCGTACACCCATGTTGCCATGAACCCAACAACCTGCAATCCCAATTGATGAAAACCTTCGGCATTCCATCCAATGAACAATCCATCAACACCATCAGGACCCATAACATACTTAGTACAATAAAGTCCTGTGGCAAATGCACCAATAGTACCACCGACTCCGTGTACTCCAACAACATCTAATGCATCATCATAACCAAAAGCAGCTTTCATTTTTACACATGCGAAGTAACAGCCTATTCCAGCCATAACTCCCATCTGAACTGCACCAAGAGGTCCTACAAACCCTGCTGCCGGAGTTATACAAACTAATCCTGCAACTGCACCAGATGCCATACCAAGAAGCGTTGGTTTTCCACGATGAATCCATTCACACACAATCCATGTAAACGCAGCAGTTGCTGCTGCAGTATTTGTAATCACCCATGCAAATGCAGATCTGCCATCAGCCGCCAACTCACTACCCGCGTTGAAGCCAAACCAGCCAAACCAGAGCAGACCAGCTCCAAGTGCTATCATTGGAACATTTGCTGGAGGCCTGATATTCGCGTTTTTACGTTTTCCAACCATCACACAGAGTGCAAGCGCAGCAGCAGCGGAGTTAATATGTACAACAGTTCCACCGGCAAAATCAAGTATTCCCATCGTACCTGCCCAACCACCACCCCATACCCAATGGCAAACAGGATCATAGCAGACAGTCGCCCAGAGTGGGATAAACAACATGCATGCACTAAATCGCATACGACCCTCAACAGCACCTAATATAAGACCAACAGTAATAATAGCAAATGTCGCCTGAAACGCTACAAAAGTATATTCAGACAACGTACCCGAAAGTGAATCAGGCGTTATACCATGCAGACCTGCCATTCCTAAACCACCGATAAAGCTTCCATGATCTGTGCCAAATGAAAGGGTATATCCCCAGAATACCCATTGAACACTGATTATGGCCATACACAGGAACACCATCATGATCATGTTGTTCAGGTTTTTTACGGAACACATGCCGCCATAAAAGAAAGCAAGACCAGGTGTCATGAGCAGCACCAAGGCAGAGCATGTAAGTATCCAGGCATTATCACCGGTATCAAGTGTGGCGTCATCAGCCCATCCCGTTTGGGACGCCACTACCATAAAGACCAACATTAAAACAGAAATATAACTAAAC
This sequence comes from uncultured Candidatus Scalindua sp., assembly GCA_964437425.1. GTDB lineage: Bacteria > Planctomycetota > Brocadiia > Brocadiales > Scalinduaceae > Scalindua. The sequence continues at coordinate 11,170 of CAYTGO010000002.1, forward strand.
TTTCTCATTCGCGTAACCTCCTTTTGTCTTGTCAACAAACATTTTTATTTAAACTAACTAAATACGTTAACAACTTATTCACAATCCTAATAAAATTGTTAAATTGCTTTTGCTCCTGACTCGCCTGTTCTTATACGAATGCAGTCTTCCACGCTTGAAATAAATATTTTTCCATCTCCAATACTACCGGTTCTTGATACTTCACAAATAGCATCAGTTACCTTTTTTACATCATTATCATCTACAACTGCTTCAATCTTAATTTTCGGTAACAGATCTACAGCATACTGTCTACCACGATACACTTCAGTAATACCTTTCTGAGTACCGTGCCCTTTTACTTCAGTAACTGTCATACCAGCTACACCCAGGGCCTTTAATGCTTCCTTAGCACCACTTAATTTTTCATCCCTGATAATTGCTTCAACTCTTTTCATTACAGCTACCTCCTATTAAAGCACTAAATAATAAAAAATTACGATTAATACACACTACCGACTATATATACTTCCCCCCCTCTTTCAGCCAACAAGGTCTACCTCTTCTCAAAACTTAAAATCGCCCAAATAACTAATCCAGAGGCCTGAGATTTTATCGGGCACTAAAAAAAAAGGTCTAACTTATTAATCTCAGCAATGTATAAGGTCAATGCCTTAAGCATTAACTTAAATTAACAAAAAAACCGTGTTGCCATAGTCAATCTATAGTAACACGGTTTTTCGGTTTACATTTCCTGATAAAAAATTACATTCTACCTGCATTGTTCGTGAAAAAGGTATCATTGTAATATATTCTTTATCCACCATGAAAAAAGCAATAGGCATATCAGTAACTCTCACAATTTCACTATATGTACATCGAACACACTCTCTCAATGCATTTAAACTTTTTAAAGCAAAAGAAAAAACCGGAATACAAAAATAATTAACATACACCATCAGAAGCAAATAAAAATCCCTCGCAGCCTTGGAATCACTATTCGCCAACAAACTATTATATCCTACTATGAACAGATCATCATTAACTTCTGAATGATCTATTACCGTCGATAATTTGATACTAGGAAGCGATTCAGCAGAATTATTCATATTGTGATTTTTCAAAAAGTCATATCTAATAAATACTCAATCTGTTAAAACAATCATACATTTAAAAATAATTATGAAAAGCTTGAGTCATAACAACATAGCAATACATATACCAATAAAAAAAATACAAACAAAAAAAACCATAACCAATACAACTTTCAAGACTTACAACTATTAATGTAGCATTTGCGCCAGTAACCAGCCTGCTCTTTTATGGCTTATATGTACCAGCGGTAAAACAGCCATGCTTATTGCCAAACTACCATTACACTTACAACTGGCAGCTTAAATCGAGAAGAACCATATAATGCCTGCTAAATTAATTATTTTTTAATGTCCAGGCAAAAAAACATGTAATAACCAGAACCATTCATACGAAAAAGCAAGACACGGCCTTAAACAGTATCATTTATTCTGCTGTAGTCAGAATATTATTTATGCACCACAGCTCATGTTATTAAAAGGGCGCCAACATGGGCAGTTTCGTAATAAGGCCTTATGCATATTTATGGGAAGATATTAAATAGATTTTAAGGATTCACGAAAAGACCAACGCTGTCTTTCAGTCGAGAAAGAACCAAATAGCAAATTCCAAATATTCTACTAATT
>CAYTGO010000002.1:12966-28638 GCA_964437425.1 uncultured Candidatus Scalindua sp.
TGCAGTTACAGCTCCAATAGCCTGTGCAACCAACTGCCCGTAATGGCCTGTTATTACACCAGAAACACCACCATACGAACCATCCGCAAAGATACCCAAGGCAATTAAACCCCAGAAACCATTGGCACCATGAACAGAACAAGCACCGAGCGGATCATCAACTCTGAATTTGCTACCGATAATCCAGAACGAAATTAGGTAGACTATTGCGGCAAGACACCCTATTACAACCGCAGCCCATGGAGCAACATAAGCACACCCTGCTGAAATAGCTACAAATCCTGCCAAAGCACCATTACATGCCTCACCGACATCAGTATGACCTGATAACAAGTAAGTGAGGAAGAGTACTGTGACAGCACCAATTGACCCTGCAAGTGCTGTATTTGCAGCAACAACAGACATTCTTAAGTCTCCTGCTGCCAATGTACTTCCGGCATCATAAAACAACCAGCCAAATGCAAGGAGTATTGTACCAACAATCATGTAACCAACATTATGACCAGGTATTGAGTTTGACGACCCATCCTCATTATACCTCCCAGCCCTTGGGCCCAGGAATGCAGCACCAACAAATCCAATAGTTCCACCAATTAAATGAACAACTCCGGATCCTGCAAAGTCTCTAAGGCCTACACCGTATGGCAACTCCCACAACCATCCTTCTCCCCATACCCAATGTCCATAAATTGGATAGATAAAGATATAAACGAAGAAAAACATGAGTATATAAGAGCAGAGTTTCATTCTCTCAGCAACAGCACCGGCAATGATACTACCAATAAATGTCGCAACTACAGCCTGGAATATAAACAGCAGAATCACTCTTACGTCGTATGCATCACCTAACAACATAAAACCGCTCAGCCCCATGAATTGATTACCATGGCCAATATGCTGTCCCAGAAACTCGAATCCGCCAAACATTAGACCAAAACCAACGAACCAATATAGGATAACACCAAGAGTAGTGGCGATAAAGCAGTGAGTCATGTAGTTCAGCGCATTTTTAGCAGGCAATAAACCTCCCAATAAGACAAAACCCACCTGCATGAACCATATCACGAAGCAACAAATAAGAATCCATGTAAAGTTGTTGGACATACTGATTCCCCTGATGTCCAAAGCAAAAGTCTTATCCCCTGTTGGATCTGCTGCGCTCGCAACGCCACACATCATGAAAACTGCAGCAACCAAGATCAACAGAAACCAAATTACATTGTTCTGTTTAAAACGCATATACTTCACCCCTTTCTTTTTCTATTACTTAATTAGTAAACGCAATAAAGTAAAAGACAAACATTTAAATTCCTATAAGTTAAAATATTTTTTAAATAAAGAAAAACACGTTAAAATAGATATTCCTTTGTTAACGTAACGAGAATTAAAGACAACACTGTGTGGAAGGAAAATTTTCTCTGGTATGTAGCTAGTTTAAGAATTTGCATATTAGGCGACAAGCATGTGTAAAGTAAAGTCTCTAACAACCCTAGACGACTATATAGTATTCAGTATTCAAATGAATAACTTAGCGTATGTATCGAAGCAATAGATATACCAATATTCAAAACAAGAACACCATACACCCCTAACACTCTAACACGCAACAACTTAGCTAAAATCGCGTATTTGTGCTAAGTTCTTAAATCTTTAATTTCTGGCGCAAATACGCCTTTATAAATATATTAACGGCTAAGGCACAACAATATTATGACTTACGACACCCTTTACTGTGTATAGCCCCAGACGCAACTATCTTGTTGATGAAAATCAAGAACACGTAATATCGCGGATTATATTGTAGTATCCCCTATAAAGTCAACATAATTATACGAACAAAATCGTCATAAATTGTTTTCCATTTAATTAAAAAATAAAAAATTTATGGAAAAGCAATTAGTATAATTTCATAACCGCTGTTTAATAAACTCTTCTTCAACCCTCAGAAATGCAAATTTACCTAAGATACCCATATTGGATGACTTAGCAATCAATGCGTCAGCAGCATGAACCCTCTCTTAAGCAATGCTCAATTCTTGATTTCATTCCAAATACCATCTAGCTCACCCAACGAGCAGTCTTCTATTTTTTTCCCCAAAGCGGCAACTCGCATCTCTACCTTCTTAAACCTGCCAGTAAATTTCGATATGCTCTTCCGCAATAAGTCTTCCGAATCCAGCTTTAGAAACCTTGAGAGGTTTACCACGGCAAACAATAAATCGCCTATCTCTTCGGCTATCGGCTCTTTCTCCTTATTCTTGATTGCCTCCTTGACCTCCTCTAGCTCCTCATGAACTTTTGCTATTACATCATCTATCTCTTCCCAATCAAAGCCAACACGTGCAACCTTCTTTTGAACTTTTTGTGCCTTTTGTAATGCTGGCATATGTATTGGAACATTATCCACTATTGATTTATTACTCTCCTTACCATTTTGCTTTGACTCTTTTTCTTTTTTCTTAATTTCATTCCATTGGTTTAATGCCTCACTTGCATTTTTAGCTGACTTATCACCAAAGACATGAGGATGCCGCCTGGTCATCTTTTCTAAGCAAGACTCCAAGACACTATTTATATCGAAATTATTATTATCGTCTGCAATTTTACAATAGAATATAATTAAAAAAAACAGATCTGCGAGTTCTTCTTTTAAACCTTCTGAGTCCTTTGAATCTACTGCATCAACAATCTCATAAACCTCTTCTATTAAACAGGATTTAAGAGAATCATGCGTCTGCTCATTATCCCAGGGACACCCATCCTTGCTCCTGAGTGTTTCCATTATTTTTACTAAATCCTTGAAATTATTACCCAGCAAACCCTACACCCCTTTCATATTTTTGAGCTACTACATGTAACATTGATCCACTACCTCGTCACTATTCTTCCATGATAGTTGGAGCAACAACCTTTTTAAAACCTGCACCTTTAGCATAATCCATGATATCAACTACATCTCCGTAAGGCACCATCTTGTCTGCCTTCAAGACAAGGACATCATCTCCCGTGTCCAACATCAACCTTCTGAGTTCTTTTTCAAGGTTTTGTTTGTCAACAGGTTTTTCTTTTAGAAATAATTGTCCGTCACGAGAGATGGTTAACACCGTTCTCTCTACCTTACTTACTTCGGAATGCCTGGTAGCAGGCAACTCTAATTTAATATTTGGCTGTTCGACAAAAGCGGAGGTTACCATGAAAAATATTAAAAGCAGAAAGAGAACATCTACTAATGAAGCAATATTAATTACCGGCTTTATATATCTTTTAATACGAAATTGCATAGTTATTTTCCACCAGAACCCATGGAATCAGCGTTCTCTGAAGAATATAATTTATTCAAAAGTGACATTGAGTATTTTTCCATTTCAAGTATCAGGTTATCAACCTTCCTATCAAAACTACTATATGCAATCAATGAAGGTATTGCCACTCCCAGTCCAATTATGGTAGTCCTTAGAGCCTGTGCAATACCACCGGAAAATGCTTTTGTCTGACCCAAACCTACCTCTGATATCACATCAAATACCTGGCTCATACCCAGCACAGTTCCAAGTAATCCAAGAAGTGGAGTAATTGCAGTAATAATTTCCAAGACTACCAACATCCTTTCCAAAGCCCTGGCCTCCTGCCTTCCTGTAGCCTGAATATCTAACACTTTTTCTTCCCTCGACAAATGAGTGTTAGAGATTGTACGTTTAATTATATTAGAAAAAGGACCCTGTATTACATTGCATCTGTTGTATATTACCTGAATATCCTCCGGACCCCTGACCGCTTCAATTACTTCGATCAATTCAGATCTCATAATACGACTTCTGCGAAGGCTGACTATACGCTCCAGAATAACGGCTAGTGCGATAACCGAGCAAACAAATATGGGTACCATTATTGGGCCACCACCCATCAACCATTCCAATATAAAACCTCCCTATCAATAAAAGAAATAACTAAATTTAACATCTATATGTTCTTCGTTAATGTAATCCGGAAACTTATCTAAAGTTGTGTTCTTAATTGATACTCTAATCTTAGAAGCTAATAGTTCGTTACCCGCAGTATCAACAATCTCAACATTTTTTATTTTCCCGGAAGGAAATACCTTAAAAGTAACAACAATAGGTTTAAAACCTTTGGTTACTTGATTAATAGAAGCATCTGTACCATACTGCAACAACCAGTACAACCTTATTTTATCTTTTATATGTTTGTAATAAGGTGCGTATTCGTGTTTTTTAACATTAAAAGATTCTGCACCACTCAGAGGCGCGTTGGATATATTATCCTCAAAAAAAGGAGCATCACTACCACGAGGAACGTTATTATCCTGTTGATCAGAAGACTTATTTTTTTTCTGCAACTTGTTCGCCACACTCTCTCTCCTACCTTCAACTACTTCTTTCATCATTATTTTTGAAATAGATGCTATTTCTGTAAGTTCTTCAGCCGGCTCGGTTGGTTTTTCTATTTCTTCCTCTGCTACGTCAGCATCTGTATCATCACTTTCTTTTGATTCCGACTCCAGTACTACTACGTCTGAACCCAGTACTTCAGAAACAACCTCCTCAGCACTCTCTACCGGCTTTATATCCTTAACGACAGGCTCTTCCATTGTTGCATCGAGTTCTTCAGCAGCATCACTAGCATGCAGTTCCTCACTATTGCCAATCTCAGGCGAATCGGCTACCACCTCCTCTTCAACTGGATCATCAATAGCTTCTTCAGTCACTTCATTTACCGGTTCACTTGGACTAATCTCCACTGGCATGCCTGATTCTCGCAACACAGTTGATGCAAATTCATCAGGAGCTTCTCCAGGAAAACTACTTTCACTCTCTAGCCGGGGTTTATCATTAATATTATTTTCATCCGAAAGCATGTCTCTCGCGATAGAACCCTTTTCTCCTATCTTATTAGTCTCAGCTTGAGTTTCCTCATCTACTGCACTTTCAGATGTATCTACAAAAAGCTGCTCCTCCTCTTCAAGTCCCTCAGCTTCTCCCAACTCTTCGCTTTCAACATTCTCTTCTTCCTGATCTTCTGATCCAAGGTCTATTTCTATAAGATAGTCACTCTCCTTCGTTCCATAATCACTATAGTTAATTACCGGCTTTAGCAAATGACTCATGTTGGAAGTTAAAAAAATGAAAACAAGGTGTAATATTCCGGATGCTGCTAGAAAATAAAAGAATATCTTTCTATTTCCAGAAATAAAATGAGGTTTAGGATGCATAAATAATTATCAGCTGAAGATGTTTAACGTTTATACCAGTAAAGACAGAAGTAATATATGCGAGTGGTATAGGTAAGCAGCACAATATCCAACAGATTAAAATGAAATGCAATCAGGCATGTTGTACATCGAGTGTAAGTCAAGCAACGTCATTACAATCCTAATTTCTCCGACAGTGTGAAGTGTTTGTTAATGAACACCTAATCCATTACATGTAAACCGGCGGTAATAACACAGAAATCTTCTACTTTTCCATAAAACTATTTATATATTTGTAGTAATCACTATCTGTGCTCAAATATAATCGGGTGTTTTCGTCAATTGTCTTTTCATACGTTTCAAGAGTTTTTGTAAAAGAATAAAAATCAGGGTCTTTCTCATAGGCATCCGCATATATTTTTACAGCTGCAGCGTCTGCTTCACCTCTAGTCTCAGTCGCTATTTTATAACCTTCAGACTCTATCTTCTCCAGTTCTTTCTTCATAAAGCCCAAAATCTCTGCTTCATCTCTTCTTCCCTCAGATTCGTATTTATTCGCAATTCTTATTCTTTCAGAGCGCATCCTGTCAAATATTTTCGGAATAACTGCTGGCACGTAATTAATATGTTTTATCCTGACGTCAACCAGCTCCAAACCATATCTTTCACTCAACTCTTTATTTGCCATCTCATTTATTTCTCCGACCAGGCTAGACCTTCCATGAGAAACCTTTACCTTCTTATCCATCTCCGCCTTTTCCAACTCTACTGTCGTGTACTCCAGCTTCCTTTTAGAATTTCTGAGTACCTCATTTAGCGGGTACGCGCTAACAATATTTTTAACGGCAGATTCTATAACCTCATCCAGCACACCCTGCCCCCTGCTTTCTGTTCCCAGCGAGGTATAAAATTTCAAACAGTCAACAATCCTCCAACGCGCCCAGGTATTAATGCCAATATTTTCCTTATCTCTTGTCAGGATATCACTTGGCTCTCCATCCCACTCTATGATACGCTTTTCAAAGAACTTTGCTTTTTGAATAAATGGTGTCTTTATCTTTAAACCCGGATGTTGAACAACCTTAACCGGCCTACCAAATTGAGTAATTACACATTGAGACTTAATATCTACCACATAAAAAGAGCTACTGGCTATAATAATAATTGCCACTATAGCAATTATAGCAATTGTTATGAATGACTGAGTGTTTTGTTTCATTTCAACACCTTACTCTCTCCCAATTTGAGTATTGGCAAAATCCCTTTTTGTTCTTTATCGATTATGTATATATCTTCACATTTAGGAATTACCTTCTCCATCATTTCAAGGTAAAGCCTCCTCCTGGTTATATCCTTCGCCTTTTCATACTCTTTCAAGACAGCAAGAAATGCTTTGGTATCTCCCGTTGCCTCGTTTATCCTCTTTATCTTGTACCCTTCTGCCTCTCTAATTGCCTGTTCCTTCTTTCCCATTGCAGCCGGTATGATCTTGTTCTTCTTACCTTCAGCCTCATTCGTAATCTGATCCCTCATCTGCACCGCTTTATTAACTGCATCAAATGCATCCTTAACCTGTGCCGGAGGATTTACACCCTTCAGGTTAACTACTTGTATATCAATTCCGCAGCCATAACTATCCAAAACAGATTCTATTTCCGTCTCCGCGACATCCTCAATAGCTCTTCTTCCAATAGTAAGCACCTCGTCAATAGACCTGTCACCTATAATCCTTCTCATTACGGCTTCAGAAACATCTCTTATAGTGCTTTTCACATTCCGGACATTAAAGAGAAAATCTTTCAGGTTTTTTATCTTATACCTTACTACCCAATGAACCACGGCACAGTTCCTATCTCCGGTCAGCATGAGAGATACTTCGGCCGCACCCCTGAAGTTATAATCAATCATGCTCTCCCTTCCAGACCGAACAGTTCTATAACCAAATTCTTCATTGTATATACGCTTGACCTCAGCTGCATACACGTTATCAATACCAAATGGCATCTTAAAATGCAATCCCGGCCCAACCGTATCAGAATACTTACCAAATCTTAGTATTACTGCTTCCTGATTGGCTTTCACCGTAAATACTGAAGAAAATCCAAGTATGATGATACCTATAACAATAGCTATCGGTATTATAAACTTTTTGAAAGGATCAAATTGTATTTTTTCAAATTTGAATTCCGGTTTATCGCCGTATCCATTCATAACTTATTACTCACAAAGAAATAGTTAAGCAGTTCTAATAAAAGCACTTCTGCGAATCAAAAAAAATGCATGTCTCATCGCTCAATTCTCGGGGATTCTACAATCAAAGCCTATAGGTGTCAAGCTAATTATAACGATCAGGATAGTGTTATACGGTTATCATTCATTGATTTACATAACCCTGGCAATTTCATCTACCTCAAAAAAAGGCAGCTCTCTCTCCTTCCCATCAGCCACTATTTTCAAACCATTCTCTTTTTCCGTTAATTTGCCAATCACTGCGCACTCTATATCATTTTGTACAAGCTTATTTAGCACATTATCTCTGTCATCAGGGCCTACTACTATTAATAGTGCACCAGAGGCAATAACACCTAACGGATCAATTTTATACTCAGAACACAAAGTCCTTGTTTCCTCTGAACAATGAATCTTATCTTCATAAATTATAACACCTGTATTTGACGCTCTTGTAAGTTCTAACAATCCGGTTGCCAGTCCACCTTCAGTCGGATCATGCATCGCACGAACCTCGGCTTCTTGATTTGCTATATGCGCCTCCTTGACAACGCTGATTCCAGGATCATGTAAAAAGTTCTGAACCCTCTCTACAAACAGATTTCCATATTTCCCAGACAGTTCCTTTTCTCTATCCCTCGCAAGAAGTGCCATTCCTTCGATCGCAATGCTTTTAGTCAATATAATCTCATCTCCAACCCTAGCATTAGAATTTTTCACTAGTTTGTTTTTATCAACCTCGCCAAGCATATTCCCCGAAACAATTGGTCTATTCAGACCTTTAGTAACTTCTGTATGTCCTCCACAAATGGCAATGCCTAATTCATCAGCAGCCTTTTCTATATCACGAAATATTTCCTTAACTAACGCACTATCTGTTTTATTCTCCGGCAGAAAGATAGATGTTAGAAGCCACTTTGGAGTCCCTCCCATAGCTGCAATATCATTTGCATTCACATTGACCATATACCATCCAATCTTATAGGACGTAAAGGTTATTGGATCCGTTGTCGCAATAAGATATTTATCTCCAATGTCAATTACTGCAGCGTCCTCACCGACTTTCGGACCCACAACAACCCTTGGATCCTTTTTCTTTATGCCACTTATCAATTCGTCCAGCAGATCAGTATTTAGCTTGCCAACGCGGAATCCCTTCATATCAAGTCTCTTATATCTCTCAGCCCCACTTCCTCACGACTCGCAAATGGTTCTCCATACCTTGTTCCGATTAACGAGCCAAAATACTGACCGCATGATCGCATTGCCCCATTTACGGATTGCCATTTTTCTTCATCATAGGCATATTGTGACTTATAGGATTTTGCTGCCTCTACCTTACCTTCAAACTCATCACTGATATCAACAATAAAGGCCGGGGAGAGATGCACTCGTTGATGAGACCATAAATAATAGAGAATCCGACCAGGATACCACGGCTCACCTGCCAAATCTGTTTTTGTAAGCTTAGCATAAAACCTTGCTGCCTCACCAATTTGTGTTGCCTGTATATGATCAGGGTGTGCATCTTCCCAATATGGAAGAAACATGATATGAGGTCTCACTCTACGAATAACTTCAGCAAGCTTATTCCTTGATTCTATATTATCAAAGAGATAACGGTTTGGAAGGTCAAGATTTGTTCTGCCAGTTACACCAAGCAATGCGGTTGCCTTGTTACACTCTTCACTCCTTATTTCCGGAGTGCCATGCGGTGTAGGCTCTCCATTTGTAAGATCAACGATATGAACTTCGTGTCCAAGTTTCAGGAATTTTATTATACTACCCCCCATCCCCGCTTCTACATCATCAGGGTGTGAGCCTACTACAAGAATAGTTATTTCAGAGCTTGACATAAAGATCAGGATGCCGACCTCTCTTTCGAGGGAATTTCAACTCTGAAGCCACCTAGAAAGAGAGAACATGTTTATGTAACGAGTGATTATTAAATATTAAAATAGGTCTGTTTGCCTGGAACCGGATCTTCACTCAGTACATTATTATCAATTAGTAAGTTAACGGCTTTTTCAGTAATGGATTTACTATTTGTATAAAAGCCAATGTACCCTCCGTGGTGTTCTTGAGAAGTCAATTCCTGTGCTATCAATGAAATGTTGATGTTTTTGTCTGTTATGATTGAAATCCAATTATTGCGAATTATATCCGCATTCATTGTCCTTATATGCACATTATCAGCAACGTCCTTAACCGGTGAGTCTGCAACACCTATAACGAATATCTTGTCTGCAGAGGCTGCTAATTTAGCATATCTTTCACGATGTTCATTAAATCTGCTTAATTCCTGAAATCCGGAATATAATGAACATCGTTTTTTGTGCAATTTCAATGTATCTTCGATCACCTTACTCATCACCAACAGTGTTTTCATTGACGTTGTAAAATGACATTCACCATCTAGAGAATCAAGGTGCAAGTCATCAAAAAGAGGAATAGGATTGTGAGACGATGTTAACGTTCTCACCTCGACTATAAGATCATGAAAAATATTATTTTTATCTAACATAAATAACACTTTACAACCACATGATAATGAGATGCTACTCCTCTATCTCGAATTTACCTTGCTTATGTTTAAACCTTGGATTATCCAGGTCCTGTACCAACTCCGTGTACTCCTGTACTGACACATCATTATGCCAGTATCCGGTAAATCGTGCGGTATTCATAAAAACTACAAATAGGCCAACTACAAGACCGGCATATACTGCATAATGAATCTTCTTGCCAAACCCCAAAACCTTCATATCGAGCGCACCATTTACGGGACACGAATCAACACAATCATAGCACCCCAGGCACTCTACATCATAAACAATACTCTTTTTCTCCACCTCTATGTAAACAGGGCACGCAACCGTACATTTACTGCAATCAATACACGTCTTTTTATTTCTGACTATTCTTATTGCACTGGCCCACCCCAGAACCCCGATAAATGCACCATAAGGGCAAAAATATCTACACCAATAATTCTTATTGAAAATTGAAAAAAAGAATATCAACGATAAAATAATTATCGCAAGCATAGAAAGGTTAAGGAAAAAATTCATCATCTTTATGTCTGCGACCTTCATATACGGAGCTTTTGCAAATATCATCCCAATCTGAACAGCCGACATCTTTATTACAATGTTAACTGCAAAAAAAGCCAAAAGTGTATACTTCCATGCACGTGCGATAGAGTCTTCCACTCGGGCTGGCCATATCTTCCTGGGAAGGACAAAGGGTATGATAATGGCCGCGATCATAAGAGGGAAGATAAACTTCATGCCTGATGATTTAAATGAGGCAAAAGTTATCATATTCAGGAGCATCAAGGCGACAATCGGTGTTGTTATCATGCTGAGGCCGCATGTAAGTTTTACCGGAAACTTTTCCAACCAATAGCTAACCCTGCTGTTAAATTTAGACTTTACCCAATCGCCAAATCTCCACGCCCACTCAGACATAGTTCCAACCGGACATATCCAGCTGCAAAAACCTCTCTGGAACAGAAACGAAGTTACCAATATAGAAGCAAATATAATAAAGCCAGCAGGATGCAACGGATCCACCGAACCAGTGCCCAGAAAATACTTAAGCCCCATAAATGCGCCAATAGGCAAAAACGCCTCTATCCCCGGTGGCCTTGCTACATAAGTACTAATACCGCCGGATTCACAATATTTCACAAACAGATAAAATGACCATCCAATATATATTGTTAAGATAATAAATGCAATCTGCGATATCCATCTGAATCTGAGCGAAGTCATCCAGGAAGGCTTCTTCTTTTTTCCTTCTAACTTTGATTCATCAGCATTCTGTTTAAGATTTTCTATTTGTACAGCCAAAACACTCTCCCATTCCAATTAATAAGTGCATAGTCACTTCAAGCGTATATGCACTGATAAAATTCATTTAATTCCCTTGTTTTTACTAAATTATCCACAAGTTTCATCTTTAAAACCTATGATAAACCGTGATAATAAAGTGTCAAGTATTTTGTTTAAGGCTCATTATTCAGTAAATTTAACTCTATTCCTTTAAAAATGAACCAATTACAAAGATCCAATCTTGACTACATTCAAGCCTAATATAATAACTTGAGTTTATATAATATGTTGTTAAAATGGATTTAATTAAATTCGATAAAGTTAATTATAGACTGCTTTTAAATGACAAATAGACGTAAATCAAGGACTGTCTCAGTTGGTTCTATAGAGATTGGTGGTAATGCACCAGTCGCTATTCAATCAATGACAAATACCCACACAGATGACATCGAAGCAACAGTAAAACAGATCCACGAGCTGGAAGCACTCAAATGCAAGATTATCCGAGTTGCCGTTCCTGATGTTAATTCGGTCAAATGTCTTGGTGAAATCAAAAAAAGAATAAAAATACCACTGGTTGCGGATATACATTTTGGACATAATCTCGCCATTGAAGCCATTAAGCAAGGTGTAGATAAGATCCGTATCAACCCCGGCAACATGAAGAAAAGGGACAAGCTTGAGGAAATTGTACGCCTTGCAAAGGACAAAGGCGTGCCCATCAGAATAGGCGTTAATTCCGGCTCTATCAGAAGTAATAATGGGCACGATGAAGATCTTGTATCCTTAATGGTCAAGACAACATTAAGTTATTGTGAACATTTCGAATCATTGGGGTTTAAGGATATATTAGTCTCATTAAAGGCATCTGATGTACAACAGACAATGGATGCATACCGTTCTATAGCAAAACAGTGTGACTATCCACTGCATCTGGGTATTACAGCAGCAGGTGCTCCTGACGATGCGGTAATAAAATCGGCAATCGGCATTGGAGGTTTGCTTTCGGAAGGAATTGGTGACACACTGAGAGTCTCTTATACAGGCCCCCCCCATCAGGAAGTAAAGGCGGGCTATAAGATCCTTGAAGCACTTGGACTATCAAAGAGAACAGAAGCGGAGATAATATCATGTCCTACTTGCGGCCGTTGCGAGATAGATCTTCTAAATATTGTTAATGAAGTGAAGAAAAGACTTCCTGAACAAAAAAAATCTGTTCAGATTGCCGTTATGGGGTGCATCGTTAACGGACCTGGAGAGGCAATGGAAGCCGACATAGGAATTGCCGGTGGAAATGGAGTCGGATTCTTATTTAAAAAAGGTGAAAAGATAAGAAAGATTCCTGAAAGTGAGATGGTATCTACCTTACTGGAAGAAATCGAATCAATATAATTATGAAAAACGTAGTAATCCTCGGCTCAACAGGTTCAATAGGCAAAAGCACGCTTGATGTTATAAGAAATCTTGAGCACAAATATAAGGTTGTTGCTTTGTCAGCAAATTCACAATGGGAGCTGTTATCAGAACAGGTTAGTGAGTTTAAACCTGAAAGTGTGTCTCTTGCAGATGAACAATATGTAGATTCACTGAAAAATAGTCTGCCAGGCAATTCTGTACAAATTCTCACCGGAGCAAACAGTGTCAGGGAAATGGTTTCCAGGGAGAACGTAGACATCGTCCTTTCGGCAATAGTTGGAGGAGCAGGACTCCCTGCTGCTATTGAAGTTATTAAAAACAGAAAAACTCTTGCCCTGGCTAATAAAGAAGCATTAGTTATGGCGGGCGGATTAATTATGCCACTTGCGAAAGAGAATGATGTAAGCATAATTCCTGTTGACAGTGAACATAGCGCCGTGTTGCAAGCATTAAGAGCGGGCCACCGTAATGAGGTTAAAAAGATTATCATTACGGCTTCGGGTGGACCATTTCGTAATCATCCGATAGAGAAACTGTCTGAAGTCACAAAAGAGGAGGCTCTTAACCACCCGACTTGGAGCATGGGTAATAAAATTACTATTGATTCTGCAACAATGATGAATAAGGCGCTTGAAGTAATTGAAGCGAAATGGCTTTTCGATCTGGATGCGACTCAGATTGAGGTAGTAATACACCCTGAGTCAATAATCCATTCGCTCGTTGAGTTCTGTGACGGTTCTGTCATCGCCCAGATGGGATTACCTGATATGAAAGTGCCCATACAATTTGCACTGACATACCCTGACAGAGAAAATGGTAATGTAAAATCACTTGACCTGGCTGAGCTGGGTACTCTTAATTTCCAGAAACCGGATATGGATAAATTCCCGGCATTAAGATTAGGATATGAAGTAGTTGAAAAAGGCGGTACTATGGGCGCTACATTTAACGCAGCAAATGAAGTAGCTGTCCAGGAGTTCTTAGATAATAAAATCAAATTTACCGATATCGCAAATACGGTGGAACACGTTATGAATGAGCATAATTTTATAAGTGACCCCACTCTGCAGGATATCATGGATGCGGACGAATACGCGCGCAAGGAGACTAAAATATGCCTTTCATAGGAATATCATCAAATGTTGTTTTAGTAATTATTGGGATAGGTTTGCTTATCTTTATACATGAACTTGGACATTTCCTGGTTGCCAAGAAAATAGGAGTGAGAGTACATGCATTTTCACTCGGGTTCGGTCCGGCAATCATCAGCAAACAGTTTGGTGAAACTGAGTACAGAGTTTCACTTATACCTTTGGGCGGTTATGTAAAACTCGCTGGTGAGCAAAGGGAGGACTCAAATACCGGTGAGGCCTGGGAGTTCATGTCTAAAAAGCCATGGCAACGTGCTGCAGTACTCGTAGCAGGTGTCACTTGCAATACAATTTTAGCATTTATTCTTTTTATCGTAGCCTTCAATGTAGGAGTCCCTTTCATTACTTCAGAAATAGGACAAGCCATGCCAGGTGGACCTGCATGGGAAGCCGGAATACGAGCGGGAGATAAAATTGTCAAAATCGACAATGTTACCGACCCCGACTTTGAGGATATTTTCATTTCCATAGCGCTCAATGGATCTCCTGCAGGTGTTAACATGGAGATCGAACGAGACGATCAGACGTTCAATGTTAACGTAGTACCAGAGTATGATGCTTCAGTCGGGGTTCAACGCATAGGAATCGCACCGGCAAGTACCTTGGAAGTAGACAAAATATTTACCGTCGAAAATGCAGATGCTCCTGCACAGGTATCAGAGCTGAACGTTAATGATGAAATACTGGCGGTTAATGGCAAAGCAATTGACTCAGCAAGTGATTTCAGAAAAATAATAAATGCAAATCCTGGCAAAGAGCTCAACCTTGCTGTTTTACGAAATGAACAAAAGAGAGATATCAAGGTGACTCCATCTATTGTTACCCGATGGATGATCGGACTATCCTGTGCAACATCAAAACTTGATGGTGTAAAAAAGGGTAGTTTTGCACACTCTCTCGGGCTGAATAAAGGTGACGAGGTAGTTAAAGTTAATTCACATGATGTTCATGGCTTCTCAGAGTTAATAAGCACGGTAAAAGATTCGCCTGACGGCATGATTACACTACAAGTAAAAAGAGGTAACGAAGTAAAGAATATAAAATTTACAAAACTGGGAGAAGAAACTGTCAAGAAATTTTCTGAAGGAATCTTCCCTCACTACGGATTGATAGTAGATTCAACAGTTGAGGGTTTTCCTGCTGAGAAATCAGGAATAAAACCCGGTGACAAGATCACATCTATAAGCGGAGAAAATATAACGGAGTGGAGCCAGCTATTAACGCTTGTTACTGCCAGTCAGGGCAAGGAGTTTGAAATTGCATGGTCTCATAATTATGAGACTGTCACAACAACAATAAAACCACAGAAAAACGAGAAGAATGCACAAGGTGTACTGGGAATTAAATTCAGAGAAAAAAAGGAGTACAGAAGATATGGATTCTTTAAAGCGTGTGGTGTAGGCACACACAAAACAGTTATAAATATTAAAAGAATTTATTTGACCATTCAGGGATTTTTATCAAAGAAATTATCAACTAAGGCGTTAGGAGGTCCGGTACTGATCGCCCAGGCATCCTATGCATCGGCACAATCTGGTATAGGCAAGCTAATGTACTTCATGGCCATTATCAGTATCAACTTGGCAGTGATAAACATATTACCAGTTCCGGTCCTGGACGGCGGACATCTCATGTTCCTTGGAATTGAAAAGCTCAAAGGTTCTCCAGTCAGTGAGAAAACAATGGCAATAGCCAATTATATTGGCATGGGATTAGTTCTAACACTTATGATCTATGCAACCAAGAATGACATCATGAGGTTATTTCATATATAGCTACATAGCAACAAGCAACAAATTTCAAATATCGATTAAGATCTATTTGGAATTTG
>CAYTGO010000002.1:28738-30855 GCA_964437425.1 uncultured Candidatus Scalindua sp.
TACATAGCAACAAGCAACAAATTTCAAATATCGATTAAGATCTATTTGGAATTTGTTGCTTGAGAATTATAATTTATTGTATTACACATCCTTGATAATACTTTCTGTCTCATGCGCCAATCTTAAGAGTTCGTTCTCTAATTTCACACGGTACTCCTCCATCTCATTTTTTTCCAGCTTAGACGGCACCTGAATAGGGTTTCCATAAAATATCCTCGCTTTGGAAAAAGGTTTGGGTATACAAAACCTATCCCAACTTGGAAGCTCCCAATACTTCTCTTGATATATCATGACCGGAATAATTGGGTATTGCGTCTTCTGCCCTAATAGTATTGCTCCGGACTGAGCGACAAACCTGGGACCCTTAGGACCGTCGGGAGTTATTGCCAAAGATATCGATTCCTCTTTTATCTGCTTTATCATTCTCAACAGAGCCTTTGCGCCTCCCCTGGTAGTAGACCCTCTGGCGACACCATAGCCTAATCTCTGAACAATCTGTGCAATATATTCACCATCACGATGTTGGCTTATCAAGACCCTTACATTACGATTCTTACCCACATATGCCGGAAGCAGCATATGCGCATGCCAGAAGGCGTATATTGCGTATTTACCCTGACGCTCCAGGTTTAGTGAATAACCATCCGGAATCTCTTTAATACTCATTGTACTAAATAAAGACCTGATAGTAATAGAACCCAAAACACCCACCAGAAAATACTTAATTTTTTGTAAATTCATATTTCTACCACCTACACCATTGAACTAATTGTTTGCAAAAGAACGCATTTCTCACACGCAATGTCGTCGCTCTCACAAAAGTCTTTAAATATTTGCAAAAGCCCCTGCTGGCGTCTCGCGGAATTAACCACGCTTCCTTCCTGTAAGTCCTTACCCAGAATTCGATAGCCCATAAACCTTGTAATATTGTTTGGTGATAATTTCGGATGCTGTTTAAAGGCCTTAAACAATTTCCCTTCTAATTCAGAATTTTCTCTTTTTCTTGCATATGCTAAGAAAACGGGAACAATTATATTTATGAATATTACGGTAGCTCGCTCTTTGCCAATCAACCGTCTCTTTGTTCTTAATCTTTTCCCTCCAAACGTATAGTAATGTGACCAATGATCGTCATATAATTCTAAAAAGATAGACATTGTATCCTTTATGATAGTTTTTATATTAGCTATGTCACTCTTGATTTTGTCTGTCTTCTCAAAAGACGTTAATATCATCCGAAAAATCCCGGTGTCATAATTTTCTGACAGGAGACGACTGATCGCAGCAATTCTTCTTGTTGGATAGTTGCCTGGCCTGCAATACTTAAAACACCATATCTCTCCATCCATAGGTTTGTTATTAATAACATCTTTAAATTCTGACCATAAACGTTCAACATAGTTAATATATTCAAGAGTATGCTTATCCTTAACACTCACATATTCTGATCTCTGACTTGGCAAGAGCCCTGACATACCAAATAATAATGCTTGTATCCTCTTGCTTCTTTCATTTATAGAAACGTTCGAAGGAATTAATCTTTTAATTTCACTGATTGTAGCGAGAGAACCTAAACATTTGAACTGTTCTTTATTATTCTTATAGCCAAGAGATTCCATTATTGATTCATACAAAACCTGTTCAAACGTGCTCGATTCTTGTTGCTTTTCAATTCTGTTCGCCTTAACCAATATCCTTTCATCTCCGGCATAATCCAGAAATTGCCCAATCCATTCATCATCAAGTGAAATTGTACTCAATTTTTTCTGACAAGGCCCGGCATTAGCGCTTCCAGTATGAGGATAGTTTTCGATATCAATCATATCGGCAAGCTTATCCAATTCATACTTCAGATAACTATAAAGCTCCAGTTGAGGTATCCTACAGTTTTTGATTGAAACATACTTCTCTTTTCGATCATTCCACATAAAGACATGTAGGCACACATTTTCATACTCTTTTTGTTTACTATGTCCATGGCGCACCCAATCACCAGAACACACGTGTATCTCAACATCTCCTTTTATTATTCCCTTTCCCTCCAGAAGTATTTCAACATCTTTAAAGTCTGGTCCCTCCTCCAGATTCCATATACCGGAAGAGATGATCTCTATCCT
>CAYTGO010000002.1:30955-107403 GCA_964437425.1 uncultured Candidatus Scalindua sp.
TAAAGTCTGGTCCCTCCTCCAGATTCCATATACCGGAAGAGATGATCTCTATCCTTAATCCATCTTCAGTATATAATTCCACCTTCTTTAAAATCTGTTCAGCCCATATGCAACTTACTAGCTGCTCCTTAACCCTTCTCCCTTTTATACTATACTTAAGTGTTCCATCTTCTTTAACGGCACAATATCGTCTAACAAGTTCACGATAACGTGGAGCACGAAAACTATCAGAATAATCCTTATTCTTAACCATCAAAATCCTCCATGATTTTATAACAGCATTAAATGTGGATACTCACTTGTAATAAAAAGGTAATAGAATCAATTACTAAAATCAAGTAGTTTAATTTCTATCGAATGAAAACTGGAAAACTGTCTGGGAATGTATAGTATCGGTGAGAGGGTATTAATATCTAGTTTAAATGAAGAAGGCAGATAATTGTTTACAAATTATTTTTATAAGAAAAGCAAATAGAAAGAACTCTTATGCAAAGAATATCTTTCCATCTCCCCCATCAATTGCACTTGTCGCGTTACGAGTATCGATTATCAGGTTAGAATGTCTGACTATCTCAGCATAGTCATACGCACTGTGATCTGTAATAATAATTACTGCATCCATTCCCTGCAACACCTCCTGTGTAATAGGAATTGATTTTTTCTGGAAGTTGTATTTTCTTGTCTTTTTCAGTACCGGTATCCAGGGATCATTGTAGCTTACGATTGCACCCTTTTCTGACAACAATTTCATAATTATGTAACCCGGAGATTCTCTTTCGTCGTCAATGTCCTTCTTGTATGCAACACCAAGTACCAGAACCTTACTACCTTTAAGGCTCTTCTCTTGCTGGTTTAAAGCCTCTATAGTCCTATCTATTACGTAGTATGGCATGGACACATTAATCTCACCTGCCAGTTGAATAAAGCGTGTAGCAAAATCGTACTCCCTGGCTTTCCATGAGAGGTAAAAAGGATCGATTGGTATACAATGCCCACCAAGGCCTGGTCCGGGATAGAATGGCGTATATCCAAAAGGTTTTGTTGCTGCCGCATTAATGACCTCGAAGATGTCAATTCCCATCTTGTTCGCCAAAACCTTCAATTCATTTACGAGGGCAATATTAACGGAACGAAAAGTATTCTCAAGGATCTTTGTCAGTTCAGCGGCCCTGGTTGAGGAAACAGGTACTACCTCTGTAATACTGCTGTAAAGGGCAGAAGCAGCCTCCAAACATGCAGTAGTCACCCCTCCGACTACTTTAGGTATATTAGA
Organism: uncultured Candidatus Scalindua sp.; assembly: GCA_964437425.1. Classification (GTDB taxonomy): domain Bacteria; phylum Planctomycetota; class Brocadiia; order Brocadiales; family Scalinduaceae; genus Scalindua. Next base: position 32,229 of record CAYTGO010000002.1, read on the forward strand.
AGCATCATATTTATTGTTCCCAGGATCTTCTCTTTCCGGAGAAAAAGCGAGAAAAAAATCCTGACCAACTTTCATACTATCAGTCTCAAACCCGGGCATGAGCATTTCCTCTGTAGTACCAGGATATGTAGTGCTTTCAAGGATAATAATCTGTCCAATACGGAGATTCTCAGCAATTGATCTGGTAGTATCCAGAAGATAGCTAAGGTCAGGTTCCATCTTATCTGTAAGTGGAGTTGGCACACAGACCAAGATGCAATCTGCTTCTCTCAGGCGCTTAAAATCAACGGTTACATCAAGACAATCCTCCTTTATCTTTTCATTAATCTGCTCAATCCGGATATGCTTAATATAAGATTCTCCTCGAAGTAGCATGTCTATTTTGCGCTCATCCACATCAAAGCCGATCACACGGAATCCTTTATGTGCAAAATGAATTGCCAATGGCAGACCAACATACCCAAGTCCAATAATTCCTACCACAGCCTCTCTTTTCTCTATCTTACCTAAGAGGTCTATCAGAGCCGAGCTTTTGTCATTTTCTTTCATACAATTTCCCTATTTTGTTTACACAGACCTAGAGGATTATCCAACATAAATGAAGCTTAAGAATCTTTCTTATTATGCCCATCACAACCCACCGATGAACTTTTAGAATGATATAGATATGTAATTAATACTAAAGAGAGAACCTTTGATAAAACAGTTAATCTTCTAACCAGAATTCTAATTCGTCTGTTATTTTATCATAGTCTCCAACATTAAGACTCAAAAGATTTCTTAGATGTGTCATCGTGCCTACGTCCTCACTGATAAACTTGAATCCCAGATGATTTTGATGTATATGTACAAGCACCGCATCAAATATCAACTTAATATCTGAGGAATGCAGGTGGATTATTAATGTACAACTATCATTCATATTTAGAGGAACATTCTCTTTAAAATTTAACAAAGCTCCTCTTAAAGACAGATCAAACAGCTCTCCAGAATAAACCTTATCATTTACCTCTATTTGAGATTGAGCTGCAAAATTGATTCTACTGAAATATCGTTTATCATCCACACCCATATCCTCCAATAAATACTCTGGCTAAACAATAGGTTATAAAACATCTAAATTACAAGCTAACTAGATATATTCATTACTATCTTTCGAAAGCAGAGGCTACCACTGCAGAAGAAGTATTTCAAGACAAATTTCATACTTAATAATTTACACTACCACAATGTATGCTATACACAATTATTTACAGGCTTGATCATTTTTCTATTTGTGTTTTACAAACAATTTATACTAAAATTAAATCATATTGAGACAACAGCCAAAAAACAACACGAATATTAAAGAAATATACAAAAAACTCGAAGCTGAACTTGCAAGTATCAACCCGGGTTGTAATGCATGTGGTACATGCTGTCATTTTGATGAATTCGGCCACGTATTGTATTCTTCAACGATTGAAACAGACTATATCCGCGATAATGTAGAAATACCCGATTTCGACCCTGACAAGAATGTATGCCCCTTTCTAGTAAACTATGAATGTAGTATCAGAGAACACAGAGCTCTCGGATGCCGTGTTTTCTTCTGTAATCCAGATCACAAAGAAACCTTACAGGAAATTTACGAAAAATATTATACTATGATCAAAGATTTAGCTAATGATAATGAAGTAGAGTGGCATTATGCGCCTATGATGAAGCTGCTGAAAGAAACCCTTAAGAAATAGGCATCCTGATTGTTACACGCAGACAATATTTGGTGGTAAAACAGATCATAAATCCATTAACACCCCATACCTCAAACCTCTTGAACTTATGTTACATGTCTGAAATCTCAATTTTTCCATTGTCCGCCACATAATCATTGCTCCTGCCAGCAATACATCCGCACGTTTAGGATCAATACCAACCTGAACACGTCTCTCTTTTACGGACATTCGTTTAAGGTCCTCTACCATTTGAGACAAGTTGGCACTTGTCAATTGAACCTTCTCAACTTCGGCAGAATCAAACTCTCTGAGTCTCAGATGCCAGGACGCCAGTGTAGTAGCCGTTCCCGCCACAGCAAGCATCTGCATGTTTGATGGGATAGAACTTCTCCAATCAACAAGTTCTTCAAGCTTATTATCTATTTCGTTAAGGCAAATCTTAAACTCTTCATCAGTTACCGGGTCAGACTTCAAGTATCTTTCCGTAAAACGAACAGACCCCAAGTCCACACTTCGACCATCCTTCACTGTAACAAATTCTGTACTACCACCTCCAATATCTATCACGGCATGATCATATGCTTCCATATTCGGAAGCAGAGAACCCGTAAAACTCAATCGAGCTTCATCCTTACCAGAAATAACCCTGAACACGAATCCCAACTCTGCCTCTACCCTTGAAAAAAAATCCTTACCATTCTCAGCATCTCTTGCCTGACTGGTTGCCACACATATCACATCATCAGGATATATTCCGGCCAAAGATATAGTTTCTTTATATTCACTCAGGCATGTCAGCGTTCGTGTAATTGCATCAGATTGAAGGTTTCCTGTTTTATCGACTCCCCCTCCAAGGCGAACAATCCTGGCATAATCACCCAACACCTTTTTTACAGATCCTGACTCAACATCTGCTATTACCATAAGACAAGTATTCGTTCCTAAATCAATGGAAGCCTTCAGCATTTAATACCTCTATAACATTCGTAATAAATATGAACAATCTCTATTTCGATTGATCTGACTCTAAGCAATAAACTAATAGACGGAGTAGGTCATGCTCTCAAGAATGATTGAGAGTTATAAAGCAAGAGTATATCTGAAACCCAGACACTAATGTGAAAAAGCCTTCTCTTTCCAGAATATATAACTACTCCACAGTAGTGCGATGCCAATGTCAATATCTACTATGGCAACTCCTATTAAGAAGTAATAGTTGTGTTGTGTATGCGCCAGCCTAGCCATAGTCGCACCAAAAACTATCATTACTGCTAATACGGCAAAGAACCATGGTTTGAAGAATTGCCAGATTTTTGGTTTGTTAAGGGCATTTATTCTCGCAAGATTTTTCAGACAACTTTTACGAAATATAAATTTACCTTTTACACTGCCAATAACAGGTCCTACTGCAACAGCCAGCCAGGGCCAGTACTGCTCAGGGTTAAGAGAATATGCCTCGGCCAGAAGGCTGGATCCTTTTACCAGCAAGACAACACCTCCAACATACCAAACGAAGGCAGCTAGAATATTGAGAGTTCGGATGGATGCGGTCATTGTTGTTTAATGATTTCTGCAGGACAAATTTCAGAAGAAAGCAGTGGGTGTCAACCGACACCATAGAACTGCTTCCTTCTGTTAAGATTAATAACGAAGGATATACTAACACCTTTCCCTACGTTTTGGACATACTCCTTTATGTACGATCTGTGATCTCGATCAAGTGATACCCAAAATCTGTTTTCACGGGACCATGGACTACTCCAACTTCATCTTTAAAGACTACCTCATCAAATTCTTTAACCATTTGTCCCGGACTGAACTCACCCAAACCTCCTCCGCTTTGACCTGAAGGACATTGTGAGTGCTCTTTAGCTATCTCCTCAAAGTCTGCTCCACCATCTATCTGATCTTTTAACTTTTGACACTCTTCCTGACTTGATACCAGGATATGACGCGCTTTGGCAGTACCCATAACAAACCCCTTTCTACAAACAAAAACATCGTTATTATAAAAACAATTAATTTTACTCTATGTAATTCTCATGTCAATTGATTTCCACACAAGCCACAATTCCAACTATCTTATGAACCTGTACTCTGATAATGATTCACTCCAGCTTTCCAAGAGAAGATTGAGACTGTAATCACAATAATACCCACAATTGGTGTTCCCATTTCCAGTAACGGATGAAGAAGGCCAGCCCCTGAACGGTCCAGAAAGAAGTGTGCAGGATAAAAATTAATGAATGCAATCGGGAATACAAAAGTCAAAAAGAACTGCATTCCCACATTGTAAATATTCACTGGATAGTTTATAAACTCTTTACTTGAGAAGATCACGGTATGGACCAGAGATCTGTTTCTTAGCGTCCAGAAGGCAACTGCAGTTACCATCAGGCGTATGCCTCCAGCTATCAAAACCCCTCCCGTTATAATAACTGGAAACAATATAACTTTATAAAGCGTCCAGTCAATGTTGCCATAGCGTGTACCGAAATAAAGGGCAGTGAACCCAATTATGAGATGAGCAGCTGTTGATACTTCGAATTTAGAAAATATCACCTGTCCTAATGGACTGAGAGGCCTTACCAATACTCTATCAAATTCACCATCCACAATCATCTTGTCGAAATTAACCAACTGTGAAAAAATCAGATTTGTAAATCCGAAAGCGAATGCCTGCAATGAATATAAGAAAACCATCTCTCCTACTGACCAGCCTTTTATTTCGTGAAAACGGTTTAACAGTATAAATAACAACCCAAATTGCCCAGCATAGAACGTTAATATCGCAAATATATAGAACAAGAAGCTCGCTTTATATTCCATCCTTGCTTTCATGGATGTAGTGAACAGCGTTAGATAAATTTTTATAGATTCCACTTTATCCTCCCTGAATAATCAGTTTTTTCTTACCAGCACCCCACATGAGACTACAAATAACTCCCATTATCACAATCCATATCACTTGGGACGCTATTATTGATTGAGCTTCTGCCAAAGAAGCCCGTCCAATAAGAATAGTAGTGGGGTAATAGAGCATATATTGAAATGGAAGAAGGTTAACTAATGGCTTCAAGAATTCAGGAAAGAAATCTATAGGCACAATTCCTCCGGAAAAGAAAGTATAAAAAGCATATTTAAAGAGCAGGAAGGGAAATATCTCAATAAACCAGAAAGCAAGCAGCCCCGCTATAAAGTTCATCATGGAAACCAGAATATATCCGGCAATACACGATACCATGAATATTAGAAACCTCTGTACTTCAAAAGGAATATATATATCAAAGAGGAATACGGATATTATAACGATAGGAGCAGTTCTCGCCATCATATGAAATAGAGAGTGCCCCACATTCTCAGCAAGGTTCATAAAGAAAAATGATGTAGGTCTCACAAGCTCCATCGCAATCGAACCGTCCATAACCTTTCTGTAAATAATAGAATCATCCATCGTAAAGGATATCCTGACAGCCATAACCAGGACTGCATAGGTAACGATGGCGGTTAATGTATAACCATTATGCATCGTGGTATCAAACTGAGAATATAATGCCTTCCATAAAGAGGTAAAAATAAAAACGTATAGAAAGCCATTAACAATACCAACGAAACAATCAAACCTGTAAGTAACCTGCTTCTGAAATGATACTGATACAAATTTTAAAAAAAGTTTTGGATTCATATCATTTATTTAGCGACTCTTCTGAAGGTGTTGCCCGCATTACACGATTATTATAAATATTTCTGATTATGCTCTCCACAGAAGGCTCATTTACCGATATATCTTTGATCTCATACCGCAATGCGATAGTACCAATAACTTCACCGATTCCGTAATTATCATTATCAAATGTCAGCCATTTTTTACATCCCTGTTCACGTATAACAGTAATACCCGGAATTCCCTCAATAATATTTCCATCATCATGAAATTCAACCTCTATCACTTTCTCATGAATAAACTCTTGTTTCAGCAACTCAGTCTCGCCATCATACATTATCTTACCTTCCTCAAGAATGATAAGACGTTTGCAAAGCTGCTCAATATCGTTCATATCATGTGTAGTGAGGATTATGGTAGTCCCCTCATCCCTATTAATTTCTGCAAGAAAGTTCCTTATTGACTCTTTTGCCAACACATCCAGACCAATAGTTGGTTCATCCAGAAAGAGCACAGGAGGGTTATGGATCAGCGAAGCGGCTATATCGCATCTCATTCTCTGACCTAATGAGAGCTTTCTCACCGGCATATTCATGAGAGGACTAAGACCAAGCGCTTTATCCAGCTTTTTCATTTGTGAGTTAAAATCAGGCTGGGATACCCGGAAAATCACTCTCAACAAATCAAACGATTCACGTACCGGAAGATCCCACCAAAGCTGAGTTCTTTGACCAAATACAACTCCGATTTTCGCGGCATTCCTCTTTCGGTCTTTGAAAGGGATAATTCCATTTACCTCAGCACTCCCGGACGTTGGTACAAGTATACCGGTCAGCATCTTTATTGTAGTTGATTTGCCAGCACCATTTTCGCCCACATATCCTACAAATTCTCCACGATTAATCTCAAAATCAATAGCATCTACTGCTGTAATAATTTTTCGTTTTCTGTGAAAAAGAGCTTTTAACTTTCCTGAAAACCCTTTCCCAGACTCACTGATATCGAAGTCCTTACTTAGACCTCTAACCTTAATTGCTATATTATCCTGATTCATATTTTATAATTCACCAATACATAGTGAGAAAAATTAAAACCTATCTTACTATAAAAGATATTACTTTGCCAGTATTGACTCTCTAAGCTTAAGATGCTATGATACTTAATGTTTTCGCGTCTTAATTTTATCTTTATCACCTTAGTCGGAGAAATTCTATATGGCAATTCAAAATGGTAGCATCTCGGCATACAGAAAAACTCAGGATGATATGGTCGCAAAAGTAACAATAATCAAAAGAGATTCGTTAACGCTTGATGTTTATTACTTTAAAGCAGGACAAGCTCTTGGCTACCACAGACATCCAACCGGAGACCAGATATTTACTGTAATTGAAGGTAGCGGTACTTTTAAGCTTGATGATGGTAGCGAAGAAACATTAGAGGTTGAAGTGGGTTCAACTTTCCTTGCTCCAGCTAACGTATGGCATGATCTTATCGATTCCGGCAATGGTAAACTGGTAGCACAGCAAGTCACGAAACAACCATCAGGTATGGAGAAGAGATAGATTCAATTGGATCTTTTTCACGACCGAAGACTGTCCTTCGACTTCGCTCAGAAAACTGCATCACACTGAGCGGAGTCAAAGTGTTATCACCACAACATAATCCATACAATCAAAACCACATTACTTCTTCTGTATAATCAGGTTTTCATAATCGTCAACATTGCAAATATATTCTGGTGGAAGAAACGTTGTTGACGTATCTTCGACTATCAGTGCAGGCCCCTTAATCCTTGAATTTGTACGTAAGCTATTCCAGTTATAAACATCTGTCTTAAACCATTTGCCTCTGAAATAGCCTCTTGTTTCTTGGGTTAACGATTCGCCTTTCATTGAGTCATTAATTACCCGCTTTCTCAGAGAGGGTTTCCTTGTCTTTCCGATTATCCTTACTCTAATATTTACAACTTCAAGCTCATAGTCCACATTTGAATAACCATACGTTTTCTTATGGAGTTTATGAAAATTTTCAATATAACCATCTTTAAACGGCAGCAGAAGCTCATGAGACTGTCCCACATACCTCATGTCTACATAGTTTTCTACGGAGATACTGTTCTTACTGATACCCTCGGAAAGAACATCCTTCATTCCTTGCGATATTAACGGTTTAGACAGGTTCATGATTTTACTATAATCATTCTCATTTACCTTTAAGAGTACACTTTTAGAATAATCTTTAATAATATCGGTAAGTATCATTCCCAATGCAGAAAGCACACCTGCATTCCTCGGAACTAGAATTTTCTTGATTAAGAGACTTTCAGCCAATTCACATGCATGAAGTCCACCAGCACCACCAAAAGAGACCAGAGTATAATCTCTGACATCAAACCCCTTTTCAACTGAAATTACCTTTATGGCCCTTGCCATATTAGCGATTGCAATATCTATTATGCCCTCTGCCGCCTTTACAGAACTCATTCCAAGTTTCTTTGAAAAACGTCCCATGTATCCAGACACTTTGCCAGCTTCAAGCCGCATTCTTCCACCAAGAAAGAATTCGGCACTGATTCTTCCCAGAAACAGATTTGCATCAGTTACTGTAATTTCTTTGCCTTTTCCATAACAGACAGGACCAGGATCGGCACCTGCACTCTGCGGCCCGACTCTGAGTGCCCCTCCCGCATCAATATATGCTATGGATCCTCCACCAGCCCCTACTGTAACCATATCTACAACCGGTACTTTTATAGGTATCTCATCAATAATAGTCTGCGTAGAAAGACGCACATCACCATCACACAAGGAGACGTCAGTAGAAGTTCCACCCATATCAAAAGATATGATTTTTTTAATACCGGCAGGTTTTGCTATAGCGAAAGCCCCGGATACACCTCCTGCAGGCCCTGAAAGAATACAATTGACAGCCATTTTCTTAGCTGATCCGGTAGAAATACTGCCACCGTTTGACTGCATTATTCTTATCTCTTTCGTTTCTAAACCGTCCTCCATAGAAGATAAATATTCAGACATAACCGGAGAGACATAAGCATTTACTACTGTAGTACTAAATCTTTCGTATTCTCGATACTCAGGCAAGATTCTGCTGGAAGCAGAGACATGAATACCCATCTGTTCCAATTCCCTCACCACGGCCTCTTCATTTGCAGAATTTTTATATGAGAAGAGAAAGCATACTGCGACAGACTCAGCATCTTGCTTTTTTAATTCAGCACATATCTTTTTCAAATCTTTCTTTTTGATACCGGTATGCACTTCACCGGTTGATGTCACCCTCTCCTGTACTCCCAATCTAAGCGATTCTGTAACAAGTGGTATTTCGCGGGTAATAAAGAGATCATAGAGAGAACTTCTTGCCTGTCGGCCAATTTCAAGCACATCCTCATATCCACTTGTAGTGATCAATGCAACCTTCGCACCTTTTCTCTCAATAAGAGTGTTTGTTGCAACAGTGGAACCATGCACAATAGGCAACTGCTTTTTAGCAACTTCAAGTGATCGGATCCCGACTAAAATTGCCTCAGCGGGATTATGTGGTGTGGAAACAACTTTATGGACCTTTAATTCATTTCCATCAAACAGCACAAAATCAGTAAATGTACCCCCGGTGTCAACTCCTAAAACAATCAATAACACTTCCCCTCAAATACAATAGGACATCAATCTTCCCATAAAAACAAAACTACCAATCATTATTTTATTCTTCTTTCCCGGCTCCCTGTAATAACACTAATTCTTTGTTGTACATAGACATCACATGGAATCTCGTAACAATTCCTATAAATTTCTTATTATCACCTTCATCAACTACCGGCAAGCATCCCTGTCCCCCAACCCTCATCTCATCATATACCTCCAAGAGATCATTATTAAGTGTGAGTGTATATTGATCACTTACAACAAGATCACTTGTAAGCAGATGCTCCTGTGACTCCTCCTTTTGCAATGCCTTACTAATCTGTTGTAAACCCACCATGCCAATAAGACCACCATCTCCGTCCAGCACAGGAAATCCATCTGCATTAGTTGTACGCATCAATCGCAAAATCTCAGTGAATGGCGTATCCATATCTATGGTTATACAATTAGTAACTATAACGTCAGCAACTCTTAATTTCTTAAGAATTTTTTTGTCTTTGCCAATCTCCATTGATTCCCCTCTCCTTATAAGCTTCATTGTATAGATGGAACCACTTTCAATTTTCTTAGACACTACATTACTGATTACACAGCTTATCATAATCGGCAGTATAATCTCATAGTTGCCCGTCATCTCAACCAGTATGAGGATTGCCTGAATGGGAGCATGAGTAGTTCCGGCCACGACAGCAGACATACCAACCAGTGCATATGCCCCGGGCGAAGCTATGTCAAAATATGGAATCCCCTGAACACAAATTCCAAATAGCCCTCCAAGTGCTGCTCCCATAAACAGCGAAGGAGCAAAGACACCTCCGGAACCGCCAACCCCAATCGTAACCGACGTCATAATAATTTTGAGCATACACAATATTGATAGTATGATGATTCCGTATTGACCGGGGTTATTCAGTATCATCTCAATAACCCCGTATCCCACTCCATGTATTTCAGAATGGTACATACCCGCAAACCCCAATAATAATCCGCCCATAGCAGCCTTTAATAACCAATGGATCTTAATTGTATCAATAATGTCTTCTGTTTTATAAAGTACCTTAACAAACAATACTGCAACCAGACCTGCCAACAGGCCAAGAGCACAATACAAACCTAACTCTCTATAGCTGGCCAGTTCATATTGAGAAACGAGAAATGCAGGGCTGTTTCCATAATAGGCCCTTGAGACGGAAGCTGCAACTAATGAGGATATAAGTATGGGAGAAACACTGGTAATCCTGATATCTCTCAGGATTACTTCAGATGCGAATAAAGTACCTGCTATCGGCGCATTAAATGTTGCAGAAATGCCGGCAGCAGCTCCACACCCAACAAGTACAGTTACTGCAGAACTGGATATTTTGAAAAACTGTCCAAAAACTGAGCCTATTGCAGAACCAATATGTACGATTGGCCCCTCTCTACCAACAGACCCTCCTGAGCCAATGGTTATTGCCGATACAAACATCTTTATTAAAACAATACGAGGCCTGACAACACCCCCTTTCCTGGTAACGGCAGACATAACTTCCGGGACACCATGACCTTTTGCTTCCTTTGCAAAGACGTTTGTTATGAAAGCAACCAACATCAGTCCGATAATGGGTATCAAGAATATATAAACAAAATGCAATTCTGTGAAAGCAGCAATGCCTTTGCTATGGACAAAAGGTAATATTTTACTAATCTGCAATATTAAATATTGTATTCCGAAGGATGAATATTCACACATGATCCCCAGCAATACTGTCACGTAATTTATTAAGTATCGAAATGCAATAGCGGCATATCCACCTGTAAGCCCTACCAATGCAGCCAGGATAAGCACAAACGAATCGTCAAAAATCTTTAATTTTCTGGCAGCCGCTATTATCTTTGAACTGACCTTGTTCTCTTTTGCCATATTGAATAAACAACCTTCGTCATTAAGTTATTAAATACTTTGCATATACAACTCATATAATCTGTGCTCATCAGTGGCCCAGCAAAATTAATCATTTAATTATAGAGAATAATTTCTTAAACGTACCATTCCTGATATTTAGAAGGAGTCTTTCAAGATTGCCCCCCAACTTCTCTTCATTAAAAGCCTTTAACGTTATCCGGATTTCATCACCTTCAAAATATCTGGAGTGATTGACGCGAACATCATTATCGAGTTTCAGTTCCCTACATGATTTGTCAAACTCATCCTCTTTCTTCCTGATCGAAGGATAACGCATAGACTTTATTAAACTACATAGCTTTTCACCTTTTTGTCTCTTATTGGATTTACTATCTGAAATAATATGACTGATTTCATCTGATAACAATAGTTCTTCCATTTCTATCTTTTTTATCAACTTAAGATCAAGGAGGTTTCTTATTGCCTCTTTTGCTTCATTCGTATTAGTGATTGATTCCTTAAAGAGAAATCTGTAAATAACCTCTCTCTCGGCATCATCAAGTACAAGAAGATGAAATGCCCTTTCAAGTTCAAGCTCACTCCTGGCAATAGATTGTTTTATTTCATTATCCAATCTTAACACTGAAAGGTATTTTTCTATTATGTTCTTATTTGGAGCTAGCTCAAGGAGTAGAGTTATTTCAGCAGCTAGCCTATCGTAAGAATATCCTATATCCAGAAACTTCTTTAAAACAATCCCCTTCTCTATCTCATTAAACCCTCTTGATGCCAAATTATCGTGCAGTACTAACAACAATGTCTCCTCGTCGTTAAGACCGGCTATAACCCTTGCATCAATGCTTACCTGTCCCAGTTTTTTACATGCCAGGATTCGCTGATACCCACAGAGAACATAATACGTTCCGTCGGCATCCGGTTTTTTCTCCAATATCGGAGGATTAATCAGCCCAACTTTTCTGATTGAATTCACAACAACATCTAAGTCACGCCCATAACGAAACAGATACCTGTCATAGTTTTCGGAAGACAAATCTATATCGTCTAATAAAACACTTACAGATTTAGTTCTTTCACCTAGCAACACTATTTCCTTTCAAATCGACGTACAGCACTCTTTATGACGTAAAAGAGAAAAGCATACCACATGTTTCAGTACATGCAAGAGATAAAAGGACAACTGTGAGACGTCCTAACCATAGAGAACAATGTCATTTAAATGCGCAATCTCAGTGAAACTCCTTGATTCTCGACGGTATAGATTGATAATGCGGAAGGGGTTGCGGTCATGGGTAGTATTAATAAGATTTTATATGGTATCAGTGGAAGATGAGATTGCTGGCACTGGTTGGTTATCAAGCGGGAGCCGGAACATTCTGCCTGCTGAATTCCTGAATACATCAAGGAACGATTGTTAACTCCCTATATGCGAGAGACCTTTTCTTCAATTAGTTTGTAACATAGTTTATATGCTTCGCTGGACTTATCAAGAGTATTATCTGCCTCACACAAATTCCTGGCATTCTCCTGAAGTTTATTTTTGTCATCTATTCCATTTATATTGGTAATCACAACTCTTCCCCTTGTACTAGAATATGCACCCACAAAATCATATATACCACCAACAATTGCCAATTTTTTATCCTTTACCCTGTCCCCGTAAAACTCTAATGCCTTTTCTACCTGATAGTCCACATTCGTCTGACTCAGGTATGCAAGCTCCTTTTTTTGATCACCGATCTTCACTAACCGGGCAATCCCTCTCTCAATGGGAATAGTCAAGGGAAGCATTTCGCGTTGCACCTCGCGGCTGGCAGCAGAAAAATCCGACTTCTTCAGGATACTGATAATTTTTGATTCTTTCTTACCAGAGGCAAGTTGAATTCCACTATTTTTTTTCTGCTCACCAGAAGCAGGTTCAGCCGAGTGAGTCTCATCAGAATCATCCAGTTTCCTTACACTTGCCAGGCTGGCACCGGCAGCAAAATTTACTGCACCACAATTTGTGTGTCCCAGTATAAAAAATATCTCTGTATTAAGTGCTGTTAAAGCATAAGCAAGACTACCCTTGTTCCTGGCAACCTGATTTCCTGCATTGCGGACCGTAAATACTTTATTAATGAGGTCCATACCCAAAATTTCTCCTTGTATACGAGAGTCGGCACATGTGAGCATAGTTATAGGAGGATGTTGTTGGTCTTCATAAGCTGAAAAGTCCGTATCATCACTCTTCTCTGAGAATTTCTCGTTATGGACTAACAGATCATAGAAAAAATGTCCAAGCTCCATCCTTCACTCCCCTCCTCATTAACTATTCGGTACAACTCAGTAATAATATCAGCACGATTTTCAAAAAAAGACTACTGATCCTTGCGTTCCGGTAACAACTCCTCCAGGTCACGTATCTTCTTTTCCAAACGATCCTTTTCTCTTTCAAATTTCAATTTTGCATCTTTCATCACTTCTTTTAGCTTGCCCATCTGACCGTACTGATCTTTGCGTTTAGAAAACCCATCTGCCATACCTCTTATTTTTTTATACAAATAATCCTTTTCATCTATATTTTTTGACTTTGCAATTTCCAGATCCCTACGTACTTTAGTTAATTGTTTATCTTGTTCCCTGATTGTTAATGCGAACGCCTCAGCATCTTCCTTCTGTTTTGCAAAATCAGCAACGAGTCGATCCAGCTCGTCCACCGACCCAAAAGATTTCATTACTCTCTTACGAATCTCCTCCTGAACTGTTCTCTCTCTGATGTAACCAGTCTCCTTAATATTATCATACTGCTTAATTTTCTTATATGCATAACCAATATTTAGTAATAATAGTATAAAGATGATGGTTTTTGCATTTATAGATAAGCGAAACTCATTATTTCCCATAATTCATTACCTCTCGTTCTGTCATATTCGTTTCATAAACTATGGAATCATTATTGGTCCGTCATGTCCCTGAATATGCCTTCAATCATAAGCGGCTTCCCAGATTCATCGCGTACAAGACTACAACTAACTTCGAAAATAAATCGCTCTCCGTTCTTCTTTTTACAAAAAGCCGTATAATCCTTACATACGCCCTCTTTCTGCAATGTCTCAATTAGTTCATTCCTGTCTTGAGAGTTTACGTAAATATCCACTACGCGCGTGCCTATCACTTCTGTCGGAGAATTGTAGCCCAGTATCTCCGCCCCTGCCAGATTTATGTAAGTAAACGCACCATCCAAACCCGGAACGCATTGGTACACTCCATCACTTATAGAGTTCAACAATGCTTTATGTTGCTTATCCGATGCCTGGAGTTCATCTTCAAGTAGCTTACGTTCAGTAATATCTCTGAAAACTCCAAAGATTAGAGTCGGCTTACCATCATCGTCTCTTACCATATTAGAAGTACGTTCCATGTAAAATTGTTCACCATTACTCTTTTTACAATGTGAAAGAAAACCCTTCCATACACCATCCTTCTCAAGCTTTTCAACCAGCCTTTTGCGGTCTTCAAGATCGATGTATATAGTCTCTACTTTTACTCCAAGTACCTCTTCCGGTGAATTGTATCCGAGAATTTCAGCTCCGGCTTGATTAATCCATGTAAAAACCCCATTAACACCAGGCTCACATTCATATATACCCTCCATCAATGAATGAATTCTTCGCTTATATCGTTTCTGAGAAGCGGAGAGCTCCTTCGTCTTTGTATCCAGCGAGCTAACCATTGTATTGAAGGTATCCGCCAAATCACCAATCTCATCTTTCTGTTTAATGTCAATCCGCTGGGAAAGGTCCTCACCAGATGCCATCTTCTCGGCAACTGCTCGCAGACGAAGAATAGGATTTGCTACCTTCCTTCCCATAATATATGCCGCAAGCACTACAGGGAATGCAATAACAAATAGAACCGCATTTACGATGAAATGTAGATTGTGTGCCAAGCCGTACCCTTCGTCCATGTCTATTTCCGTAATAATTCCCCACCTAAATTCAGGCAACCAGTGCCATACCCCCAGAACCGTTATACCGGAATAGTCTGAATAACCGCTTGCACTGAAACCGTTATTCCCTGAAATGCATTTCGCAACCCCATAAGTTAATTCCCCTGTGTCCGGATCCACCACTTTCAGTTCCAATGCGCATCTTTTTTTAACTAATCCATTCTCTTTCAAACGATCAGTAAACCTGGACTCTGATATCATATAGCCTTCCTCATTCACAAGGTATGATTCCCCCGTTTTCCCAAACTTCAGGCTATTCATTATATTGCTCAAGGTACCCGCATGTACCCTCAATACAACAACGCCAATTATATCGTCTTCCTTATTTTTTAAAGGAGTTGAAACGAACATGGTCGGTACACCAATCTCCTTTTCATCAAACTCGTTTACAAGTGGAACCTCAGATGGCATGATACTCGTTGCAAGTGTTTTACCCTGTAAAGCATTCTTTATATACTCTTTACTCGACAAATCCCTTCCAACATTCTCACTGATCGTTGCTATAGTTACCACCCCTTTATCATTGCATACAAAAGCACCCATGTAACCATACTCAACCACAATCAACTCTAAATATCTAAGTTCTTCTGAATACTCTGTGTCCCTCATCGTAAGATTCACGCTATTAGCTAAATACGGATTATCTGCAACAACCAGGACGTCTGTCATTCTCTCACGCATCCAGTTAGATACCAGTACTGCCTGCTTATGCCCGGCACTGCTCAAGTGGCGAATTTGCAACTTTTCAACATCAGCTTCCACTTTGGGAAAAGCAACTATCTTTAAGATAACAAATGGCAGTAACGTAAACACCATTAACAGTACGATGATTTTATTTTGAATCGAAATATACATTATTTTCTCCGTAATATAAGCAAATTGCAATTACCGATATTCATCTTCTACGTATTTGATAATCTTTCAATATTCAGGCATAAACTGCTCATAAATATAACACTAAATTGCAAACAAATCAATAGAACGAAAAATGTAACACTTTTATGCTCTCTCTCCTGCAATCTTCTCCGTCCACGATCAAATTATAGAAGATAGTATGAATATGAAACATTCTGGAATTTCATGACTGACGCTAGAACCTGTTTGTTACAACAACCTGGAACAATTATTAATCCTTCGGAACAGAATCCACTTACCCTATCAGCAGTCTTGATTATATCAGATTGATACTGCCTTCTGTCTGATTTTTGTACATCTGTAATATTTTATATTATGAAGTTATACGCTATCCTTATTGGATACATATAGTTACATATATTGGCATATACGTTGCTTGTTTATAGTTAAAACTAGAACATTTAACTTGAATTATCTACTAATGAAAAAAGAATATCGTCATCATTGTTACGGGAACAAGAAAATTTCCAGTGAAAGTAGGTGTTCAGATGGTAATTGCAAATGGTTAATACCTTGCAAAATCTTATGTAATTATAAGATCGATATGTTTGAATATTCTTTAGTAAATTTATTAATTAAGATTTTACCACGTACTGAAATAGTACAAATATTAATGAAGAATTACAGTATATCGCATCATGCGGCAAAAATGGCTACAAAGAGATGGAGATATATAATTGAAAACAGAAAATCTTTTGCGAGTGTTTGAAGTTGATGCTCTATGTTCTGTGTATCTTTGGCAAGTGCTTACGAGGCGAATTTAATTTTGTCAGCAAAACAGATTTGAGTGAGATTGCCCTGAGGAATTAAATAACACTGGCAATCCCTTCTCTTTCACTACCATCCGGCTTCTTAAGGTTTTATCTACCGCAGTCCAATTGTCACTAACCACCAGGTAATAATGCTCGCTATATAACCCAGTGCTATAATTGGTGTCCATTTCAGGTGGGTCATAAAAGTATAATTGTCCCTGTTAATACCCATCACCGCTACACCTGCCGCTGAGCCTACTGACAACAGGCTGCCACCAACACCACAAGTTAATGTTACAAGGAGCCACTGATCCAATCCCATATCCAGACCCATATTTAACACGGCGTACATGATGGGAATATTATCAACAATAGCAGAAAAAACACCTATAGACGTGTTAGCTGTAGTAAATCCCGTCGCATCATAAAACCCTCCTCCTACAACGCTGAGGAATCCTATGTACTGCAGTGCTCCCACAGCAGTTAAAACACCAAAGAAGAAAAGCAAGGTGTCAAACTCCACCTGTTCCACCTGTTTGAAAAAATCCAGGCGATCAACTTTACGCCGGTCTTCTGCTAAACCTAATTTTTTCAGATAATTCTTCACCCCCCACTGCTTCATGTAGAAGGAGGTAAACATGACATAACCCAGCCCGCACATCATACCCATAAAAGGAGGAAGGTGTAGAAACTGATGAAAGCATACTCCGGTGGCTATGGTCAGAATGAAGCAAACCATTGTTCTTTTCGCTCCGGGCTTCATAGCCATTACCTCTTTTTTTGTCTCCGGTTTTCCCTTCGGAATAAACAAGCTCATGATAAATGCAGGGATAATCCAGTTAACTATGGAAGGAAGAACCAGATAAATGAATTCAGCGGTATGCACTTTTCCGGCAGTCCATACCATCAGTGTGGTAATATCTCCAAAAGGACTCCAGGCGCCTCCGGCATTTGCAGCAACAACAATGTTGACGAAAGCCGGTATTATGAACTTCCTGTTACCGTCACTTACCGCAAACGCGACCGTTGACATGAGCAGTGCACTGGTTAAATTATCTGCAAGAGGGGATAGTAGGAATGTCAAGATCCCTGTTGCCCAGAAAAGTGATCTGAACCCCATACCCTTAGATAATAACCATGCACGCAAGGCCTGAAATACATTTAAAGACGTGAGAGTGTTAATATATGTCATCGCAACAAGCAGGAAGAAGAAGAGACCGCCTATCTCCGCAATAAGATGCTCAACAAATTCGTGTGCACCTCCATGTCCTCCCCCATGTTTCATTTCATAAACACCGATAAGCATCCACATAAGGCAACCTACCAGTACGATAGGTTTCGATTTCTTTAAATGAATCTTCTCCTCAAAGATGATGAGGATATACGCTATTGTAAACATAATTAGCGTTGTATATCCAACCCATGTATTAAGCATATTCATTCAGTTAATCATCCTTCCTCAGGAATTAAATAACTCACTCAGGCCTCAAGGTTTATATGTCCTAAATTGCACTCTTCTAGATTATCGGCATATAATAGCTTATATTTAAAGATTGTGGTAAAAAAATATACAACTGAATGTATTGTTTTCTAAACGAACCTACTGTTCTTTGCATAGTTTCAATTGAACATGTTATCATTCATCTTCTGTATTTCATAGCACCAGACGTTAATGTGTCAATAACCACTTCAATAAAACCCTTGCCTTAATCACACATATGAATATAATCCACACCTCATAATAATTAACATAATATACAAAGGAGATAAAATAAATGAATATATACAAGCTGTCACCAAGGGACCCGAATTCCACTGTTTGGGGAGGGAGCAGTTTCAAGGGGTCATTAATTGTACGTGCAAAAGAGACTGATAATGCTTTAAGAATGGCAAGGTTAAAGTACAGGACAACGCAAGCGCATCAGATAGAATCTCAGGAAACAGCTTATGGTCCCTGGACAGGTGCTAACACCGATTTCGACTACGTGACCGATGATAAATATTCCACTGATGGTGATGAAGAGATATTAGAGGAAATTGCTTAATAAATAAGTGAGCTAAAGAGTAAAGTGAGCTTAGTTTAAAAGAAACTCGAAACGTGTAACTTGCCTTATGGATATGGTGGAGGATAGGGGATTCGAACCCCTGACCTTTTGCATGCCATGCAAACGCTCTCCCAACTGAGCTAATCCCCCACGTTATGTACGTAAGCTTTGTATTTACCATTGTTTATAGGAGTGTTTTTATCATATTCACCCCTTATAATCAACAACTTTCCACAGCCGAATTCTTACCAGAATTACATAATTCTATTAAATTTAATCCTGAGATTAGATGAGGCAAAAGGCTTTTAGATGTAATTTAGTAGTACAACCTGTCAAGGTGTGGTTTTGGAACTTTCTACAGCACCCGATGATTCTTTTAAAAGTGTCTCTTTCACAATAGTAGATAGTTTTTTATATTTTATGGGTTTACTGATTATAAAATCCACACCCATATCATCTTTATTTAAGGAGTCAAGCATGTCTGCCCATCCGGTAATCAATCCAATTTTTGGTTTCTTATCAAGTGACTCTACAACCTTTATTACGTCCCAACCGGAGACTTGAGGCATACCCAGGTCGCAGATAACCAGATCATAACACTCTTTTCCTAACAGTTTGATGGCCTCATCACCACTTCCGACGCTATCAACATTGTAGCCCTGTCTGGATAAAAATGCATAAAGCAAATCACTTATTTCCTTCACATCGTCCACAACCAGTATACGATAGTTATTCGCTTGTATATCAATTACCGGCTCAACAGATGTTTGAGGTAATACAGTTTCAGTAGCGACAGGCAACTCTATTGTAAATGCAGTTCCCTTGCCAACCTGACTTATCAAGTCTATCTTACCACCATGCTTCCCTATAATACCGTATGAAACGCTCATACCCAATCCGCTGCCTTCTACACCCTTGGTAGTATAAAACGGATCAAATATTTTCGACTGGACCTCTTTAGACATTCCGCAACCGTTGTCGGCCATACTCATAAAGACAGTATTATTATTCTCCCACGTTCGAAAGGTAATACGCCCCCCTTCCGGCATTGCATCAATGGCATTGTTTATCATATTTATAATAATTTCTCTCAATTCCGAAGGATTCCCCAGGATATCTTGTACCGGCGCCAAGCCTTCAGTATTTATATCGTATGTTGCACCACCGGCCTGGGCCACATCCTTCCATTTAGGTTTTGAAAAATTAATTGACTCCTCGATAATTTCAACCATATTTACAGAAACATGTTTTGCCGTGCTCTTTTCCATCCTGGTAAATTCACTCAATCTGCGCACTGTTTCTGAACCGTCATCCACAGCCCTGTTGATAGCACGAAATCCACTCAACAACTCTTCATCGCCATTACAGTTACCTTCCAACAACTGCGTATAACCGTTGATTATTGCAAGCACATTATTGAAGTCATGGGCAATTCCTGCCGCCATTACTCCCATGGCTCTTAATTTTTCAGACTGTATCAATATTTTTTCCATTCTCTTGCGAGAAGATATATTTATCATCATCCCCGATATAATATTATTATCAAGAGTTGCTGTCAGGATAATGTCAACTCCACTGCCATCCTTTTTTACACATTCGCATTCAAACTCATCGACTCCACCCGACGCATTAAGTCTATTTAGTAATTCATCTCTGTCCTTTTTGTTTTTATATATCTGCAGAATGCTACCAAGCATCATCTCCTCAGGTGACAAATAGCCAAACATATTTGACAGCGCATGGTTTGCGTATAGAATATCCCCGTCCAAATTTGACTTGTATACTCCAACAAGAGCATTGTCCACAATAGATCTGTATTTTTTTTCTGAAACCTCCAGTGCTTTTTTTGCCAGGACTAATTCCTTTTCACTTGCCAACTCTTTAAAGACCCACTTGATTACAGACGGCAAAAGCTCAAAAAACTGTCCCTGTTTTACAATATAATCTCTGGCACCGGCCTTCATCATCTCTACCGCCACTCTCTCATCTCCGTGCCCCGTCATTACAATGAACTGAAAATCTATCTTTCGCCCTTTAAGGTCTTCAACTATCTGAGTCGCTGTCATATCCGGTAGTCTGTAATCCAATAGAGTAATCATAGGCGAATTGTTAACAACAAAATCGATTGCCTCTGCCCCACTATGGACGTTCTGAACATTGGCACTGAGATTCTTCAGGCTCTTCTTTATCAGGTGAGACAGGCCTTCATCATCCTCTACAATAAGAATTGTAGCGGATTCGCTTAATTCATTATTTTCGCTAGTGATTTGATCTTCTTTTGCCATTCAACTATCCTTACCCTTTTTTCTCTGCCCCATTTATTTTAGGTAATTTTATCACAGTCAGGAAGAGTCCCAGCTTCTTAATAGCATCAACAAAATGTTCATACTCTACCGGCTTGGTAACGTAAATACTGCAACCCAGTTCGTGACAGTGATTAATTTCCTTCGGATCATCTGTGGTAGTAACCATGATCACAGGCATTTTAGACAGTGCAAGATCCTCCTTGATCTGACGTAGAACTTCAACCCCATCTACCTTAGGCATTCGTATGTCCAGCAGCAGAAGGTAGGATTTACCTTTTACACGGTGTGGACCATCACCCTTCATGAAGAAGTAGTCCAGTACTTCCTGCCCATCCTTTAAATGAATAATGTGATTCCTAAAACCTGCACGCTTTAGATTCTTCTTAATAAGAGCAGCATGCCCTTCATCATCTTCTGCAATTATTAATTCTACTTCTTGTTGATAATCTTTTCTTCTTTCTTCTATTATTTCTGCCATCCGATACTCCTTTTACTCATAAAAAAAATAATATGTTATATAAACGTAGTTGTCTCACTTTAATCTGTTCTTCTTTTACTATACAATGCTGAAATAAATGTTCAATAAAAATAACATTTCACACCAAATAATGCTTTTTTGTTGAAAAAATGTTGTAAAACGTTAAAATAATAAATCCTTCATCTTATTCCGGCAGAGAAACAAAAAACTTGCTCCCCTTACCCGGTTCGGACTCCACCCATATCTTTCCGCCATGCCGATCAATTATCCTGCGAACAATAGAAAGTCCCAATCCCTCTCCGGAAACATCATTATCGCCAGGGTGAAGACGGTGAAATATCTCGAAAATCTTTTCCATGTGTTTCTCTGCAATGCCAACCCCATTGTCTTCCAGACAATATACAACATGCCCATCTTCTTTCTTTCCTGAAAGCATGATTATGCAATCTCTTTTGCGATCACGATATTTCAAAGCGTTATCTAAAAGATTGGAGAAAACCTGGTTGATCTTTACCTCGTCACCTCTGCACGAAGGCAGTTCGTTAATTGGAAATTTAGCATTTGCTTCATTTATCTGATATTTAAATGTTTCTGTAATATCAGAAACGAGTTTATTCATATCCAGCTTTTTTATATTAAGCCTTGCACGACCCAAACGAGACACATGTAAAAGCCCTGATAACAAAGCATCCATTTTAGATGAGCTTGTTAGGATAAATCTTAGTGCATCAGGAATGTCCTCCTCAAGAGGTTCTGCAAATTTCCCCCTTGTCTCAACAGGCATATCACTTTCATCTAGAATCGTACGAATTCGCTCCACTGCTGATTGTAATTCTTTACTGAAACCCTGTATATTCAGAAGTGGTGACCGCAAGTCATGTGATGCCACATAGACAATCTGTTCCATCTCTTTATTTTTATATCTAAGTTCCTCAAGCATCTGCTCAATCTCTTTTGTCTTATCAGCAACCATTAGCTCCAGATTGTGTGAATAACCCTCTAGCTGAGAATTTGACTCATCTAATTTGGAAGTCATATCATTAAAGGAATTTGCAAGTAAACCAATTTCATCTTTAGATCCTATTGTTATCTTGAAATTAAGATCTCCACCTGATATCCTTCTTGTTCCTTTTACCAATTCGTGAATAGGCCGAGTTACTCTTTTTGATATAATGAGTGCAATAACCACAACGACTATAGCGCTTACACATCCGAGTATAATGGTAAAAATTCTTAAATGTGTAATAGGAGAAAAGACCTCTGCTTTGTCTAATTTAGTCACCAGCCCCCAATCCATTTCAGGAATATGTTGATAAGCGGCTACAACATCTTCACCCCTGTAATCGAGGGCAGTAATTGTTCCATTTTCCCCTTTTAACGCCAATCTCATAGGTTCCGCTCCAGTAGAACTTAATGGAACGGACATCCTACGCGGCATGTCAGGTGCGTACTTTAGAGTTGTTAAGAATAAGAGTTTATCTCCACTTTTCTGACCCAACAGTACCTCTCCTGTCTCTCCCATCCCGGCACGCTTAGTCGTAATTTCATCCAGGATTGCAATATCATAGGCATTGATAATAACACCAATTGTCTTATTATCACGCTTGTCGGTCAGAGGTGATGAAATAAATATGCAGTCCACACTTAGAAAAGAAGTACTATAACTATATGACTTACCGGTATACGACTCTCCATAGTCCTTAGTAACGCAACTCATGAATATATCCTCACTAGACATATCCATTCCAACCCATTCATCAGTAGTGGATGCGACAACCATGCCATTAATATCCAGGACCGCTATTGATGTCAGTTGAGAGTCCAGAGTTTTTTTGTTCTGCTTGAGGTGCTTAATCAGGAGAGTACATGCACCACTTTGTGTTCCTCTTACTGAGACAAGCTCAAGGCTGTCTCTAATAAAACCATCAGAACTAAAATCTATAACACGCCCTTTTTTGGAATCCAGAAAAGACAATGTATGGGTTTTTTTAGATTCTGCAACAGCCGTCAGCCAGCTAAGTGTCTGCTGCTCGATTGTACTCCTGGCATTGAAGTAGTACAACGTTGTGATTATTGAAATTGGTATCAGCGAAATGCAGAGTGCAAAAATCAGTAATTTGGTTTTTAGTGACATGAAGTGTGGCCCTGTGAAACACTTTTTATTTTTTTAGACAGGGTATGACCCAGAACAATGTTTAAGTTCAGACGTTTAAAATATCAGATATTGCCTACAGTTCAAGCATAAATTAGCCCGGAATTACATCTGATTTTCGAACCAGGGCTACGAAAATGTAGAGTAAATCAGGTCCTGAAGACTAACAATCTATTTGAGATAGGTATTTAATATTATACAGCTACTTCCTGCTCTACATCATCATAGCGGGCTCTAACATCCAGAAATTCTTTTTCAGCGCCGACAAAGGCATCTACCACATCTGGATCAAAGTGCTTACCGCGACCAAGAATAATAATTTCAAGACTCTTTGTATGAGAAAAGGCTTCTTTGTAACATCGCCTGGACGTCAGTGCATCGTATACATCGGACAATGCAAGAATTCGCCCGACTAAAGGAATCTCTTCACCGGCAAGTCCATGTGGGTAGCCTGTACCATCCCATTTTTCATGATGACTTTCGGCAACCTCTATACCTATCCGGACAAAATCGTTACCAGAATGCAGCCGATTGACTTCTCTAAGCGTTTCTGCCCCTATAATGGTATGTACCTTCATTTCATTAAATTCTTCTTTCGTAAGTTTACCTGGCTTGAGGAGTATACTGTCCGGAACCCCAACCTTACCAATATCGTGAAGCGGACTTGCAGCACATATATTTTCTATATATTCTTCATCTATGATTGCTGCATATTTTGGAAGCAAACATAGTCTCTGACAGATAATTTTAACGTACTCTCTTATCCTTAACAGATGTTCCCCTGTTTCCGGATCTCGTGACTCAGCAAGTTTAGCCATTGCGAATATTGTTGATCGCTGTGCAGCAGTGATCTCAGACACCTGTTTACTTACACGGTTCTGGAGGTCAAGATTAAATTTTTCTATCTGACCCTGATATTGATTTTCTCTATCATGGAGCCGTTTTCTCTCCAGAGAGGCGTTGATTCGTGCTTTAAGAACAGTGTGATTGAACGGCTTTACCATATAGTCGGCCGCCCCATTTTCAATGCAACGTACAACACTCTCCATATCATCTATCGCAGATATCATAATTACAGGGATTTGACATAAGTGAGAATCATTCTTCATATATTCCAACACCTGGTAGCCGTCCATATCCGGCATGCATATATCCAGGAGAACAAGGTCACAATCCTGTTTCTCCAATGTTGACAATGCATAAAGCCCGTTTTCTGCCATTAAGGAATCGTATCCCATAACTTCAATCAAATCAGTAATGATTTTAAGATTAATAGTATTATCATCAACAACGAGTATCCTGGCCTTATCAGATTCTGTTACCTGGCCCATTGTATTTGAATTAATCATTATTTACCTCCTCAGCAGCAAGGACAACATTGTCTTCATAAACATTCTTCGTCATTAATTTATTTCCATTCGTATCTTCTGATTCAGACATACGTGCGTCCGCAAGTGGCACGGTAAACCAGAAAGTACTTCCCTTGCCCAATACACTCTCAACTCCGATCTTGCCTCCATGTAGTTCCACTAATCGACGTGTCAGGGCAAGTCCAATACCTGTACCTCCAAGCTCTTCATCACGAACACGGTCTACCTGGTGAAACTCGTCAAATATACTTTCGATTGCATCTTCCTCAATTCCAATACCGCTGTCACTAACTTCAAATCTGGCATACATGTTCTCAGCTTGTCTAGCGTTAATCAATACTTCACTCTCATTGGGCGAGTACTTTACCGCGTTTGATAACAGGTTGAGCATTATCTGCTTGAACTTTCTCTCATCAGCCCTGACTACATCAAGTCCAGGATCTACATTAATCTTCATTGTTATTCGATTTCTCTTTATCAGGCCGTCTATTATATATTGTTTATTCACCATATTAACGGAAGTCTGAATGACCTGTTCTATCAATATATCTACTAATGAAAGATCCACTTTCCCGGAGTCTATTTTTGTAATATCAAGAAGGTCATTTATGAGTTCCAGCAGGTGCTTACCGCTATCGTCAATTTGATTTACATATTCATTTTGTTTGTCATTAAGTTTTCCAAAATATTGACCTTTCAACAAGTCTGCAAATCCCAGTATGCCATTAAGAGGGGTACGTAGTTCATGACTCATTGATGATAAAAACCCGGATCTCGCCTTATTTGCACTCTTCAACTGCATGTTTGTCTCTTCGTGCCTTAGAAGAGATTCATTCAGTTTTACAGTCTCTTCACAAAGATCATGCGCCATAATATTGAAGCTTTCAGCCAGATCACCTAATTCATCTCCACGGATTACTTCAACTCTGTGTTTAAGGTTACCACCCCTGAACTTATCAGCGGCAGACTTTAATTCACTAATTGGTTTTGAGAAGGACATGGTAAAGAATACGCCTGCAATGATTACGAGTATAGAGCTGATACCTGCTGTGCAAATAGCTATGATACCGATCATCTTTAGGGAAGCAAACGCCTCTGTCTCATCAATCTTGGCAACCAAACCCCAGTTTAGTTGAGGAATAAATTGATAAGCAGACACGACACTGGTATTCCTGTAGTCACTGGTTATTATAGTTCCACTTTCTCCTTCAAGTGCCAGCTTCATGTACTCGACTCCAGGACTATTCAAAGAAACTCTCTGACTTAATGGAGCACCCGGCACATACCGCAGAGAATTAAGAAAAACCACATCGTTCCCCCTTTTTTGGCCAAGGATCATCTCTCCTGTCTCACCCATTCCGGTATGGTCGATCATAATGCTGCCTATAGCACTCAGATCATAGGCATTTATAATAAGACCCAACTTCTCTTGATCAGACCTGCTGGTAAGAGGGGCAGAAATAAAAATACATTTATTTTGAATACCGGACAATGTAAATGAACGACTGACACTGGTCTGCCCATAATCTTTTTCAATAGTATCGCTGAATATATCCTGTCCTGATATGTCTTTCCCCAGCATATAATCACTGGTAGAACCAACAATTTTACCACTGAGATCAACGACTATTATTTCAGCAATAGACTGGTCAAGTGATTTCTTATTTACTTTGAGATGCCTGTTAAGCCGGAGTACAGCATCACCTTGAATCCCATCCTGATTAATAGTTTTAAGATTATCTCTTATAAAGCCATCAGACCCGAAGTCCACGATACGACCCCTTTTTGCGTTAATAAAAGATTCGATGTGCATCTTTTTTGATGACGCAATTGCTGTCAAGCTATCCAGTCTCTCTTTTTTCTTATGACTCTTTGCATTCACATAATAGACCGATGAGATTATGGCAATCGGTATTAGTGAGATACAGAGCGAATAGAGAAGTAATTTGCTTCTTAGAGACAAACCTTTATATTTATTTTCCATAAGATATTAATCCTTCAAAACTGATATAAACTCAAGTGACAAGATATTTTGTCAGTACACCAAACAGTTCCTTCGTTTGTATTGGCTTAGGAAGATGCGCTGTACATCCAATGTCAATCTGCCTTTCCTCTGCATCCGTTCCGGTACTGGCGGTTAATGCTATGATAGGAGTTTCAGCAAACCCAGGTATCTCTCGCAACCTCATTGTCGCCTCGAGGCCACCCATCACTGGCATTCGCATATCCATCAGTACTATTTCAGGTTTATGCTGTTTTGCCGATTCGATTGCCTCCACCCCATTCCTTGCAACAGTGACTTTATGGTTGTGGATACTCAGCATATCAAGCAGCATTCTTAAATTAATCTCGTTATCCTCAACTACCAGGATATGACGCTCTTCAGGCAATTCTTCCATAGATTCCCCTAATTTGTATGGTTAGATTGTTTTACAAAATAACACAAAATATCAATTATATGCTCTACGCCACTATCTTTTCACGCTCTTTCAAGACACTCTGCGAGGCCAGTGTAAACCAGAACGTGCTGCCACGTCCAACTTCACTCTCAACACCTATCTCTCCACCATGCAGCTCTACTAATCTGCGCGTCAACGTAAGACCTACCCCGGTGCCTCCGAGCTGATCGTTGTGAACCCAATCTGCCTGGTAAAACCCGGAGAATAGATTCTGTTTCTCTTTCTCACTAATCCCTATACCAGTATCACTAATCTCCACTCTTATCCCGGTATCACTCTCCCCTGTACAAGTGATACTAATACACCCACCTTCAGGTGTATACTTCAACGCATTTGAGAGCAGGTTGTACATAATCTGCTTATATTTATGAATATCAACAACAACAACGTCCGGTGCAGAGTCTATAGATATTTTGACGGTTATCTTCTTTCCCGTTATCTGGCTATCCATCATAGAGACAATTGCATACATTAATTCTGAGAGCGAGCATTTCACAAGCTCTAGCTTCATCTTACCAGCATCAATCTTTACTATGTTAAGCAGATTATTAATAAGCCCCAACAGATGCTTACCGCTACTGTCTACTTCCCTTATGTAGTCCAACTGCTTATCATTCAGCTTACCAAAGTACTGCCCATTTAACATGTCGGTAAAACCAAGTATGGCATTAAGTGGTGTACGAAGTTCATGACTCATTGATTCAAGGAATTTGTTTTTACTATGATTTGCCTCTTCCAGCAGCAGGTTGGCATCCTGAAGTCTCTGCATAGACAGTCGTAATTCTTTAGTCCTAGCATCCACTGTATCTTCCAGCTTATTGCGTTCTCTTGTTAACTCACCCTCAATACGCTTACGCTCTGTAATGTCTCGAACAGTACCTGTAAAATACATTTTATCGTTAATAGAAAAACTATTAACCGTTAATTCTATGGGAAAAATATTCCCGCTCTTGTGAAATCCCTCAAGCTCAACAACTTTTCCCTGAATCTTTGACTCACCTGTTTCAAGATATCTATTCATCCCCGCACAGTGGCCTTCACGAAAATGTCTTGGTATTATTGAAACCAGTTCACTTCCAACCATCTTTCCCGCATCAAACCCAAAGATCTCCTCAGTCCTTCTATTAACCTCGATTATTTTACCCTCAGTATCTGCTATAATAATCCCATCAAAAGAGGTAGCATGTACCTGCTTGTATTTAGCCTCACTCTCTTTGAGCAATTTTTCAGTTCGCTCACGCTCGCAAATCTCCTTCTCAAGAAGAAGCATCTTGTCTTCCAGCTTCTTTACTAAAACCTCATTGTAGAGCTTATAGGAACCCTCGTCATCTTCTATAACCTGAACGTCAGGCTGGATGTTTGAGTTGCTTGTATTGTACCCCTTACAGAGATCTTCTATAATAGCCATTAGCGCAGTCATATCAGTCGGTTTTCTAATGAACCTTGAAGCACCTGATTTTAATGCTATCTCTTCATCCTGTTTGTCAGTATAGGTTGCTGTATAGAAAACAAATGGTATAGAGTGCAGCTTATCATCAGAATTTACCTTCTTACAAAGTTGAAATCCGTCCATCACAGGCATCAGGATATCTGAAATAATCAGGCTAAACTCTTCAGTTTGTAATTTTTTTAGTGCTTCCGCACCATTGGCAGTAGTGACGACCTCGTAATCACTTTTTTTCAACCAAAGCTCTAATAAGAGGAGGTTTTCTGTATTATCATCAACTACCAGTATCTTCATTTTTATTCCGAATTTTAAATTAATCCTGTATTTATTTTCTTGTGTAATGGGGCGAAGAGAGTAGTCCACACCAGTAAAGCATCTTAAGCGCCTGGTATCATGAAAGAGTGATTCTGCACTTTGCCATTATTCCCGCTTTGCACTCCATACTTACCGTGTTCATCTGATTTTATAAGAGTGTTCGCGTTACCCAGAAAGCAGATAAACTCTTTAAACAGTTCCATGTCAAAGCAGTTAATCATGGTTTCCCTCATTTCGAGAAGAGCAGAGAATGGTTTTAGCGCCTCTTTATAAGCTCTTTTTGTGGTGATTGCATCATATGCATCTATAATCCTGGCGACCTTGCCAAAAAGCTGAATCTCATCTCCTCCAATTCCGTGAGGATAACCTGTTCCATCAAAGTTTTCATGATGTTGAGCGACTATCAACAGTGATTCATTTAAGATATTGCCTTCTTTTGTCAAAAGGCTTATACCTGCTTCAGGATGCTTTGCTACTATTTTTCGTTCATCATTCGTTAATATGCTTGGTTTGTTCAGAATATCTGATGGTATTTCAACTTTCCCAAAGTCGTGCAACAGTAATCCAGTTCCAAGAGTACGCAGATTATCTTGATCAATGCCAAGGTACTTCCCAAAAAGCAAGCCCAGTACTGATACATTTACTGAGTGTGTATAAGTCTGGTAGTCATGTGAAGTCACCTTGATCAGGTTAGAGAAAGCATGCTCGTCACGTAAAACATAATCAACAGTATTATCCGCCCAGGATGTAACTCTATCTATTTTGACTCCTGATTTTGTGTCATTCAAGAGTTCCTGGGTTAGGTTTTTTGCGACACTATAAACAATGCTCGATTTTTCAACTGAACTTTTCCCATTATCTGCAAGAATTGTTTTTAAATTTTGCTCCTGATAGTCATTAAATGTTTTATAGCTGTTTGCATATACATAAAGCTTTGTAATATTATTCTCTACTAATTTTTTTCGCCTATCATTGCGAAACGTTTCTCCACCGTGACTAAACAAGACATACCTTGGAACGCCATTAACATTGCTTTTTAAATATAAATCACACTCTACTTCTGTATCTACAATTAAAGTGCTTTCGTTAATAGCCAGAAATTCTTTCATATAATTAATTTCTCTTTCTCTATATTCATATTCCAACCGCAATAGCCGCTGGAAATAGACAGACAGAAGCTGACTTGTTGTTATATAACTGCCAATACTAAAAGGACATACTATCTTTAGATTTCATACTAAAGCATGTTACAACACCTTTTGACTCCTATATATACATGTATTAACGGCACTTTCAGCTAAAACATTAGTGATGAATTTATTTTTTAGGTAAGAAAAATCAGAGGTAAAAATGTTGCGGATTTTAAGAGAAGTAACCTGGAATATTTGTTGAAATTGCAGATTAGTAAATCGAAAGGCTTTTCTTACTAATTTCTTTCTGATCTGCTTATGATTTAAGCCGTAAGCAGTTAAAATTGAAATACTTAGTAGACTCTTTGGATTTGCACTTATTACTTGAATTTAGTGTATTGCCTAAGCTTAACGAGACAATACACTGAGTAGTTTTTCGAATGAGAATGCGGCTATTTTGTTCCAGAAAAAGCCTAATAAAGTCCTGAATGGTTACAACTTATACAATAGATCAGCATATGTTGGGACAGGCCACAATTTCCGTGGAATCAAGGATTCCAATGAATCAATATCTACACGTAACTCAGTCATTGTAACCTGCACCTTATCACGAAATGCCTCAGCACGTTTGTAGCTATCAGAGATTTTTTGTGCCTTCCCCCGTTCAGTTTCCAGTTTCCGGGTTTTACGATATGCTGATTTCAAGTGAGTCGAAACTCTTGACAGCAGATCTCTCTGAACATCCGCAGGCTCCTTTATTCCTTCCAGCTTTTCAATCACCTCAGCAAGCTCTTTTGTGTAATGTATAATTGCCGGAATATATAAACTTTTCACCATATCAAGTGCAGCATTTGCCTCAATATTAATCTGCTTTGAATATTGCCCGAGATAAATTTCATACCTGGCGCCTACTTCACCTTTTGAGAGGATTTTATATTTCTGAAACAATCCAACAGATTTTTTTTCAGGAAAAGTCTTCAGTGCTTTCACGGTTGAATCAATATTCGGCAACCCTCTCTTCTTTGCTTCTTTCTCCCATTCTCCTGCATAGTTGTTACCATTGAAGATAATTCTCCCGTGCTCTTTCATCGTATCTTTTATAATGGATGCAGTCTCTTTATGAACATTCTTTGCTTTCTCAAGCCTGGTTGCAATATCATCAAGCGCTTCCGCAACAACAGAATTCAAGACTATACACGGCCTGGAAATAGAAGCGGATGATGGAACCATGCGGAACTCAAACTTATTACCGGTAAACGCAAACGGTGATGTGCGGTTCCTGTCGGCATTGTCCTTTGGAAGTGCCGGTAAAGTATCAACACCCACCTTAAGCGTAGTAAACGCTTTTGACTTTGCCTTCTCTCCCTTAGCAATAGCCTCCAGAATTTCTGTCAACTCTTCACCCATAAATATGGAAATAATAGCAGGTGGGGCTTCATTCCCACCAAGACGATGATCATTACCTGAATTTGCGGCGGATCTTCGTATTATGTCTGCATGTCGATCAACAGCACTTATAAGCGCGCAGATAAACAGAAGGAACTGCGCGTTTGCATGTGGCGTGCTCCCGGGTTCAAGCAGATTTTCACCTTCATCTGTACTTAGAGACCAGTTCGTATGCTTCCCTGAACCATTAACTCGCGCATATGGTTTTTCATGTAAAAGGCAGACAAGATCACGCCTGATGGCAATTTTCTGTAATGTCTCCATTACAAGTTGATTATGATCTGCCGCAATGTTTGCTGTTGTAAAGATTGGTGCCATTTCAAATTGTGATGGAGCAACTTCATTATGTTTTGTTGTTGCAGCAATCCCCAACTTCCATAACTCTTTGTCCAGATCCTTCATAAATTCGGCCACACGATCCTTAATCTGTCCGAAATAGTGGTCCTCCATCTCCTGACCTTTAGGTGCCGGTGCACCAAAAATAGTTCTGCCGGCAACAATTAAATCCAACCTTTGTTCAAAAAATTTCTTGTCTACAAGAAAGTACTCCTGTTCAGCGCCAATGTTTGCAGTAACTTTCTTGACCGTTTTATTCCCCAGTGCGCGTAAAACACGAAGTGATTGTTGTGAGACTGCAGACATTGAACGTAGTAACGGTGTTTTTTTGTCTAACGCTTCACTTGTATATGAACAAAATGCGGTTGGAATACAAAGCGTGACATCCCCGGCGGCGTCTTCCTTGAGGAAAGCTGGAGATGTACAATCCCAGGCTGTATACCCACGTGCTTCAAAGGTAGCTCTGAGACCTCCACTAGGAAAACTTGATGCATCCGGCTCTCCCTTGACAAGCTGTTTGCCGGAAAACTCCATAACTACTCCACCTTGCGGTGTAGGCGAGATAAAGGAGTCGTGTTTTTCTGCCGTACTCCCGGTCAGTGGTTGAAACCAATGTGTATAATGTGTTGCTCCCTTTTCAATTGCCCAGTCCTTCATAGCGTTTGCCACGACATCTGCAACCTCCTCCGGCAAATGCTGCTCATTTTCAATAGTCTTCTTGAGCGCCTTATAGGTATCCTTAGGCAGCCATTTTCTCATTACCTCATCATTAAATACATTAGTTCCAAATATTTTAGTAACATCCATTTTGTACCCTCTTTAGATTGCTCGCTATAAAATATAGAATTATTCTACATCGATATATTTACCTTTAATAGCACATTGTATAGAAAAAAATTCGATATTACCAAAGGCCATAACGCAAAATTTTCGAGTTAGTCCAGAATCCTATTTTGCTTTTACCATCAAGTTATATCATCAACTGAATTTTAAACAAGAAATTTATAACTCTATAACAAAGCACCAACTACCTAATTACAAACGAGTTATAATAATTTGCCATATAATTAAATTTCAAGAACAACCTAATCTAGTAAAACCAGTAGCAAAATTTTTTAACTCTCCCTAGTATCAATCGCAAAAAGCTTACCGAATGATAATAAATTCCTATAATAGTCTTCAGGTTACTAATATCAAGGAGAAAAAGGATAGTTTTTAACCAAATGTATTTTCAACAGTTGGCCATAGACATGATAAGCCGATTGTGATGAAACAACGATGATGTCGGGTATAGAAACCCGGAAACCAGATCTACGCCAAAGGCCTTATTTCTTTATTCAGATTTTCAAGGGCATCAACCGCTGCCTTTGCATAATCAGATGTATTCTTCTCTATATATGCGTAATTGATTCCACTTGAACTGTTTATTCTGTGGATAAGGATATCATTATTTGTCTTTCTCAAAACTTCAACAACCTCTCTGGCGCTACCCCCCTGCGAACCAACTCCAGGAATCAACAGTGAGACCTCCTTCTTTGAGTCAACAAAGAATCTGCTGATCTCCTCTAACTCATCTAGATATGTTGCTCCGACAACAGCACCCACACCTGGTTTGTGCCACCGAATAATATTTTCCGCTACTTTTCTATAAACAGGAACACCATCAACTTTAAGATCCTGCAGATCAGCAGCTCCCTTGTTTGAAGTCCGACATAGTATATAAACACCCTTCTCTTTCTCACACCACTCTATAAACGGTTCAACAGAGTCAGTACCCATATATGGAGCAATGGTCACAGCATCTGAATTCCAAAACTCAAATACCGATTTTGCATAAGCCGTTGATGTCTTCCCTATGTCACCACGTTTTGCATCAAGGAGTGTTGGAATGCCTGATGATTTGTATTGACTGATGATTGACTTTAATGCGTTCAAGCCGGAAAAACCATATTGTTCAAAATACGCAATATTCGGCTTAATTATGGCCGGGTACGAATTCCTGATATTCATCTCTTTCAGAATATTAATATAAAACTCTTCAATGACCTGACAAGGGTCACCCTTGATTGGAATCTTTTCAATAACCGGATCAATACCCATACAGACAATACTATTTGCCTTTTTTGCCCGCACCCTTAATTCATTCAGATAACTCATAAACTATCCTTTATCCTCATTAGGAAATCCATGCTTCGGCCCCCAATTTTGAGGATCTTTATTCCATACAGACACAATGGACAATTCCCTATCGGCTAGATTTCCATCTTTTTTTGCAACATTCACAAGTGTAGAGAAGTTAGTAATCGTCAACAGTTTACATCCCCCCTCCTTAAA
The DNA here is from genome assembly GCA_964437425.1 of uncultured Candidatus Scalindua sp. Lineage (GTDB taxonomy): Bacteria > Planctomycetota > Brocadiia > Brocadiales > Scalinduaceae > Scalindua. Next base: position 66,649 of record CAYTGO010000002.1, read on the forward strand.
TATCTTTCCTGCCTTCTTAAAGCCATAGGTAAAGATTGCAACTACAGCGACACAACTTCCTCCGGCTCCCCTTACTGCTTCGACCGCACTGAAGCTGCTTCCTCCGGTACTGATCAGGTCTTCTATGATAAGAACATTTTTACCGCCCACATCAGCACCTTCAATCTGGTTACCGGCTCCATGCCCTTTTTTTGATCCCCTGATATATGCCATTGGTTTGTTCAACTTGTCACTTATCCAGGAAGCCCATGGTATCCCTGCTGTTGACGTTCCAGCAACAATATCAAAATCATAGTCCCGAGATTCATTGATAAAGGCATCAACAATCTGCTCCCGTTCTGCAGGGTACGCAATCATCTGCCGGTTATCACAGTAAATAGGACTCCTGATACCTGAGGCAAACGTAAACGGATCTTTCGCGTTTAATTTAACAGCCTTTTTCTCAAGTAATATCCTTGCTATCTCTTCATTCATATTAATACTCCCGCATTCCCAGATAAGTTGGCTGATACTATCACTTTTGTAATAGCGTGTCAAGAAAGGGCTGCCCTGTGTCATTTTAGACTCTATTTCCTAATTTGTAACATGTAATTCTTTAATCTTATCCCCTTGCTCGCTTTTCCACTTGATTTCGCAAACCTACCCAACTACTATATTCCGATAATCTTTATTGTTATTTATAATGTTTATATATCAGGTGTTTAATGCAGATGCAGAACGACTCAAATCAATGTAAAAAAGTGTTAAATATTGGGGCGGGTTCAAAACAGATTAAAATGCCAAGACACTATGATGGATGGGATAAGGTTTATTTGGATGCAAATCAGAATCCTGAAATGGATATTATTGCCGATGCAAGAGATATGAGAAAAGAGATACCGGATAATTCTTTTGACGCTGTATTTACCTCACACGTTTTAGAACATTTCTTTTTATCAGATGTTACCCTTGTATTAAAAGAGTTTTATAGAATACTAAAACCAAATGGTATGATTGAAACCCATGTACCAGACTTCTACACATGTGTAAAAAAAGTTATTAATGATGATTATCCAATTGACAAACCCCTTTATCAGTCCCCTGCCGGTCCTATCTGCACATTGGATATTATTTTCGGATACTCTAAATTTGTTAAGCAAGGATCGCACTTAGATGCCCACAAAACTGCTTTTACTCCTGAATTTATTGAAAGACTACATCAAGAAGCCGGCTTTAAAGTACAACTGAATGAGTGCGCTGCTTTTGAAATTGTGGTAGCGGGAAACAAGACTTAATTGAACGAGAACCGGTCACTATCTGTGCAAAACTCTGCCAGACTAATTCTATTAATCCCAAATCCTAAATAGTAATACGTAAATCTTCAATCTCATCTCCTTACTCGCTTTTGCACTTGATTTAACAAACCAACCCAACTATTATACCTCGATACTTCTTATTACAGTTTACCTAAAGAAGCAGTTGTAAATAACTTTGACCCTTAAATGATTATTACGAATTAGAATCTCTCAAAAGGAGCTTATAAAATGGGACGAAAAATTAGTACTGCCGATCTTCGTCAGGTCCACGAAGATCATAAAATCTGGCTCAGTTCTGATGGCGAAGCGGGACGACGTGCCGATCTGAGTGAAACAAAGATGAGTGGCATGAAGCTTCTTAGGATTAGCCTGAGCAAAGCCGATTTGAGTAGTGCAGATTTGAGCAGCGCCAACCTGATGGGTGTGACAATGAAGGACACCAACCTCAGTGGTGCCAATATGAGAGGAGTCTTCCTACTGCATGGAGCAAATCTGACAGGAGCCAACATGAGTGAGGCGAACCTATATAAATCCAATATGACTAAATCAGAAATGAGTAATGTCAAACTGAATAAATCCTACCTGTATAAAGCCTGCGTGAACGGAGTAAACCTGAGTGGTGCTGACCTGAGTGATGCCGACCTTACTAAAGCAAAATTGAAGAAAGCAAAACTGAGTGGAGCCAGCCTACAGAACGCCATCTTGATAAGTACCGATTTGAAAGGAGTAATTGGTCTAACTATTGAGCAGCTTTCAGTAGTTAAAACTCTATATAAATCAAAGTTGGACACTGAACTCATGGAACAGGTAAAGGAAAAATATCCTCATCTTCTAGAAAAACCTAAATGACTATTATTAGTCAAACTCTTCAGATAGCACTCAAACACCATCAAGCAGGACAACTACAGAAGGCAGAATCTCTCTATCAACAGATCCTTCAAGAGAACCCAGTGCACTCAGATGCATTGAATTTATCAGGCCTCATTGCTCACCAGACTAGTAATAATGCTAAGGCTGCCGAGCTTATTAAGAAAGCAATTCAAAGTAATCCTAAAAATCCAGATTATCATTATAATCTGGGTATAGTCCTCAGCTCACTGGGACAGTGGACTGAAGCGATTCAGGCTTACAGGCAGACTCTCAGTCTAAAACCGGATTATTTCGAAGCGTTGAATAATCTGGGTAATATTCTGAGAAAGCACGGTAACACTGAAAGTGCAATTGAAATTTACAACAAGGCTTTAAAGCTTCAGCCTGATTGTGCTGAAATCTGGAATAATCTGGGTAATATTTTGAATGAGCAGAATCAGGCTGAAAATGCAATCGAGAACTACAATAAAGCCATTCAGCTAAAACCAGATTATGCTGAAGCATGGAATAACCTGGGTAGTGCTTTGTTTGAACAAAACCGGTATAAGGATGCTATCCAACACTATAGGCGTGCACTGGAACTGAAGCCAGACTATGCTGAAGCATGGGACAATCTTGGCGGCATTATGGAGGCAATTGGAGATTTCAAAACGGCTATAGAGAGCTGCAGACAGTCTTTAAAGTACAAACCTGATTATCTCAAAGCGTTCAGTAATTTATTATATCTGCTGAGCTACAACGTTTTATGTTCTCCGGAACAAATCCTTAATGAACATCGCAACTGGGATAGCATGCATGGAGACAAGCATCAAACAGATATTTTTTCTCATACAAAACCTACTAACACCAATGAACGCCTGAGAATCGGTTATGTATCATCAGATTTTCGGAAACATGCTTTAAGCTTCTTTTTCGAACCAATACTTAAAAATCATGACAGAACCCAAGTTGAAGTCTACTGTTATTCTAATGTGCACAAACCGGACGAGGTAACTGAACGACTTAAAACAATGACAGATGAATGGTGCTCTACTTTAGAGATGAGCGACAAAGAGGTTGCTCAGAAAATTAACAATGACAATATAGATATCCTCATAGATCTGTCAGGCCACACAGCAAAAAACCGTTTAACTATCTTCACCTATAGACCGGCCCCGATACAAGTAACATATCTGGGTTATTGCAGCACCACCGGTCTAAAAACGATGGACTACTGGATCACCGACACGATAATGCATCCGGAAGATACTGTTGAACTGGCGGTAGAAGAGATTGTCCGGCTAGAGAGGTGCTGGACATGCTATCAACCACCGGCAAATGCACCGGAGATCGTATCAGAGGCACAACCAGATAATATTATTACTTTTGGAAGCTTTAATAATTTATCAAAGTTAAGCAGTGAGGTTGTTAAATGCTGGAGTCAGCTTTTAAAGGAAGTAACAAACAGCAGGTTAGTCTTAAAGGCGCGGCAATTATCTGATCCATTTATGCAGGAAAGAGTTTTAAATCAATTTGCTCTGCATGGGATTAGTAGTAATCAGTTGATTTTATTACCAAATACTCCGTCATATATGGCTGATTATAACAAGATAGATATAGCGCTGGATACTTTCCCACGAACAGGAGGAGTAACTACTGCGGATGCTTTATGGATGGGAGTACCGGTAATAACCATGTCAGGGCAGAGATATATTGAACGTCAGGGTGCCAGCATACTTAATCAAATCGGCCTGGAAGAGTTAATTACATCAACGCCTGAAGAATATATATCAAGGGCTGTAACATTGGCAAAAGATCAAACACGCCGCGATGAATTAAAAATGTCCTTAAGGAAACTCATGACAAATTCATCGCTCTGCGACGGCCGAGACCTAGCGCAGGCATTGGAAAAGGCCTACCGAAAAATGTGGCATACATGGTGCAATGCGGAATAGGCCGTCAGCTCATTATTCATTGTACTGTCATACTGCACAATATTGTTCTTTGGTTTCTGTTCCCTGACTGCTCCCCTCAAGGATCTCGACAAACTGCTCAGCACTCTTCTTCCATGTATGTTCTTTCATATCATTCCCTGCCTGTGTTCCATACGAATCCAACTCATCTCTATGTTGATAAGCCCATTCCAGTTGACTGATAGTCTCGTCCAGATCAGGATCGTCCCATACGGCAATCTTTGTTCCGTTCCTGCTAATGTCTATTGATTTCATGTTATTTATCATAATAGCATTATCTTTAGTGATAACATCTCTATGCCCACTATTATAGGACGCGATTACAGGTTTACCACAGGCCATGTATTCCATGAGCACAAGATTGGTACCTCCCTCACACCTGTTTGTAAATAAACCAATATCAGTATTTTTGTATATTTTTGCCATCATGGCATTAGGACGTGGTGAAAGCGTTACTATCCGTTCAGTGTCAAGTCCATTGCCATGTAATATTCCGTGCATTGCTGTAGCATAGTCTTTCGATTTAACTTCATATTTAATATGAGGTGAGACTGCCATGGTATTCATACTATCACCCCACATATTAAACCACGCATTTACAAGCATGACATCTTTATGTCTATCCTGTAAGACCTTATATGCCTTGATAACAATATCCTGTCCCTTGCGAATTTCAAACTTACCACCTGAAAATATTACAAAGTTATCTTTGAAGATCTCTTTCTCTGAATGGTAAGTGTTAAATATCTGCTGATCCACTCCCTGTATCACGGTTTCTACACTATCCAGACCATGGTTGCGTAAAACCTCTTCACACCACTTTGATCCGGTAATCACAACATCGAAGTTATCTCTTCCATTTTGAATATAATCCTGTAGAAGAATATTCTCTTCAAAAAAAGTGTATCCGGCCTTGAATGAAGCATTTACTTCCGGCCCCCATGGCACCAGGGACTGGTTGGCTATCGCCTGAAGAATGGGTCCATCAACCTGTCTGTTAACGTCGCTGTTAATTACCTGTGCTTCTGCATCATTAAGCAGCTTGCTTTTAAGGAGATGAAACTCATACTCGTCACCAATATCTTCAACACCAAAGTCCTCTGTAATAAATTTTGCATCTGCAATATCTGATATCTCTTTGACCAGGTATTTACCACAGACGCCCCATCCAAAACTTTTTCCCCTTGGCAAAATTAAATAAATCATAATACGACGAATCCTTTTTTTACTCAGATAAAATTAATTGCAACCTCTTCATTTATGATACCAATTCACTAGCTAACTCCGCCACCGCCGGAGAGTTGAGTCCACCTTCCGGATTATTAAGCCACTTTGCAACAAACCTAGCTCTGTTTGAACTCAATATCTCTTTCCTTGTAACTTCCCTGCCAAAATAGTTTACTGATAACTCTTCGTTATGAGAAGCACCCCAGTGATGTTCAAAGTCTTTTACGGGGACAACATAGCAAGAGAGACCGGCCTTCATAATCTGTAATCCCATATCCCATTCCTCAAAAAAACATGGGCTGAATTGCACATCAAACATCAAGTTATGTTTAAGAAATCTTTCAAGATGAATAGCAAAAAGAAAACCTGAAATATCATGTACCTGTATCGGCTCATTGAATGTTCCTCTTGCAAAATACTTGAGGACTTCACCTTTCTTGAAGTCCAGATGAGACCCCTGTGGACCGACAATAACCGCTTTATCCAAACGGAGTAAATATGATTCCAATTGACTGACCGCAATCGGTTTAACATGGATATCAGCGTTAAGAATGAACGCCGTTCGCCCTTCAGCCATGTTAATACCCATATTCCACGATCTACTGACACCCGCATTTAAATTATTAAAGCAATATTTATCGATGCGCGGGTGATCACGAAGTTTATCAAAGACCTCATGACTATTGAAAATACAGATTACCTCACCATGAATATCCTTCAGATCATCCAGTAATGTATTAATGTTGTATGGACTGTGTGGTGAATAGTCCAGAACTGGTATTATGAAGCTACGTTTTATATCGTAATCAGTTGTATTTTTTTTGTGCATAAAAAGCTCCATCTAGGGCTTCTCTTGTACGAATGCCCAATAAAGGTCCGGTCTAATTTTAAGTTGAACAGGTCTATTCACGATATCCTTTTCGATTTAAGTACTCTGAGCAACGCTGCTAATGTTCTATGTAATATTTAGTTATTTATCGATGAAGCAATCATGTTTAAAATATAGTCTATATTATCGCCTTACAATTGATATGCAGCGACCAGAGAATAATTTTCCTATTATGTCCATAAATTAGACATTAAAAGTAAATATTCTATACAAATGAAATCAAAATCATGACTTCGCTGGATAAATATTCTGCGTAAGTGCTTATTCCATCATCCCTAATAATATTACACCTGTATATACACAAATTTTAGACCAAAACTCATTTTGGCATGTTTTAGCGACAAGGCAATAATGAGTGGCATGGTCAAGCAGGGTTTGTCCGTGTCATCATGAAAGAACAATTTGCTTTCTATAGGTAACATGTTATGTGTATCGTTATTATCTGTTGAGGATATTTTGGGTAGAGATATTGCGTTCGACGATCTGAATAGAATGAAAAGTGTACGTATTTTTGAAAAGAAAGCTGCGATGACTGGTGGATTAAACAATTTCGGTGGTTCTTAATTGCAGCTACGTAACGGCGATGTACTAAGCCCTCGCATCAATACGAGTGAAACTGATCATGATATAGCTCAATAATCTAAATGAAAATCACAAATTACTGTCCATACATTTGATCATAAATCTCTTGATGAGGATCACTGGGCATAACAAATTCGTGACACTCCTTTTTCTTTCTGGCGACAATCCATATTAAGACATCATGCCTGATTGAAGGGTCAGGTATCTCCAGCTTACCTATCATTAATGTTGAGTATTTTAAATAGACAATGTCAAAGTGGTTCGCTTTCAAAACATTTATCAGAAGATCAGGGTTAAACACATACAATCCATGTTTAAAATAACCATTCACATTTGTATGCAAAAAATATAGCCCACCCTCCTTTACCATCCTGATACAACTCTCCAAACACTGCTTAACATCAAAGATATGTTCAATCGTCCCTATATCTGCAACAACACTATACTTTCCATGTTCTTCTATTGGAACAGGCAGATTAAGATCATACCTCAGTTCTGCTCTTGCATCATGGAGATCTAATGTCTTAACATCATTTACCCCCCTGGAAATTAAGAGTTCTTTAAAATCTACAAACTTGAAATCATCTGGCAGATTATCACCAAATATTCCCTGGAACCCAAGCGTCAAGAATGGTTCAGAAAAAAAACCTGAGATTTGAAAAATTTCTCTATAAAGTGGAAAATGTTTTTCAATTAGCGCCATTTACATTTATAAGGATAAGATTATTTACTTCTAACAAAGAATAAAATTACTAAAACAACGTTCTTAAACAGAAATATTCAGGCAATCATATAATAATAAAAAAGCATGTCAATCAAATTCGGAAATGCCAGGCTGCTTCATTTTTAGCAGGTTGATAAATACTTTACATTTACTATCAAGGTTTAGACTCTGGGAGAAACTATCCATACTATCCACTCGAAAAAAATGAAGATAATGACCCGGGAATAGTTGATTTAATCCCAATATCTTCCCTTCAAATTTTTATAGTGTCATTAGAAAATATTTTCACTTAATGTACAGAATTTAAACATCAGAAAAAAACCATATAAACGTAAAATATATTTTTTGATCTCAACGGATAAATAATTTGCGTAAGTACTTATTTCATAACCAATAACGATAAACCTACGTAGCAACAAACAAATCTTAGCCCAAAACCTATTTTGGCATGTTTTTAGCTATCTTATGTTAGTACCAAAAATGGTTGGAACATGGACAAACAGGTTTTGTCCATACCATCACGTAAGTATAATCAACTTTTATAAGGAAAGAATTATGATACGTATAGGTATTATCGGCTGTGGATACTGGGGTATAAACTATGTGCGCGTTTTTAGCGAACTACCCGATGTAACTGTATCACGAGTGTGTGATACGAGCGACGAAAGGCTTCTGAAAATGCACCAGAAGTTTCCCTATGTATTCCCTACCAAGCTAATGGATGAACTCCTGGCAGACGCAGAAGTGGACGCCGTTGTTGTCGCAACTGAGGCTTCATCACACTATGATATTACCAAAGCGTGTCTCTTAAACAATAAGCATGTTCTGGTTGAAAAACCACTGACTACCACTGCAAAGGAATCTGAAGAGTTAGTAAGACTTGCAGAAGAAAAGAATCTGAAACTGATGGTAGGACATACATTCCTTTATAACCCATCCATTCGTAAGATGAAGGAATATCTGTCTGATGATGACATCGGATCAATTTACTACCTGAAGGCTACACGTACACATCTGGGACTGATCCGTCAAGATGTTAACGCTATCTGGGATCTGGCACCTCATGATATATCTATTTTCTCATTTCTCCTTGATGCTCAACCCCTCTGGGTGAGCGCAGTAGGTGGAAACTATTTGAATGGACGTCCGGATGTGGGCTTTCTCACTCTAGGATATCCACAAAATATTCTCGGCCATATCCATGTAAGCTGGATTAATTCTAACAAAGTACGTGAAATTTCAGTCGTAGGAAGTAATAAGAGGATTGTATTCGACGACCTGAATAGTATGGAGAGTGTACGAGTTTTTGAAAAAGGAGCGGCGATGACCGGCGAAGCTGACAGTTTCGGTGAATTTAAATTGCAGTTACGTGACGGAGACATATTAAGCCCCCGCATCAATACCAGTGAACCACTGAAGAACCAATGCAGTCATTTTGTTTCCTGTGTTTCCAATGACCACTCTCCCCTTACAGACGGGACAAATGGCCTTAACGTAGTACGTGTTATGGAAGCCATAAATTTGTCCTTAGAAAAACGGGGAGCACCGGTCGACATTTCTACAGACTTGTCATCTGAAAAAAAGGAAGTCCCAATGGAGATTACCGTTTGAAAGTAACTTTGATTTCACCTCCAAGCCCTTTCCTTATCGATCAGAAAGCATTTCCTCCTCTTGGACTTCTTTATGTAGCAGGATTCCTTGAACACAATGGAATTGACATAAATGTCGCTGACCTGGCTGATAAAGAGACTGAACTTGAGAATTCATTGGAACCATATATGAGTGCTGACATATATGGGATTACATCAACATCTCCTCAATACCCACAGGCACTTAAGATATTGACTGTTTTACGCCGCAGAAATCCAAAAGCACGTATAATCATAGGAGGTGCATACCCCTCGTCATTGCCTGACAAATGCATACAAGACGGTTTTGATTTTGTAGTAGCCGGCGAAGGGGAAGAGGCAATGCTTAAACTGATTAAGAATATTGATAATAAACAAACTCCCGGTATTGTACAGGCTAGTTATATTCAAGATCTGGACACTATACCCTTTCCTGCACGCCATCATGTAGACATCAGCTCTTTTGGATATAAAATTGATGACGGCAAGGGTACAACATTAATAACCAGCAGAGGATGCCCCTATGTATGTTCATTCTGTTCAAAGGAAGTCTGGCAGCGTGGCACACGCTTCCACGGCACCGACTATGTAATCGCTGAGCTTGAATATATTATTAACAGATATAATTTTAAGCACTTTCTGTTTCTGGACGACACAATAACCATTCGCAAAAAAAGATTACTGGAATTATGCAGTCGCATTGAAAAACTGAACATCAAGTGGCGCTGCTATGCAAGAACTACCACAACTAAAGAGATGCTTATAGCAATGAAGAAGGCCGGTTGCGTGGAAATTGGTGTTGGTGTAGAGAGCGGTTCACAGAAAATCCTCGATATTGTTGATAAGAATGAGACTGTCGAACAAAACTCAGCTTTTGTCGAACTATGCAAGCAGGTCGGAATCACTGCCAACGTGTTCATCATGATCGGACTGCCCGGTGAGAACTATGATACCGTTGAGGAAACACGTCAGTGGATGGAGCGAGTGCGTCCGGATAAATTTGGTTTTAATATTTTTATGCCGTATGCCGGTACTCCGGTTTATAAAAATCCTGACAGGTATGATATCCAGATATTTGATGTCCCGGAAGAGAAGAGTTGGGTAAAAGGACGTCAGGGAGAATATGAATCATTTGTAGCTACTGATGCGTTAAGTCGCAATGAGATCGAACGTCTTTTTGGTGAGCTCTTTGCTCAGTTCAGTGAAATAACAAGCTGGAAGCCCGGGGTAGGTAAGAAGTAATATACCGAGTTACGGGTTGCAAGTTTCGAGTTCCGAGTTTGGGCATAATTCAAACAGTCTGTTAACCTCTTTCCATTATGAAGAAAAAAAGAGTTGTATTATGTGGTGAAAAATGGGTAGCCGAACAGTGCCTGGAGTTCCTGTATAACAGGAAAGACACGGAAATTTGTGCTATCGTAGCGGCGCCAGAAGATTGGCAGGCTGATTTAATTTCGTTTGGTGACAGGAAGAATCTGAAAGTATTCATTGGTAATATTAATGACTATTTTGATGATCTGGAAAGTCTCCAGCCGGATTTCATCTTCTCAGTCCAATATCGTCCATTACTTAAATCGCCAATATTGAACCTGCCAACCAGTGGATGCATAAACTTACATTTTGGACTGCTTCCACGGTATGGTGGCTGCTATCCCATTGCATGGTCGATCCTGAATGGAGAGAAGCAAGCCGGGTCAACACTGCATTACATGGTAGAAAGGTTTGACGAGGGAGATATCATTGCACAGACTTCTGTTCCGATAAAAGAAGAAACAACAGCACGTGAGCTGTTTGATTCAATGAGTGTAGCAGCTGTTAAACTCTTCGCCGATACATATCCTTCTCTATTGGAAGGCACTTTTAAAGCATCATCTCAGGATATGTCCAGAAAACTTTATTACGATAACGACAGTATTGATTTCAACCGAGACAGAGTTATAGATTGGACAAGAACTGGAGATGAAATTCAACGAAGGATATGCGCCTTCTCTTTTGAACCATTTCAACTGCCGCTGACATCTTTACATTTACCGGATGGAAAACAGTCACAAGCGACCATTGCTAACTCTAGACTGCATAATGATCATTCTTCAAAGAATTCCGGAAAAACCGGTCATATTACAGAGGTCACAGATTCCGGCAGGCTGATGGTTGCTACCGGTAATGGTGATTTAATCGAAATAGGCTTGCTGAATAACCAACCACCTCTGGAATTCATTGAGTCATTAGCCTGCACTCCGGATAGCATATCGTTCATATGAGTTATGACGAAACCGCCCTCTTCTTCACAAACAAGGATAATGTCTTAATCATATCATTCGCTCTATGGCCATAAGTGTGTTCATTTAGAACCTTTCTTAGTCCTTCAGCTGCTATTTCTTCTCTTTCATCATCATTCTCAAGATAATAATCGGCAAGCGCCAAAAGCTCTTTTTCGTTTCTATATATTACAATCTGTTTTTTGTCGTCAAGGATATCTGTAAGACCACTTCCTCTTGCTTCATTTGTCAGGAGCATACTTCCGGATGCCAGTACCTCAAAGACCCTCATGTTTAACCCACCTTCTATTGATTTGTTAAACACTATTTTGGACTGAGAAAAAACCTCTGCCATTCTTTCCAGAAAACATCTTTCGTAATATGTATTAAACCTTTGGCTCAGCTCTTTAAGCAAATGTGTCCTTTCAGTGTTAAGAACACCTACAAAACCGACATCATACAGTTTTTCATCCTTTTTTTTCCCGTGTATTTCCGGATCACAAGCGGGAGGGACCCAAAATACATTCTCTACACCTCTCTCCTTAAACATTTCAACTGCAGGTTTGTGCGCAACAAATACTACGTCAAAATCCCTTGCGAATTCCAGATGATGATCAAAATTTATGTGAGCGTCAATTAAATAGCAGGCTTTAACACACTTAAGTGAATTCAGATTATTCAATGGATAAAAAACACAAGTATCCACAAACAAGAAAACATCAGGATTCCATCCTGTTGGCAACTCATTTATTACACGATCTATATCACCATCCAATAAAGGTATCTGAAGGTCTCTAACTCTACTTTCTACTGCCAGCAAGTCCCATTGTTCCAGCATATCTTTACTCATAGTAGGACCGTGTGTTATTACACCACATATCCTCCTCATCGCTTTTTCAAGATAAACTGCTGTTGTCACCGGAATAGATGCATAACTGAGCAATATATTCACTGTCTTTACTCCAACATTATAATACTATATATTAAACTGTTCCCCGAACAACATGACTTTCATGTGAATCACTACGTCACCACCCCCACCTTTACAAATAAGGACAATGTCTTAATCATATCTTTTGCTCTATGATCATAAGTGTGTCCATTTAGAACTTTTCTCAATCCTTCCGCTGCTATTTCTTCTCTTTCATCATCATTCTTAAGGTAATAATCTGCAAGCTCAAGAAGTTCTTTTTCGTTTCTATATACTACAATCTGTTCTTTCTCTTGAAAGAGATCTGTAAGTCCACTTCCTCTGGCCTCGTTTGTCAGGAGCATACTACCGGATGCCAGAACCTCGAAAACCCTCATGTTTAATCCATCTTCTACTGATTTGTTAAACACTATTTTGGACTGGGAAAAAACCTCTGCCATTCTTTCGAGAAAACACCTTTCGTAATATGTATGAAACCTTTTATCCAACTCATAAAGCAGTTTTACTCTTTCAGAGTTAAATTCCGGATTAAGAGTCCCTACAAAACCGATGTCGTACAACTTTTCATCTGTCTTTTTTCCATGTATTTCCGGATCACAAGCGGGAGGAACCCAGAATACATTCTCTACACCTCTCTCCTTAAACATTTCGACTGCAGGCTTGTGTGCAACAAATACCACATCAAAATCTCGCGCGAATTCCAGATGATGATCAAAATATATGTGAGCGTCGATTATATAACATGCTTTAACACACTTAAGCGAATCCAGATTATTCAGTGGAAAAAGAACTCCAGTATCCATAAACAAAAAAACATCCGGTGCCCATCCTGTTGGTAACTCGTCTACTACACGACTGATATCGCCATCCGAAAAGGGTATTTGATGAGCCTTTACTCTATCTTCAATCTCCAACAAATCCCATGTTGTCAATATTTCCTTGTTTATTGAAGGCCCATAGGTCATTACATTACAAATCTTCCTTAACGCCTTTTCCAGATAGGAAGCTGTAGTCATTGGATTTGACGTATAACTAAGTAAAACATTCATTACCGACACTCCAATACTGTAAAAGAAACTTGAAGATATCTCATATGGCCAACTTACTCATTTTTTTAAATAAAGATAATGTCTTTACTATATCTTCCGCTCTATGAATGTAAGTGTGTTTATTTAAAACGGTTCTCATTCCTTCTGCAGAAATTTTTTCTCTTTCAGCATCATTCTTAAGGTAATAATCTGCAAGCTCAAGAAGTTCTTTTTCGTTTCTATATATAACTATATTCTTTCTATCCTCAAATATATCTGTAAGTCCGCTACCTATCGCTTCATCTGTCAGGAGCAAACTTCCTGACGCCAGTGCCTCCCAGACTCTCATGGCTAGATCATTCTTTACTGATTTATGAAATACTATTTTTGAGCTGGAAAACACTTTTGCCATTTCTTCTAGAAAGCATCTTTCACTATAGACATTGAACCTCTGCTTCAGTGCATTAAAGAGCCTGACCCTTTCCGCGTTGGATGCCGGATCCAGAGTTCCTACAAAGCCTATATCATATAATTTCCCTTCAGTTTTCTTTCCATGTATTTCCGGATCACAGGCAGTAGGGAGCCAGAATACATTTTCTACCCCCCTCTCCTTAAACAGCTCTACGGCTGGTTTATAAGCTGTGAACACAACGTCATAATTCGCTGCAAGTTCGAGATGTAAATCAAATGCCAGGTGAGAATCTATAAAATAGCATGCTTTAAGGCAGTTTAGCGCACTCATGTTCTTGAGGGTGTAAAGAACTCCTGTATCAACATATAAGAAGACATCTGGTTCCCAACCTGACGGCAATTGGTCTAACACATCCTCCATATCCCCATTCATGAAGGGTATCTGAAGATCCCTTACCCTACTTTCCACTGCCAGTAAGTTCCATTGTCCCAACATTTCCTTACTGATTGTAGGACCGTGAGTTACAACCCCACAAACTCTACGCATCGCTTTTTCCAGATAGGATGCTGTCGTCATTGGATTTGATGTATAACTGAGTAGAATATTCATTACCGCACCCCAATACTGTAAATTAATCTACACTTAAATAGAGACTAAGGAAGGATTAGATGATGTTAATACAAATTCGTTGAGCGCATCTTTTATATAGTTTATCTCTTCTTCTTTCAATTCGGGATAAATGGGAAGTGACAATATCCTGGAAGCCGAACGTTCAGCCACAGGAAAGTCACCAGCCTTATAACCCAATTCTCTATATGCTCCCTGGAAATGGAGAGGGATAGGATAATGGATGCCACAAAATATCTCTTTTTGTTTCAGGAATTCTAATAACTCATCCCGATTATCTGTTTCAATAACAAACAGATGAAAAACATGACTACGTTCCGGCCTGGTTACAGGTAACTTAATCTGAAAATCATTTAAAGCGCCGAGATAACATGCAGCCACACTCCTGCGCTTATCGTTCCATTCATCCATATGTTTTAACTTAACTCGCAGGATAGCGGCCTGTAATCCGTCAAGGCGCGAATTTGTACCCATCTCTGTATGGACATACTTCTCTTCCTGCCCATACTCACGAAGTTTCTTTATTTTCTCAGTAATACCCACATCATTCGTAATAACAGCCCCCCCGTCTCCATATGCGCCAAGATTTTTGCCGGGATAAAAACTAAATGCTGAAGCGACACCAAAGGTTCCAACTCTCCGGTTTTTATAATAGGCTCCATGAGCCTGACACGCATCCTCAATAACATGAAGCTTATGCTTTTCTGCTATAGATAAAATCGAGTCCATTTCTGCAGGTTGTCCATAAAGATGAACAGCAATAATTGCTTTAGTTCTGGACGTTATTTTTTCTTCAATCTTTTCTGTGTCTATATTGTAAGTGGTATCCTCACAATCTACAAAAACAGGTATAGCACCCACACTACTCACGCCTAAAGCAGTAGCAATGAAGGTATTTACAGGAAGGATGACTTCATCGCCCTCTTCTATTCCTAAAGCCATGCAAATGAATTTTAACGCATCTGTTCCGGAATTAACACCAACACAACAACTTGCATCACAATATCGTGCAAACTCCTCCTCAAATAGGCGGACTTCTTCACCACCAATAAACGAGCTGTTTTTTATAACCCGCTCAATGGCTTCATCAACCTCAGGCTTTATATGATTGTATTGCTTATAAAGATCTACAAAATTAATTTTCATTTTCTATATTTTCACCTTTCAGAAATTCGGTATTTGTAACTATTCAGTATTAATCTTCTGGGCTACTATCAGATATTGAAGAACAGAAAATTTGAAAGCTTCATCCCTGGTAACATTCTTAATTACAAACTTTCCGAAATCAAAATCTTTCGGCCATGTATCACTGTGCATTTTTGGATTCGTTGCACCACAACAATGCTTTATGTCGTAACCTGTCCCGCGGAACATTTTAACTATCTCATTCAGAGTAAAAAAGCGAATATGTGTCACATCCAATAGTCCATGATCTTCATATTTCCATTCACCATGTATAAGATTGATGACCTGGTTGATGTACTGTACATTTGGAATACTGGCAATTATTTTACCACCAGGTTCAAGATATCCATGCAAGTCATTGAGTATCTTCCACGGATCATAAAGATGTTCAAGAATGTCGGCACAAATAATAAGATCAAAACACTCCTTCTTAAATCCAAGTGTATCTAAATGAACTTTGTCAATGTCAGTTACTATAACCTTGTCCAATCGTGTCTCTGCAATTTCTGCTGATTCTTTGTCAGAGTCGATCCCTATGTATTTCACATCCGGAAATTTTTGTTTAATGGCCATTCCTGTTGCGCCGGAGCTACACCCAACTTCTAATACCTGTCCAGGTGTTTCCTGTATCAGACCTATAATCTCAGTGCGTGGTCTATCACCATAATCTATATTACACTCGGACTTTAAAGGAGAATCGTAATTAATCATCTTTATTAATTTTTATCTATAATAGTAAGAATTTTTTTTAATGGTGAATTTTTATACAAATAGAAACTAAATAATCAACAAATAGAACGTTTTTTAAAGAAGTTCTTTTAAAATGTCTTTTTAGTCATAATTAAATAACTACAATAAGATTCTCTGGACAACTACTTACCTAAACAGGCATGCACGCCGTAACTCATTTCAAAACAGCATGTTACATGATCGCCCAATGAATAAGCATCTGTTTATAACTAAATGCTAAATATAGAGATTTCTACGCCAATCGCTCTGTTAGATCGTAATAATCGTTAATTTCCAGACTGATATACACAAATTTCAGACCAAATTTGATTTGGCATGTATTTAGCTCATTATGCATCAGAATAGATATAGTTTTACCTGAAATTGTACTTTTAAATACCTATGAATATATAAATATGGGAAAAACCGGGGATTCACTTAAACAGGCATTGGACTATCATCAGGCAGGAGAGCTATCGAATGCTGCTGCGTTATACCTTAAGATAATTAAGGAAAGCCCTCAGCATGTTGATGTTCTGTTTCTACTTGGCACTTTATACTTACAAACAGGAAATGCTGATGACGCTGTTACATTTCTCAAAAGAGCAATAGAGCTCAAACCTGATCATGTTGAAGCACATAATAATTATGGAACAGCACTGCAGGAACAAGGCAAACTAAAGGATGCTGTCGAGAGTTATAGTCATGCATTATCTCTAAAACCAGATTTTGCAGACGCTTTTTTTAATCTGGGAAATGTTTTCAACAAACTACACAAAACAGATAAGGCAATAGAGAACTATAGTAAAGCCGCATTGTTCAATCCTGATTGTGCAAAGGCATATTGCACTCTAGGCACTATTTTTCTGGAACAGGGTAAACTTGAAGATGCCGCAACAAACCTTAATAAAGCAAAATCCATTAACCCGGAGAGTGCGGATGTTCATAACAATCTTGGAATCGTGCTATCTAAACAAGGCAAAACAGAAGAAGCGATATCCAGTTTCAAAAATTCCATCAACCTCAACCCTGGAGATCATAAAACGCACAGTAACCTTGCATCTGCTTTGAAAGAATCAGACAGACTGAAAGATGCAATTGTCAGCAGTAATGAGGCAATAAAACTAAACCCTCAGAATGCTGAAGCATATAACACCCTTGGTACGATATTTCAGAAATCAGGAAATCTTGAAGATGCAGTCGAAAGCTATAAGACTGCAATTGAAATTAGACCTGAAAACCATGAGATACACACCAACCTCGGTTCTGCACTTAAAGAGTTAAACAGGCTTGAAGAAGCTGCCGCATGTTGCCGACGGGCAATTACGTTAAACCCGGAAGATGCCGAAGCATATAACAACCTTGGCACTATTCTTCAGGAAGAAGGCATGCTTGGGGAAGCGACAGAGTGTTATAAGCAGGCTATTTATCTTAACCCGGACCATGCCATGGCATACAGCAACCTTGGCACTATTCTGCAGAAGCAAGGCAAGGCGGAAGAAGCTGAAGTAAATTGTAGACAGGCTGTAACTCTGAATCCAGAAAATGCGTATTTTCACAACAACCTTGGGGCAGTACTACAGGAACAGGAATATTTTGACGAAGCAATAGCATGTCACAATCGTGTCATAGAGCTTGACCCTGACTTTGCAGAAGCGTACAGCAATCTAGGCGCTATATTTAAGAAACAGGGCATTACAGAAAGAGCTCTAACTAACCTCAGGAAGTCATTGGTGCTTAAGCCAGATAATGCTGAAGTCCATAAAACCATTGGTATTATACTTGAAGAGCAAGGTAAAAGAGAGGAAGCCCTCTTCAGTTATCAAGAATCATTACGATTAAAACCAGATCCGGGGATCGAGATAAAAACTGCCCTTCTGCATCCCATAATAAACAAGTCTCTGAAGTCTATAAGCCAATATAGAAAAGACTTATTTAATCATATAGAGTCATTGAAGCAGAAAAATTTAACGATTGAAGATCCTCCAGGACAGGTAGGTTCAACGAATTTCTATCTTGCATATCATGGTTTAAATGAGAAAGAGATACAGGAGAAAGTTGCATCCCTATATATGGATGTATGTCCCGATCTCGTCTGGACATCTGATAATCTTAATGAAAAGCATCCTCAATCATATGAAAAGATAAAGATTGGTATAATCTCACACTACCTCACTAATCACACTATCGGACAATTAAATCATGGAATTATTAAACATTTATCCAGAGAGCGATTTCACGTCACACTGTTTCGCTTTATCGACGAAAAAGAGGATTCAAAGTCAAAGGTAATTAATAGTGACACAGATGAGGTTGTTGTGTTACCTAGAAAGCTAAAGCCTGCCCGTCAGATAATTGCAGAACACTCACTAAACATTCTATTCTATCTTGATATCGGTATGGACCCACTGACATACTTCATGGCATTCTCACGCCTGGCACCTATTCAATGCACTACATGGGGACATCCAATAACAACCGGAATACCCAATATAGACTATTTTATATCATCTAAAATGGCAGAAGTACCTGAAGCAGAAGAACACTATTCTGAACAGCTGATTCTTCCGGACAGGCTTACTACCTATTACTATCGACCACAATTACCCGAAAACCTACATTCACGTGAATATTTTGGAATTAGTGAAAAATACAATCTGTATGTATGCCCTCAGACCCTTTTCAAGTTCCACCCCGACTTTGATGTAATACTTGGAGATCTATTACGCAAAGATCAAAAAGGATTATTAGTGTTAACTGAAGGAAAACATGTGGCCTGGACAGAAATGCTGCGAGATCGATTCTCTGGAACATTTCCAGACGCAACAGACCGTGTCAAATTCCTACCCAGATTACCAAGAGATGACTACATGTCACTACTTAACATTGCCGATGTACTACTTGACCCTCCACACTATGGAGGAGGTAATACCACTCTGGAAGCCTTCGCATTTGGCATTCCGCTAGTAACATTGCCAGGTGAATTTTTACGCAGCAGACTGACACTGGCACTCTACAGGCAAATGGACATCATGGACTGTGTTACTTATGATGCACAGGCTTATATAGAAACTGCTTACAGGCTTGCTAATGATACAGCATGGAGAACTGAAATCAGTGACAAGATTTATAACAAAGCTGATTGTCTGTTTGAAAACATTGAGACTGTACACGAACTGGAACGTTTCTTTGAGACGGCAATTCAAGAAATACCTAATAACAATTTATTACTTGAAAAACAATTATCGTAAATAACTATGCGACCATTACTAGACATGGATGTAATCCAGATAGAGATTACTAACGCCTGTGTGCACCAGTGTGCTAACTGCACCAGGCTTGTCGGTCATGCGAAAAAACCATTCTTCATGGAACTTGATTTCTTCAAGAAGGCTGTAGACTCGCTCGTAGATTTTCCAAAGATGATCGGAATTATGGGCGGTGAGCCCCTTCTACATCCTCAGTTTCCGGAGATGGCCGCATATCTCAAATCAAAGGTACCTGACAAAATGAGGTGTGGTCTCTGGTCAACCCTGCCAAAGGGGAAAGAGGAATACGGTCCGCTTATAGCTGATGTATTCGGCAATGTACTTTTAAACGATCATACGTTAGGAACACTATATCACTCTCCGGTACTCGTTGCAGCACAGGAGGTAGTCGCAGATGAGTTTCAGATGTGGTATCTGATCGACAAATGCTGGGTGCAAAACTGCTGGAGCGCATCAATTAACCCGAAGGGAGCCTTCTTCTGTGAAGTGGCAGCTGCTAACGATGTTGTCTTTGAAGGCCCCGGTGGATGGCCTGTGTCACCTGACTGGTGGAAGAAAACACCAAAGGACTTTGTAGAGCAGATGAAACAGTACTGTGTTAACTGTAGCGCTGCACTTCCACTGCATGCAAGAGTTGACACTGAAGAGATTGATGACATCAGCAAGGGCAATCTGGATCGGTTAATCAAATTAGGTTCACCCAAGATCAAGAGAGGAAAGTATACCATCTACAACAAAGGTGAAATGGATAAAGACTACCATATCAACGAATTCAGAAACAATATTGAGTATTCAATGAAAATTGCAGACAAATATGGTTTATCATTAATAAAAAACAAACTTGGATACCTTCAACCAATTTTAAAAAATGACCAGACATCTGATACAAATAATATTCTGGATATGCTTCAGAAAGGATATACGTATCACCAGGCTGGAGACCTCATGAAAGCAACAGCACTGTATCAGGCTGTTCTTAAAGAACAGCCTGATAACATTGATGCAAACTTTCTCCTTGGCACTATACATTTACAGTCAGAAAATCTTGACAAAGCTGCTGAATTCCTTGAAAAAGCTGTTTCACTTAAACCTGATCATGTTGAAGCACATAATAATTTGGGCACTGTTTTGCAAAAACAAGGCAAATTAGATGATGCTGCAAAGTGTTATAGCCATGCTATATCACTTGCACCGGATTATGCTGAAGCATTTTATAATCTTGGCTGTATATATAAGCTACAACGCAAATTTGATAAGGCTATTGAAAATTACAAACAGACAATTTCATTGAGACCGGACGATTACGAGGCACATTTAAATATAGGCAACATATTTAAAGAGCTTGGTAAATTTGAAGATGCAGAAAGAAATTACAGAAAATTGACTGCCCTGAAGCCTGAATATGCAAACGCACACAACCGTCTTGGCATCTTCCTTCAAGAGCAGGGAAATTTTGACGAGTCTATAAAAAGTCTTAAAAACGCAATATCTCTCGATCCAGGTAATGCAGACTCTCACAATAATCTTGGCTTAGCTCTTTCTAAACAAGGCAAACATGATGATGCGGTAGAGAGCTACAACAATGCATTAAGACTAAAACCTGATGAGTTCCAGATATACAGTAACCTTGCATCAACTCTTAATGATTCCGGCAAATTAGAAGAGGCAATGACCTCATGTAACAAGGCAATAGAGCTTAACCCGAAGTATGCAGAATCTCACAACAATCTCGGCACAATACTTCAGGAAACCGGTCAGTTTGAAAAAGCGATTGCAAGTTATAAAGAGGCAATAGAACTTAAACCAGACGATTCTGAGTTTCACAGTAACCTCGGTTCCGCACTTAAAGAGCTGAGCCGATTTGAAGAGGCTGCCGAAAGCTGTGACCGTGCAATAAAGATTAATCCGAACAACGCCGAAGCTTACAATAATCTTGGGACTGTACTCCAGGAAGAGTGCCGATTTGACGAAGCAGTAGAAAATTATAAACAAGCTATAGCGCTAAAGCCTGATCATGTAAGGGCTCATAGTAATCTTGGTACTGCATTACAGGAACAAGGCTACACTGAGGAATCTATATTACACTGCCGACAGGCTATCACACTCGATACTGACCGAGCAGAACTACACAACAATCTCGGTGCAGTACTCCAGAAGCAGGAGAAAATTGACGAAGCAATAATGAGCTATGACAGGGCAATAGAACTTGATTCGGAATATGCGGAAGCACATTTAAACAGATCTTTTGCACTGTTGTTAACCGGCAATTTTAAAGAGGGCTGGACCGAAAATGAATGGAGGCTGAAGACAAATGCACATAGTCTGAGAGAAATTCACAAGCCTAAGTGGGACGGATCACCTCTCGATGGCAAAACGATTCTGGTTCATGCAGAGCAAGGTTTTGGTGATACCCTTCAATTTATTCGCTACCTGCCAATGGTGCAAGAGCAAGGAGGAAAGGTAATTTTTGAATGCCACAAAAACTTGCAGCGTCTACTGAGAAATTTTCCGGGAATTGACATAATTGTCGATGAGGCAACAATGCCAGACTTAAATTTTGATACCCATATTCCATTATTAAGCCTGCCTGGAGTATTTGGCACTACCCCGGATTCAATACCCTCCGGTCAACCTTACATTACAGCTGATTCCGGAATTTCTCAACTATTCAGTCTCAGGTTTGGCACTGATTATTATTTTAAGATAGGCATAGTATGGGCGGGAAATGCTGACAACAAAAAAGACCATATTCGCTCTTGTACACTTGCTGATTTTATACCGTTATTAGATATTCAGGGTACGTCCTTTTATAGTCTTCAAAAAGGATCGCCATCTATGGATTCAGATAATACACTCAGGGAGAATAAGATCGTGAATCTTAATGACCAGCTGAAAGACTTTGCCGATACAGCAGCTGCAATAGAAAATCTAGACCTTATTATTTCAGTTGATACTGCAATCGTACATCTGGCAGGAGCTCTTGGCAAACCTGTGTGGAACTTATTGCACTTTGCACCGGATTGGCGCTGGCAGCTCAATCGTGAAGACAGCCCCTGGTACCCGAATATGCGTTTATTCAGACAAACCAGATTAAACAATTGGACAGACCTGTTCAAGCAGGTGAAGAATGCATTGCTGGAGAAAATCAACAGTTCAGAGGTACTAAGAACAGAACAAAATGAATATACATTACAGCATAGCAGTAACAACGGTTAAGGATCCAAAAATATGAGTCAGATGGTAAAAGATAATAAGAGTTTGTTTCAAGAAGCAGTTGAACTCCACCAGTCCGGAAATCTTGTTGATGCAGAAATTCTTTACACTGAAATAATTGAGGCTCAACCGGAAGATATAAACACACTTTTTTTTCTTGGAACACTGAAACTTCAAAAAGCAGATCTTGAGACTGCTCGTCTACTGCTTGAAAAAGCAATTACACACAAACCTGACCACGCGGCTGCCTATAACAATCTTGGAACGGTACTTAAAGAGCTGGGTATGCCTGGTGAGGCTGTTGAATGCCATAATAAGTCAATATCTCTTCAACCTGACTATGCTATGGCACATAGTAATTTAGGTAATCTACTTAAAGATCTTGGCCGTTTTGATGAAGCTGAAGCTAGTTGCAGACGCGCAATAACACTCAAACCTGACTATGCAGATGCACACAACAACCTGGGCTCTACATTCCAGAAACAAGGCAGACATGAAGAAGCTATTATGAGTTATGGCAAGGCAATAAAATATGATCCTGAAAGTATACACGCACATATAAACAGATCTTCTGCATTACTGCTGACAGAGAATTTTAAAGAGGGTTGGCCTGAATACGAGTGGAGATTGCGCACAAGAGATTGTGATTCTGGCAGCTTCCATCAAGCACCATGGGATGGCTCACCGCTGAAAGACAAAACTATTCTAGTACATACCGAACAAGGCTTCGGCGATACTATTCAATTCGTACGCTACCTGCCAATGATCAAGAGGCAAGGAGCGCATGTAATATTTGAGTGTCAAATGCATCTCATTCGTCTGCTTGAGAACTGTGACGGTATAGACGAAATAATTGAGAGAAGATCAAGATCAAAAGTAAATTTTGATACCCACATCCATCTTTTAAGTTTACCGGGTATATTCGAAACAGAAATGGATTCTATACCATCAAATATACCTTATATAAGAGTTGATCCTGTGGCTGCAGAACGGTGGAGGACAAAGCTTGCAGGTAATAGAGATTTCAAAATTGGTATTGTCTGGGCAGGCAGCCCAACATATAAGGATTATTACCGGTCTTGTAGTCTTAACGATTTTGCTAATTTGGCTGAAATATCGGGCATCACTTTTTATAGTCTCCAAAAAGGACCGACAGCAAATGAAGCATCTAATCCTCCTGAAGGTATGGAAATTATCAACCTGGATAAAGAGTTGACAGATTTTTATGAGACTGCTGCCGTAATGAGTAACCTGGACTTGATCATCTCTACTGATACAGCAGTTGTCCATCTTGCAGGAGCCATTGGCAAACCTGTGTGGACGCTCCTACACACCTCTTCCGATTGGCGCTGGTTTCTTAATCGTGATGACTGTCCATGGTATCCAGCTCCCCACTCAAACGGGCTGGCCAAACGAACAGGTATGCGCTTATTCAGACAATCCGGATTTAATGATTGGAAAGGAGTATTTGATCGAGTACGAGAAGAATTACTGCAAGAGATTAAGAATTGTAGAGTACAAAATATTCCTGAATCAGAGGCTCATAATACTGAATCCAATAGATTGTTACAAGAAGCTCTTAAGTTCCATCAGGCTGGAGATTTTTACTCTGCAATAATATTTTACAAAGAAATTATTAATCAGAAACCTGATAATGCAATGGCACACTGCAATCTTGGCTCTGCTCTTCAGGCATCAGGTAGTTTTGAAGATGCATTAATATGTTATAGGAACTCAATAGCACTCAGACCTGACTATGTTGACGCACATTACAATCTTGGCAATACTCTCAGACAACTAGGGATGATCAATGAGGCTGTCGCAAGCTATAGACAAGCAGTTTCACTTAAACCTGACAGTTCTGAATTATATTGTAATCTGGGTGCAGCGCTTCAGCAATCAGGCAATCTTGATGAGGCAGCAGCATGCTATAAACAGGCAATCGTACTTAATCGTGACTATGCAATGGCACATTGTAATCTTGGCTCTTTACTTCATGCGACAGGAGAACTTAACGATGCAGTAGCATGTTACAATAGAGCGATAGAGGTTAAGCATGATTTTGCTTTGGCACATAACAACATCGGCACTGCTCTAAAAGATTTATGTAAGTTTGATGAAGCAGTTAAAAGTTACAGAAAGGCCATATCCATCAAACCTGAATATGCGGAAGCACACAACAACCTTGGTACTGCACTCCTGGAGCAATGTGAATATGAAGAAGCAGTTAAATGTCATAAGCACGCCATAACGCTTAATCCAGATTATGCTGATGCGTACAACAATCTTGGTACTGTACTTCATGTATTGTGTAAGCTGGATGAGGCCGTTACGCACTACCGAAAGGCAATAGCCCTTAAGCCTGAGTTTGCTGAAGCACACAATAACCTTGGTACTGCACTGCAGGATTCAGGCAAAATTGAAGAGGCACTGGCAAGCTATAAGCAGGCAACTATACTTAAGCCGGACTTCTCTCTAGCCCACTTAAATAGATCATTTGGATTATTATTAACAGAGAACTTTGAAGAGGGATGGCAGGAACACAAATGGAGGCTGAATATAAAAGGCCGTTCTTCTACAACCCCAGAACAACTTCTGTGGGATGGAAAACCGCTGAATGGTAAAACAATATTGGTACACTCAGAACAAGGCTTTGGTGATACTATACAATTTGCCAGATATCTACCCATGGTTAAGGCTCAGGGTGGCCGTGTGATGTTTAAGTGCCAGAAAAGCCTTTATCGCTTATTGAAAAACTGCAACGGAATCGACGAAATTGTAGAAGATACTTCCACAAGTACATTATCAGTACAACCTGATATTCACACTCATCTTTTAGATTTACCTGGAATATTTGATACCACACTAAATTCAATACCTTCACATATACCTTATATAATGCCTGATCCAATACTGGCAAAACAATGGGCGTCAAGACTTAACGTTGACAAAAACTTAAAGATAGGCATCGTCTGGGCAGGAAATCCGCATCACGCAAGAGACCGCAGTCGTTCCTGCTCAATGTCTGATTATGCAAAACTAGCAGATATTCCCGGGTTATCCTTTTATAGCCTTCAAAGGGAAAACAATTCTGTCAAACCTCACAATTCTATAACTGGAATGAAAATTATTAATCTGGACAGTGAATTAAATGACTTTGCCGATACCGCAGCCCTGATTGCAAATATGGATCATATTATTTCTGTGGATACTGCAGTTGCACATTTGGCCGGGGCTATTGGCAAACCTGTGTGGGCTCTTTTGGCTTTCGCACCTGACTGGCGTTGGTTTCTCAAACGCAAGGATAGTCCATGGTACCCAAACATGCGTCTGTTCCGACAAACTCAACCGAGTGATTGGAGTGGAGTATTTGATCAGGTAAGAAGTGAATTGGTTGCTCAATATTCCAAAGAAATAAATCAAAGCAAAGAATCAGTAAAATTATCTTTATGAACAGATACTATACATAATGAATAACAACAGCAGAATTATATATGTCAACTACGACAGCACTGAACCTTCCGGAGGGGTAAAGGTGATCTATTCACATGTGTCACATTTAGTGAAAAATGGCTATCCTGCGTTTGTACTACATAATCAGAGTGGCTTTAAGCTTCCATGGCTGGAGAGTGACGTACCAATACTTTATGCACAAGATAATCTCCAGCTTTCACCAAGTGATATAGTTGTTATTCCTGAAGATCACAAAGAAGCGCTTAACGCATTCAGAGATATTCAAGTTAGAAAAGTCGTACTTTGCCAGAACCATTACTATATTTTTAAAGGTTTACAGAATGGTAACTCCTGGCAGGATTATGATGTCTCAAATGTTTTTTGTATTTCTGATATTATCAGCGAATTCATCCGAAATATTTTTGGATATTCTGAAGTGCCGGTTGTTCACAATGCAGTTAACCTGGATATTTTTAAACCACGAAACAAAAAACTGCAAATCGCATATATGCCTAGAAAAACTCCTGGCGAGCTGGATTTTATCAGAAATCTTTTTATAAGACTCTACAAGCAGTATGACAATATTCCATGGATAAGTATTGACAAGGTTGATGAATCAAGGGTGGCAGAAATCATGGGTGAATCAGCAATTTACCTTTCCACCAGTATCTATGAAGGATTCGGACTTCCACCTATAGAAGCCATGGCAAGCGGTTGCCTGGTCGTTGGTTTTCACGGAGATGGTGGCAGAGAATATGCTTCAGATGGCAATGGATTCTGGTGCGAATGGAGCAATATTACTGAGTGCGCAAAAACACTTGGACGAGTAGTATCTTTAATCGAGAATGACGATGAGATTATCCAAAAAACAAGGACTCAGGCTTTGAAAAAGGCCGGTGAATATACATACGACAGGCAAGAAAACGATCTCTTAAAATTTTGGAGTAACGTGTACAAATGAATAATACAGAAACCAATATTCCACTGATAATTGCGCAAGTCGAACCGCCACAACATGAAGGTAGCGGTGACTACTTTTACCGAACACACGCTCCTGGAATTGCCATGGCACAGAGTGAAGGAGTGCGCGTTATCAATATAACAAACCAGCACCGCCGCAAAACAGAAATAATGATGAAAGCAGATGTTCTGATTCTGAAAAATATCTGTGACCCGGATATTCTGCCTCTGATCAGAGGCAGAAAAGAACAACAAAAACTTACAGTTTATGAGATAGCAGACGACCTCAATGCCTTACAGACCTGGAATCCTGTCTACTTCTTTTTCAAAAACAAACAGAATCTTGACCTGGGGTTCCGCCTGGCAAATAGCTGCAATGCCCTGCAGTTTTCGTCTACTGAACTGAAAAAACTTTATGGGTATTTGAATAAGAACTGCACAGTCTTTCCTAATCAAATTCTTGATATTCCTCCAGAAAGACCATTGAAAAAGAGCAAAGATCTGGTAATTGGTTGGGGAGGATCTCACGGCCATATGGAGGATATGGCAGAAATTGCACGCCCATTGATTAATTGGTTGATTACCAGGCCAGATGTAACTTTGCATCTGATGTGCTCTGAGCCAATCTGGAAACTTTTTGATGCTCTGCCACAAAACAAGAAAAAATGGACTCTGCCAGGATCCCTGGACGACTATAATAACTTTTTGAAAAGTATCGATATTGGAATTGCTCCTCTCAAGGACTATGCTTTTAATCGATCACGATCAGACGTAAAATTTCTTGAATATGCTATTTCAGGTGTAGTACCGGTAATGACTCATCTTACACCATACATTGAATCAGTTGAGGTTGGCAAAACAGGCATTCTTTATAAGAATACGGGAGAGTTGATAGTTAACTTGAACCTGCTGGCAAACGATCCAACATTAGTTCAAAATATAGCAAAAGATGCTAGACAATATGTACTGAGTGAACGCCTTCAATTACAACATGGACAAGACCGACTGGATTTTTACAAACAGCATCTGAAGCTCCCCCACAAACACAAAGATGAAATTTTAAAAAACATTGAATGGTTTGATGAGTTATCGAAACTGGAAGGAGCGTCAATTAACGAAGGCCATCTACAATTAAAGGCAACACGATTTGAAAATCTTCTACATGACGGATTACTCGCGATGCAGATACACCGTGATATGAACCTGGCCTTCAAAATTTTCGAGGAGGCTGCAGCGCTTGAGCCGGAGAACTATCTAACCTTTATGTTTGCGGCATCCATAACGCCAGACCCAATTGCCTGTTTATGCAGAGCACTTAAGCAGGAACCACATTCAGTAAGGACGTGGATATTACTGGGAGAAGAGTACGAAAGAGCGGGAAAAATTAAGGACGCACTAGAGTGCTATGATTCTGCAATCAATGTATATTCGAATTACGAAATTCCGCACCTGAGGATCGGCAGCTTACTCAAAAAAATAGGGAGAGAACCTCAAGCTAACCAGTTTTTCAAGAAAGCAAAAATAATAGCTGAAGACATTAACACCTTAAGCAATCCAAAACAAGAAACAGATCTTCACAATCTTTCAACGCAATCAGGAGGATAATACTAGTAAGATGAAAACAGAGTCAAACAAGTTGATCCATGAGGCATACGAGCTACACCAGGCTGGCAAGCTCATTACTGCGGAAGGGATTTATAAAGAAGTGCTCAATGAAAAACCTGATAATATCGATGCGCTTTTTCTCCTGGGAGCACTTTATCTACAGCAAGGGAACTATAACACTGCTTGTTCGTATTTCATGAGAACACTTGCAATAAAACCAGATCATTCAATGGCACATTGCAATCTTGGTACCGCTTTTCAGGAAGCCGGTCAGATTGATAAAGCAATTGAAAGTTACATGAAGTCAATATCACTAAAACCAGACTATGCTGACGCACATTATAATCTAGGTAATGCGTTGACGGGACTGGGCCAACTAGACAGAGCCGTAAAAAGCTATGAGCAGGCAATACTTTACAGACAAGATTATGTTGATGCATACTACAACCTTGGCAATGTACATAAAGAACAGTGCAAACTTAACAAAGCGTTGGATTGCTTCAAAAAGGCAGTTGCACTCAAGCCGGACCACGCAATGGCACACTGCAATCTCGGCTCCGTACTTCAAGAACTTGGCTTGATAGATGAAGCAGTATCTAGTTATAAAATTGCAACTACTCTTAACCCTGATTACTCAATGGCATACTGCAATCTTGGCACTGCATTTCAAGAACTTGGTAAAATAGATGAAGCAATAAAAGTATATAAACAAGTCCTTTCATTCAATCCTGACTTTGTGATGGCACATTGTAATCTAGGCTCTGCATTGCAGAAAAAGGGTTTGCTAAACGATGCAAAAAGAAGCTATGAAACGGCGATTGCACTTAACCCTGACTACGCCATGGCATACTCTAATCTCGGTTCTATACATCAAGAGTTCTCTGATATCAGTAAAGCAACAGCGAATTATGACCGAGCAATAGTACTAAATCCGGATGAGCCTACAGCGCATAAAAACAGATCAACAATACTATTATTACAAGAAAATTTCACAGATGGCTGGCCGGAATATGAGTGGAGACTTCAAACAAAGACGCATAGTGTGAGAGACTTCGGAAAACCTAGATGGGATGGTTCTCCTCTCAATGGCAAATCCATACTGGTACACGCAGAACAGGGCTTTGGTGATACCATCCAATTTGTCAGATATCTACCCATGGTTAAAGCTCAGGGTGGTCACGTAATATTCGAATGCCACAATAACCTTTTACGTTTACTTAAAAACAGTAGTGGGTTTGACACTATTATAGAAAGGTCGTCTAATAACGTCCCTGAAGTTGAATTTGATTTCCATATACCCCTTTTGAGTCTACCGGGTTTATTTGGTACTAACCTTGACTCAATACCTTCAGATGTACCTTACGTTACGACAGATTCCAATCTTACGGAAAAATGGCAAACACGCCTGAATCAAGACCGTAATTTTAAGATCGGTATTGTCTGGGCAGGTAATCCGTCATTTAGTAACTACCATACTCGCTCCTGTTCACTATCTGATTTTGATGCTCTGGCAGAAATTAACGGGCTATCTTTCTACAGTCTTCAAAAAGGAGCGGTTTCTACTGAAAGCATCGCTGCTTCCATGTTGAAGATTACTGACTTTAAAAGTGAGTTAAATGATTTTGCCGATACAGCATCTGTGATAAGCAATCTGGATCTGATCATTTCTACTGATACTGCTGTTGTACATTTGGCAGGAGCTATCGGCAGACCGGTGTGGGCGCTACTACATTCAGCACCAGACTGGCGTTGGTGGCTCAAACGTACAGATAGCCCATGGTATCCAGGTATGCGTCTGTTTCGACAATCAAAATTAAATGATTGGACGGTAGTGTTTAACCAGGTGAAAGAAGCGTTATTACAGGAAGTAGACAAATTGAATTTATTATCAGCAAAATCTACTGCACCTGAATCGGAAAGTATAATAAACAAACCTTTATTACATAATGTTGCTATGGGTTAACTTATGACCAAAGAGTTAAATATAAAGACAGAGTTACAAGAGGCACTCAGACTTCACCAGGCAGCAAATCTGGATGCAGCTGCTATCCTTTATAACAAGATTCTTAAAATGCAGCCGCATAACATTGATGCGATCTCTCTTCTGGGTACACTCTACCTGCAGACAGGGAATTTTGATGAATCGCGTGTATTACTTAAAAAATCGCTCACGCTCGATCCTGACAATCCAATAACACACAACAATCTCGGGTCTGCACTTCAAACATCAGGTAAATTTAATGATGCTATAACAAGCTATAAACAGTCAATTGCACTCAACCCGAATTATGACGAAGCCTATTATAATCTAGGAAATGTTTATCAGGCTGTCAGTCAGCTTGAGGATGCTATAGCAAGCTACAGACAAGCAATTGCACTTAACCCAAATGATGCAGATACACATTGCAACCTTGCAAACGTACTGAGAAAGATTAATAGACCGGAAGAAGCCGTGATACACTATCAGCAGGCTACCACACTCATGCCGCTTAATGCAGAACTGCACAACAATCTAGGTGCCGCACTTCAAGTACTTGACAAATTTGATGAAGCAATACAAAGCTGTCAGCAGGCCATTATACTCAATCCAGAATATGCGAATGCACACAATAACCTTGGCACCGCACTCAGGAAACAACATAAACTTGAAGATGCCATAGAATGCTTTAATAAAGCAATAGAGTTAAAACCGGATTATGCAGAGGCATTTTATAATCTTGGCTCTGCACTGCACACATCAGGTGCATTTGACGAGGCAGTTGATGCTTTTAATAAGGCAATATCTATTATGCCGGATTATGCAAAGGCACATTACAATCTTGGCAATACACTAAAGGAACTGAATAAACTTGATGATGCAGTAGTATGTTATCAAAAGGCAATCTCACTCAAACCGGACTATGTAATGGCGCACAATAACCTGGGTACAGTATTCCAGGAACAATGTAGGATCGATGAAGCTGCTGAGTGTTATAGTCGTGCTATAGAGATGAAGCCGGATTATGCTGAAGCACACCTCAATAAGGCTCTTACATGCTTATTAAATGGAAACCTTAAGAATGGCTGGGATGAATACGAATGGAGATTACAAACAAAAAATTATTCATTCAAGAAATTCAATCAACCAATGTGGGATGGCAAACCATTACATGGCAAGACTATCCTGATTCATACAGAACAGGGTTTTGGAGATACTATCCAATTTATAAGATATCTGCCAATGGTCCAGGAACAGGGAGGACGAGTAATATTTGAGTGTCTCCCGAATCTCATTAGGCTGCTTAAAGACGCCAACGGATTTGACAAAATTATAGAAAAGAATCCTTCCGGAAAACTGTCCGAAAAATATGACGTACATGTTCCGCTCTTAAGTTTACCGAGATTATTTGATACTACATTAGAGACAATACCGTCAGATGTTCCTTATATTACTGCAGACCCGGACCTGATCGATCAATGGCGCCTACGTCTTAATAATGACCACAAATATAAAGTTGGAATTGTCTGGGCTGGTAATCCTGACCACACTAAAGATTATAGTCGGTCTTGTTCACTGTCTAAGTTTGCCATATTATCAAAAAGCTCTGAAGTATCTTTATACAGTCTCCAGAAAGGACCGGCTTCAGTTGAACCTGATAAAAAGCCTTATAATGAAAAAATTGTCAATCTTGGTAATGAGACAAATGACTTTACCGATACTGCTGCAATAATTGCCAACCTTGACCTGGTTATTTCTGTAGACACGGTAGTTGCACATCTGGCAGGAGCAATTGGCAAACCAGTCTGGACACTGCTGCCTTTTGAACCAGACTGGCGTTGGTTATTGGATCGTGAAGATAGCCCATGGTATCCAGACATGCGTCTTTTTCGACAATCGCGATCAGATGATTGGACAGAAGTGTTCACACGCGTGAAACAGGCTCTTTCAGAAGAAGTTGATAATTTCGAATTTTGTTCGACTTCTAAGCGCAAAACAGGTAAACCGCAAATGGATGAAATATTAGTTGCGGACGAGATAAGAATATAGAACCAATACTATACAATAAACAGATTTAATAAAATGACAACAAAAACGCTGAATACTGAAACTATACCTGCAGAAAAGCAGGAGAATAAATGCACTGATCATACAATTTCCCTCTGTATGATTGTAAAGAATGAGGAAGAAAATCTAATTCGATGTCTTGATAGTGTAAAAGGTTTTATAGATGAAATAATAGTTGTAGATACCGGTTCAACTGACAGAACGGTAGAAATTGCTGAGGGCTATGGGGCAAAGATTTTCTACCATCCATGGGAAGGCAGTTTTAGCAAGGCAAGAAACTACTCTCTACAGTATGCAACATGTGACTGGATTCTGATACTGGATGCTGATGAGGAGTTAGCCGGGGAAGATGCTCCAAGACTCAAAGAGACAGCTAAAAACAGCGGTTGTCCGGTTATATCATTTGTCATAAAGAATATATATAAGGACTCTACCCAGGAAGGCCATGCTCAAATGGTGCGCTTATATAAGAACTTCAGTGGAGTTCATTACAACGGAATTGTCCACAACGCCATACAGTACAGTGGCGAATGTTTCTATTCATCGTTGACTGTAATACACCACGGTTATAACCTGTCTAATGAGAAGATGGAGGAGAAATTCATTCGCACATCAACGCTACTGAAGGAGCAGATAGAGAAAGATCCTCATAATCCTGTCCCATATTCGTACCTTGGTGTTGCATACATGGACAGATGCATGTACGATGATGCGATTAGAAATTGTAGTAAAGCGATATCTCTTGCAGAAGAGAGTGGATTCAATAAAAAGGATTTTCTTGTTTCCTATTATATAGTTAGTGCCGCATATTTCGAACAGAATAGATTTAAAGATTCGAAGATATATGCCCTTCAGTCAATTGAATTGGATAATCACTTTTTAGACGGTTACTGCCTCCTCTCTTTTGCTTACTACAATCTGAATGAGTACGACAAGTTTATGGAGGCGTCTGAAAATTATCTAGCCACATGGAATAGGATCACTAAACCATATTCTTCTACGGCTGAATCTTCATTACATCAAACACGGGAAAATAGTGAGCAGGAAACAGAACCACAGTCCAAAGTGATTTATCATACAATCGGCCACAAATGGAAGATACATTTACTACGTGGAGTCAGCTACTTATCAAACAATCAGAATGAATCAGGTAATTCAGAGATTGAAAAAGCCATCAGTGAATCAACCGATATGGAAGACACTCTCATGCTTCTCGGCAACTTCTATTTTGAAAACAACGATATTGAGAAGGCTGAAGATACATATAGGAAGTTATTAGATATCAATAATAACGCAGTTAATGCATTATTCAATTTAGGCCATATCAGGTTCCAGAAAGGAGACATGAATGACACCCTCTCTTTCTGGAAAAAGTCAGTTGAATTAGAACCTGCTTTAATTGACATCAGACTTCTCATCTGCAAGATCAACATCACCCTCGGAAACATTGAGGATGTTGTAGTGGATTGTGATCAACTATTGCAAATATTAAATATGCCAAGAGCGACAACCATTGAAAGTTTAAGTGATCTAGGGAATATATTCAATTTAATAAGCAATAATCTAAAAGAAGGGGATGATGTACAATCTGCTGAAACTGCGTACGGGATTTGTGATGATCTGAAACGAATTGATTCAAACAACGACTCATATGCATCGACAAGCATTTAGTCGTACCCATTAATTATGGAGACAAAGTACATAGAGTTGTTTTTAAGGGTAAGTAACAACTCATTCAATTGTGCACTGGAATCCTCGCAAAAAGAGAAAACACAAAATGAAAAATGAAGAAACAGATCTAAAATCTGACTCTAATCCAACTCTTTCACTTTGCATGATAGTGAAGAATGAAGAAAACTTTCTCCCCATGTGCCTGGATAGTGTCAAAGACTACATTGATGAAATAATTATTGTAGATACCGGGTCTACCGATAAAACAGTTGAAATCGCACACAGTTATAATGCGAAGGTATATCACCATCCATGGGAAAATAGTTTCAGTAAGGCTAGAAATTACTCTCTGAAGTACGCAACCGGTGATTGGATCCTGATTCTTGATGCCGATGAAGAGATTGATAAGGAAGACGCTCACAGACTGAAAGAAGTTATCAAAGATCCTGTGGGTAATAATGCCCACCACAGAGCCGACTTAATATTTATTCCTGTATATAGTAAATATAATAATGGCAACAACATATCTATTGCTAATTCAGAAAGAATATTCAGAAACAACCTGGGCATATGTTATGAAGGGGTAGTCCATAACACCCTTAAATATTCAGTCCCTACTAAAGCAGAAAATATCAAATTACATCACCACGGATATAATCAAGACAACGAACAGATGGAAAAGAAGTTTGCACGGACATCTGCACTATTACATGAGCAAATTAAAAACAGTCCTGAAAACCCTGTCCCTCACCATAATCTAGCTATTTCATATCTTGACAGGAATATGAATGACGAATGCATAGAAGAGGCACTGGAAGCAATCAGGCTTTTTGAATTGCAAAACAGTGATTCACAGCTAAGGCTTCTTTCACACTACTCAGTAAGTGTTGCATTTTATCGTAAGGGAGATTTGGCTGACGCAGAGAAATACGCCATAAAACTATTAAGCCTCTATCCTGACTATCTGGATGCGCATTGCATACTCTCCTCAATCTATTTTCTACGTAAAGAGTACGATAAATGTACTGAATCTACCAATAAGTATTTGGAACTCCTTGAGAATCTTAATTCTGATCCATCCAAAGCACTTGCTATACCTTGTAACACTCTTCAAAACGGATGGTTAGCTCACACACGAATGGCCATAAATTCTTTTGAACAGAACAATGAGGATGCAGGCATGCAGTCATTAAAGAGTGCCATAAACAGTGCTGATTGTGCATGGAAACCCTATCTGTCTATCGGTAAACACTTTGCAGAACACAATAGCTTCAAGATGGCCGAGAGATTCCTGTGTGATGGGCTGAAGCATGATCCCGGAAACAAGGAGATGCAATATTACCTTGCCAGTACGTATGAAAGGTCTGAGAACATCCCTGAAGCAATCGCAGTATACAGCAGTATACTGGACATTGAACCTGAAAATGCGGAAATTCTCTTAAGACTGGGTTCTCTGTACTTACAAAAGCATGATAATACAAGGGCGAAAGAGTTTTTCCAGGCATTATTAAAAAGTGGAAAACATCTGCTGGAAGCACACCTGGGATTTAGCAAGATCTACATATCCATGAATGATCCGGAAAGCTGTATAGGAAGCTGTGACGAATTGTTGAAACTACTCAATCTTCCAAGGAATATTACAATTAACAGTATAAGTGAATTAAGCAAACTATATATAGATGTAGGAACAACTTTGTTAAACCAACAAAATGAGCCTCTCGCCGGATTCTCCTTTGAAATAGCCGTTCTATTAGACCCGGATGCTCTCAAATCAATTCAGACTGAAGCAGCTGAATCAGTCACTTGAAACCCGTAAATCCCACGCAACCTGCAACTTGCAACACGCAACTTGTAGCTCGTAGCTACCACTGCCACTCTTAGCTCTCATGACGTATATAAGTGCCACTATTTAATCTGCCAAAACCACATTGTGTCCATTTATTTGATAGTTTTATCAAATTACACAATAGATGCATCTCCTTGTTAATCTTACCTATCAAATCCTGAACAGTCTAAAAGCAAATAAATACACCTGAAAGAAGAGACTTTACAGGCAATTCCTAGAAAATGAGAAATATTTCTGTTTTCCGGATTTCTATTAATAATTTCTAAATTCTCACCGATAATAATAGTAGAGATAAACACTTGTAATATAACACCTTACAGTTAGATCCCAGAAAACATCAAATATTTTATATTTTTTCTATATTTTCACTAAAGTCTTCTAGTAACTGACCGATGATAATATCAGTAAGAAATTTCCCATATAGCCAATTGAGAGTTTTTACTAAAGTAAGGAGGTGGTGAGTCATTAGAAGTCTTTAAAGTTGTTTAGTAGTTAGTGTTTTATTTATTTATTTTGTTTTGCTGTAGATGGCAGGGAAGCCAGACCGGCAGAATACTAAAAATTGGATGTGTAGTTGGTGTTAAATAACACCACACACGAAAATCAAGGAGGATTTAAAATGGGTTTAAGAATACAAAACAATATCGCAGCTTTTAACGCACACAGAAATTTGAAAACAGCAGATGCTGGGTTATCAAAATCTCTGGAAAAACTATCTTCAGGTTTTAGAATTAACAAAGCATCTGATGATGCAGCTGGTCTTGCTGTATCTATGAGATTTAGAGCACAGATAAAAAGTTTGGCTCAGGCTAGTAGAAACGCTTCTGAAGCAAATTCACTGTTACAGGTGGCTGAAGGTGCTGGCGACCAGATAACAAACATTCTACAGAGAATGAAAGAACTTGCAACGCAAGCTGCATCTTCTAACACAGGTACTACAGACAGGGGTAACATCAGCTCAGAAGTTGATAACCTTGAGTCTGAAATATCACGAATTGCGAATTCAACGAAATATTCCGGTTCAGCACTGGTCAATGGTAACTTCGGTTCATTAGGTGTAAGTACACAGGCAACTAACAGTATGCAGGCACAATTCGGTATAGCAAATGTTGATGTTTCTAACGCTTCTGCTGCCACAGAATATGGTATCACTGTAAGTACTGCAGGTAACAACAGCATGACAATTACAGATGGTACGACATCACAGACTGTATCTCTGGCATCAGCATCTACTGGACTTGACACCCAGACATTAGACTTCAGTAACCTGGGCATCAAGGTTAAAGTAAATGCAGCATACTTTAACGATACAAGCAACACAATGGATAATGCAGCAAGTACACTGGTAACCAGTGCAACTTCTACATCATCATTCCAGGTTGGTTATGAAAACAACGCCAATAACAACATCAGTTTCACTTTGGCTAATATGACCGCTGGCGGATTGACTGCAGAGGTAGATGTAAGTACACTATCTGGTGCACAGACAGCGTTGACAACTATTGATACTGCACTTGATACACTGGCGAATGCTCGTGCGACAATCGGTAGAACACAAAACCAGTTTGGTTTTGCAACTGCTAACCTTGCGAGTACTATGGAAAACTTGAGTGCTGCTGAGTCTGTTATTCGTGATGCTGATATGGCATTCGAAACAGTAGCTTTCACTAAGAACCAGATTCTATTACAGGCTGGTACTTCAATGCTTGCTCAGGCTAACCAGGCACCACAGTCAGTACTAAGTCTGCTCGGATAAGCATAAGCTAGCAACAATCATCAATATGATGATGAATAAGTTTGAAAAATGGAAAGGGAGAGTGGTTAATACCACTCTCCCTTTCTTATTTATACGCACCTGATTAAAGGGAAAAAACAGCTCATAATGCACAATAATTACCCATTGAATTTGAAGGCGTAAAAAAGCATCAATGTCGTAAGTTGTTATAATTATTAACTATAACAACAACCGGATTTAAAGCACAAGATGGCATAAGCATTGCTTATTACTTATAACAATTCTAGAAAGGATTAATAACAATGGAAAACAACCTAGATAAAAGCAACTTTCTAAACTGGTACTGTTGGTATGCAACTCAAGAAGAAATTGAAGAGGCAAAACAAAACAGCGGTGGAACTATAAATAGACTAATGAGTGAATATTCTTGTGAAATCGAAAAGATAAAAACTGCAAAACGTTTTTATGATAGTGTTCCATTACCAAAAGGAATAATACAGGATTTTCATCCTCTTAATAGTGGTTGAAGTAGCTACAAATCATGTCGCTATCGCAACTAGATTTAACATAACTGGAGAACTTAATGGCAGGAGCAACCGGAACTAGTGCGATAGGAGGTCTTGTTTCAGGCCTTGATACTGCAAGCCTTATTGAACAGCTTGTTGCAGTCAGTAGAAAACGTGTAGACATTGTAGTCAATAATCAGACTGCACAAAGCACTAAGCTATCAGCTTTTCAATCACTTAATACACAGCTGTTATCATTCCAGGAAAAGGCTAAAGTCCTTAAAGATACCGACACTTTTGATGTCTTCAAAACCTCCACATCTACAGACTCAACCAGTTTTACGGCAGACGAACTCGTTAAGATCACAGCGACAGCCGATGCGAGTCCGGGCACGCATACAGTGTCATTCACATCAGGATCACAGCTGGCCCAGGCAAGACAGCTATCTTCAATGAGTTTTGCTGCCTCGGATACGGCACTAAGTCTTGCCGGAGAAATTGTCATAAATGGTCAAAGCGTTGTTATCTCATCATCAGATACGCTTTCTGACATTGTATCAACTATCAATATTGCAAATTCAGGTACTGATGCCACCGGAGTAACAGCAAGCTTAATTTCTGTCTCTGATACTGATAACCGCATGATTCTTACCAGTGACAGTACTGGTAAAGATGCATTTAATATACTTGATGCTTCATCAGATGCTCAGGACATTTTGGAAGGATTGGGCCTTGCCTCCGCTACGAAATCTATTAAAAATACGACAAGTGACGGTGCAAAGTCTGATGAATACTCAAGCAGCAGTTCTGCTGTTAAATCTGTGCTTGGCTTAACAACCGCTCAAAATGGCACAGTAGTAATTGGAGGAGAAAATGTCGTAATAGACCTCGCTACTGAATCCTTGTCTACAATTGCTACCAATATAAATACAGCACTTACA
Source organism: uncultured Candidatus Scalindua sp. (assembly GCA_964437425.1). Lineage (GTDB taxonomy): Bacteria > Planctomycetota > Brocadiia > Brocadiales > Scalinduaceae > Scalindua. The sequence goes on from CAYTGO010000002.1 coordinate 106,230, forward strand.
GGAGCATCAAAAGGAACAGCCTCAGTAGTAAGCACTACTACTGACGGGGTTACAACTTACCAGATTGATGTAAGCGGAACCACATCATTTACAGACACCAACAACATACTTGAGACATTAGGGATCCTTGAGAGAGCACAAGGCTCAGTTGCTGATGTGCACACAGGATCTAAGACAAATACAGCAGGTGGTAATATCACCAGTGCCACACAATTTGACGCTATAGATGTAACAGGTACCATTGGTGCTACCGACACAATCACTATATCAGGAACTGACCATTCGGGGGATGCCATTACTTCAACAGATTTTACTATCAGTCCAGTAACTCGCACAGTAGCCGATTTACTGTCAGCTATAGAAACCGCATTCATTGACGGGAGTAACACAGTCACGGCATCAATCGTCAATGGACAAATCGTAATCACAGATGATACGACTGGAGACAGCCAATTATCTGTCAGTTTAGTCGCTAATAACCAGGGCGGTGCAGATCTTGACTTTGGTACCGTCTCTGTAACCACTGAAGGTTACGCCATGCAGACAACGGCAGGACAGGATGCGAAAGTTACTATAGATGGAGTTGCCATTACGCGAAGCAAGAATTCCATTGATGACGTCATAAGCGGTGTTACACTGGACGTTGCCAGAGTGGAAGCCGACTCAACCGTGAACATCACTATAACCAGAGATACTGATAGTATAAAAGGCAAGGTAAGTGAATTCACAAGTGCATACAATGAAATAATCGAAAACATAAACCAGCAATTCGCTTTTGATGAAGAAACAGGAAAAGCCGGGGTACTATCAGGTGAAAGCACCTTAAGGACTATTAAAAGCATTATTCAAAATAGAATAACAAATACTATACCTCTACTTGCGACTGATGCCAACGCCCTCTCATTGATCGGAATTTCATCTGATAAAGATGGTAAGTTATCTGTAAAAGACAGTACATTTTTATCAAAAATTGGTTCTGACTTCTATGCTGTTAAAAGGATATTTGTTGCTGAAGGAACCACTACTAATAATGAAATCTCATACGTAAGCCACACAAAAGATACTGTTGCAGGCAATTATGCTGTAACCATTAACACGGTTGCGACTAAAGCATCTGAAACGGGATCAATAGTTCTTACCAATGGAATCGGTGCCGGCCTTACTGACACATTGA
>CAYTGO010000003.1:0-28817 GCA_964437425.1 uncultured Candidatus Scalindua sp.
CTTCCAGCTTCTCCTCTTCTGCCTTTATCCATTTTTCATTGCGAATCTTATGTCCTTTTCGCTCGTACCTTTCTAATCTCGTCAGTAATCTTTCCATGCTCTTCATTTTTTCACTGTTTCTTGACCGGAATGGGCTTACAACACAAAAATAAAAAACAATTACAAAAATGACTCCTCCCCCTATAGAGATCCAGAACTTGTTTTTTTTAATGTCTGTAATATCCATTTAGCTATCTATACCCCTAACCCAGACAAGCTGGAAAATCAGAAATCCGAATGTCAAAAACACAAATACTCTAAAAAAACATATTCAAAGGCGAGAGGTTAATTTAAATTATCTACTATACATTGCAATTCAAAGCTTATCGGCGTACTCTTTATATCGCCAGCAATATCTTTTTTGTCCGGAAGCGTGACATGATGTACCGAGCCCTGCACTAATCGTACATCGCTAAAAGCGGGTATGTTTTGATCAGACAAGGTTAAATTTGCTATGGGGGTTTTAACTTTTTCCTCTATATAAGATACCTCTGGAGCATAACTCTCACCCTTAATCCGTATAATCAACACTTCCTTTGACGTATCAATACTTTTAGAGGCGGTTGCTTCATTTTCCCCAAAAAAATCTTTACTGCTTCTCCTCTCCTTTTTATCCGCTTCAGGAATACCCCATAGAGATTCTATACTTAACAAGTAGACATTCTCCGGAATGGTATTGGTAATTTTATTAATCGCTTCTATCCAGAAATGTCCCTGTTGGCCCATCGACTCCCACAAGTGTAAATTTTCTTTCTCTGCTTCAACTTTTTTCTCTATACTTTTATAGGCCCTTTCCAATCGGTTCGATTCGTTTAGCGTCCTGGCAACGGTATCTATACTATTCGAAAGGGGTTTACATAATAAATAATCCTTAATATACTGTGTAAAAAAGCTCAAAATAATTCCAACTGCAATAGCATAGGCAAAAACTTTCCTCTTTGAAACCTGCCTCTCTTTAACATAATCATCCGGAAGCAGATTTATCTTGATTTCGCCCAGGCCCAGGCCATGCAGAGCAAGCCCTAATGCTGTTTCAAATCCGTAAATATTTTTTTTTGTTAATGCGGGATGGTCAAAATCCTTTACCATCCTGATATTATCTAACAGGTTCAGAAACTGAACTTTGCTTTCCAGGTTTTCGTCAACAAATTTAATCTTACTGTCATCCTCAAAAACATCACCCATTAAGTATAAAATTTCCGGCTTAGTACCTTTTGAAACAGAGACATAATATCCCATTGACCTCTGTATTTCCCGTATAAGGGTCATGTTTACTTCTGAAATAGGAATACTTCTATTCCAGTATTTTGTTCTCCCTACCACGATAAAATCCGTATTCCCCTGCTCAACGTTGATAACAATAGCATCTTCATTTGAATCCGAGCTTAGGTGGACAAGATTATAAATTGCGATAGGTGTAATTTGAATGGCATCCAGGTTAACCCTTATTGGCGCCAGGCCCGGCAAAAGGTCATAAATATTTTCCTTCTTTGTAGCGAACAGCCCTATCTTAACACCTCTGTTTGCCGTCCCGACATCATCAAACTGTTGATAATCCCACGCGATTTCATCAGGTTCAAAAGGAACCTGCTTGCGCAATTCAAACTTTAATGCATCGCCAATACGGCTCTTTTTAATTGGTGGAAGTGTAAAAAACCTTGAGAGGATCATTTTCCCGGAGAGAGAAACAATTATTTTGTCTGACTTGTTTATTAAATTGCGTTTTTTAAAGGTGTCTATCGCTTCTTCAATAAGTTTCTGTTTTTTAAGAGTAACCTCACCGCCCTGTGATGAATAGTCAACCCTGTCAATTGCTTCTACAGACAATTTTCCATCACGGAAGCTTGCCTTCACCGCTTTTATCCCGCCATCTCCAATCTCCAACCCCCAGGTGCTTTTGTCACCTGACAGTCCGATAGAACTGGATCCTTTTTTGTAAATATCTCTAAAGCTCATTTTAATAGAGTAATAATTTCATCAGAAATTGGCCCCGGCCCTTCATGTTCCTCTGCCTCAAGCCATTGAATGTCAGGAAAGCTTCTAAACCACGTCATCTGTCTTTTGGCAAATCTGCGCGTGCTCTGCTTTACCATCTCCTTCGCATCGTCCAATGTAAGCCCACCATCAAGATATTGAATAACCTCCTTATAACCCAGCGCCTGCTTTGCCTGTTTGCTCAAACCCCTGGGATTATCCAATAGGGACTGTACCTCGTCAACAAGCCCTTTATCAAACATTGTTTCGACCCGTTCATTAATCCTCCGGTAAATATCTTCCCTCTCTCTCGCTATACACATGATCTTAAACCGGTAACTCTTTCTTGCCAGTTTATACTCTTCCTGTAATACCGAGACAGGCTTGCCTGTTATTCTATAAACCTCTATAGCTCGTATGATGCGTCGAAGATTGTTCGGGTGCAATTCAACCGCTTTAACAGGATCTATCTTTTGCAGAATATCGTGAACGTGCTGATTGCCCTTTTCGTCTGCAAGTTCCTCCAGCTCTCTGCGGATATCCCAATCCGCTTCAGGGCCGTTGAAAATACCGTCAACAAGTCCCTTTATATAAAGAGGACTGCCGCCGACGATGAGGAACTTTCGATCTTTACTGTCAGCGGCGTTTATTAATGATTCTACATCATCAACATACCTGCCGACACTATAACTCTCCCACGGATCAATAATATCAATAAAATGGTGCGGAACAAGCGTCCTCATATCGAGCGACGGTTTTGCCGTCCCGATATCCATCCCCCGGTAAAAAAGCATTGAGTCGGCGGAAATGATCTCGCCCTCTGTTTTCTGTGCAACAGTAAACCCGATCTCTGTTTTATCGCAGGCCGTCGGCCCGGTAAGTACCCATAAGGTATGGTGCATTTAAAGTATATAAACCTTCAAATTGTGAATTTAGAATAGTGTATTTCTGTTGACATAATAACTTAAGGGATATATGTTTACAACTATAATCTACCTGATAGTGGCACTATAACACTGCGTTTAGGCAGTCTAATCTATGTTATGTACCTAATAAAAAAAATCAAGAACTGGTATCAAGGCAAATTCATAGAGGGAAAATGTATATCAAGTACAGAAGATAATTCCTCTGTTATTCTAGAAATAGAAACAGACCGTTACGAACAACCACTACTCGCAAAAATATTAAATGTCATTGGCTACTCCTTTAAATTCATTGGTCAGTTTTGGCTTAAACGGTGGACAATTTTACTCCCCCTTATCGTCACAACTATCGTTGCTTTGTTTATCCATTTTGACAGCAAGGCCACACGAAAAACCAAGGAGAAAAAAGAGAACAACGTAAGCAAGGCTTATTTTAACCATGAAGTCTCCAAATAGATTAAACTAAACACATAACAAATCGTTTCACATAGACCACTAGCTCATTTGCGATTTAAAGTTAAATTAAATTCTTACAATTTACAGCTTTCTGAGTTCATCCAAGCCGCACCGTGGCATGTGAACTCAGCCGTTATAAATCTAAATGACAATGAGTAAATATATTTACTTAGATCAAAATGTTCTCTCTTATTTAAGACCGCGTAAGCTAGAAGAGCAAAGAGATCATCAGCTTGAAAAGCTTTACTCTGCTCTTATTGATAAAGGCAAAGGATTAAATGTAGTATATTCAGCCACGCACCTTGATGAAATACGACAAATTAATATTCCCAAATACATTGATGAGCATATAGACTTACTATGCAGTCTCAATGCACTCTATATCGAACCAGTAACGACTCAACTAAATGCTAAAAATCCGCAGTTTGTGTGGCGTGACTATCTAAAAAATGAAGAAAAAAATCGTATAAATGGTCACAATGAAGGAGGCAATATATTAGACCTCCTTTCACGCAAATTCGCTGGCCTTGAAGTAGGACAGGACTTTGACGATTTACACTGTATGTTGGTGGTTAACGTAAATAAGGCAGTTGCTGAAATAAAACAAATGTTGGAAGAAGGCTCTCCCGAGCAGTTGGCAAGCCACCAAGGACAACAGATGAAACAAATGTATGAGGAACTCAAAAAACAAGCCGAAGGGTTGAAAACTTCTTCTTCGTTTAATATCGGTAATGAGCAAGAATTAGGCCCTCGTTCTGTTCAAAGCCATGATGATGTTATTGAATTAGATCTTGAAAATCGGGAACCACATGAAGTTATACCTACTATCGATGAGCTGTTTTCTGCTCAAAATGGAGAGTTTAAATGGGAAAATTATTTCGATGACACAGTACGCAACCAAATAGCCAGGTGTTATACACTTATGAACTGGGTAGGATATCATGCTGACGACTTCACTAAAGTTAAAAAACGTGGTGATAGATTCAAAGCTTCAACTAACGATTTAATGCATGTGATGAACTCTGCGGGTGCATCATTTTTGGTATCAAATGATGACGCATTTTTAAAGAAAGCAAGAGCTTGTTACGCTCATTTAAATGTCTCAACTTCGGTGTTATATGTTGAAGAATTTGTGAAGACGCTAAATTTATAACAAGGCTGCTCCGGTATCTGGGGTCGGACCAGGATAACATATTGTTTTCTTTTCCTTTAAGTCAATTTTGGCGGTTAATAATGGCCTTAGAGTTCTCTTTTTGTTAACAAAAAGGGTACTCTAAGCAGGAGAGTTTGAAATCACGTAATTCTTAGACTATACTATTTCAGGTTGAAAAGAGGCTTCTAAGGCAAGAAAACAGGCGTATAAACAATTTATCTTTAACAATAACAGTATCTTGTCTTGGTCCGACCCCTAACAAATTTATATCTTCAGTCCCTTTGTGCATGTTATCTTTATTCATTATTTTATACGCCTTTCGGCGCACCTTACTTAAAACGTTAGGAGTTAATAATTATGTCTAAACTCAATGACTTTATAGCAAATAATTCAAGCATATTTAAACTAACAGGTTTCATTGTAGCAATTATTACTATATTCGTTGCCGTAGATGGCTATATTGACACAAAAGTTGAGCGCAAAATTACTGACACTACATATATTAGCAAGCTCTCCAAACAACTTAGGCCCTTTCTTATTTTTGATGAAAATGGTGTAGTTCAATATGATCATGGTGCTGAAAGCAAAATAAAAGACATCAATGTTGATTTCGATAAAGAAAGTATTGTAATAGAAACATCCGAGTTTATGCAACTTGCCCCCTTTATCATTGCCGTTGGGTCTGAAACCTTCTCTTTCGAACCAGAAAGAATAGACAATAAAAAATGGAAGTATGCCATGCTATACCATGAAGGACTGGCCACATCAGGAGGTTCAAAGAAAGAACCTAAAACTAATTTTATCCTAGAAATCCTCTATTCCCAATAAACTATATAAAAGGCAAAAACCATAAGAAAAAAGAGAAGCAATATTTTATACATAAAAACCTGCTAACAATCTCTTTCAGCGGATCACAAAAAACCGCGCCCGCTGAAGAGAACGTTAGTGCAAAATAAGGATCTTTCATGGGCATAATAAAGACAGTTAATGAGGTTGTTAATGAACGGATGAATGAATGCGTAGACATTCTTGCTAATAAGTATATGAAAACCGTTCGCCCCATCTACGGAAGCACTGAACATGGAAAGCCTTACCATATCGGTTCGTGTGTACTAATTGAAACCAACAGTACTCCGTACTTAATAACAGCAGCACATGTTATAGATCACAATAAAATCACAACATTATATGTCGGCGGTGAAAGTGATCTCATTCAAATCGAAGCAGAGGCATTAATAACCAAGATCAATACCGGCAATAGAGACGATGACAAATTGGATTTTTCAATTTTGCCCTTATCGTTCGGTATTGTAGAAAAACTTGGTGCGGTAACATTTATCAATGAGTCATCCTTTCTAAATACAGACCCAACAAATAGGGGCAAGCAGTATTTGGCGCTTGGCTTTCCAAATTCAAAAAATAAGAAAATCAATAACTTAGTGAATAAAGTTTCACAGAATCCTTTTGTGTATTCATCAACGCTGAATACAAACAGAAAAACATTTAATGATGTTGGCGCAAATGAAAGCCAACATTATCTTTTGAATTTTTGTAGCAAACAGTCAAAAGATGAAAACAACAAAGAGGTAAATTCAGTTGCACCTAAGGGTGCGAGTGGTGGCGGTTTATTCTTTATCGAAGGCATGGACAATCTAGAAAGTTATCGGCCTAATGCTGAATGTTCTGGAAAATTAGCTGGTATTCTTATAGAGAATCACAAAAAACAAAAAGTAATTATAACAACCAAGATTTCAGTGATAACAAGCGCACTAACAGGCGCATCCAGCGGACGCGCCAAAGGCGCGCGCCGCTGATGCTGGTCGTTAGAAGGAAGATAATAATGAAAAATGGCAATCCACTTTTAAAATATTTTCTTGAACAAGGCGGAAAAAATTCTGTCAATTTTCCTGATGGCGCATTATCAAATCCCTCTTATTTTCCACTCTCTTCTTTAGAAACAAAAGGGGCAATACTATTTATAGATTTATCCGATTATAGTAAAATTGCAGAAAAATTTGAACCCGTTGAGTGTGCATATTTTGTAAATCATTTTTTTGCTTGGTTTGAAGGGGAAGCATTAAATAAATATAATGGGATAATAGATAAATTTATAGGAGATGAGGTTATGGTTGTATTTCCTCATACAGAATGTAAAACCTCTCCATTAGAGTCGGCAATTTATACGGCAAAATTGATGCTGGCATCAGACCCTTTTGGATTTAGTCCAAAAATTGGCATAGCTACTGGGATTTTTTCAATAGCTATAATTGGAACAACAAAAGCTTATAATATTTCTGCCATTGGGAGTACGGTAAATTTAGCTTCAAGATGTGTTGCTAAATCAAAGGGACCAAATTCAATAAGAATCGCTACAGATAATATTAATTTAATAAAGAGTATATTTAATGATGATAATATTTGGGAAGTTTCTAATATAAAAGATTTTTTACCCAAAAATATGAGTAAAGTAAAAGTAATCGATATAAAAAGAAAAACAATATGGTTACCAAATTTTGATTACTCTAATGACGTAAAATTGAATGTAAATATAGCAAGGGATAAAGGAGTAATAATAAGTAATATTTAAAATATATGATCACCTATAAGAAAATCGGGAAGGCTCCATCAATAGCGCTCGGCGCGTTTCACGTTAAAAGACGAATGCGGTGGCGTGTTACAAAACAAACACTTAGGCGCAGGAAAGAAAAGACGGAGAGATGCTTTGTAACCATTTGTGGAAAATGCCAGGATTGGCAAAATCCACAAATAGCTAACCATTTAGTAAAAATGCCAGCATTGGCAAATTTACTGAATACCCGACCATTTGCCGAAAATGCCAGCGTTGGCAATCTCGGCAAATAGCAATCTCTCGAGCAGCCAGGCAGACCTAATTTAACCTTAAAGCCATTTGTATAAACAGGTTAGGTGCGCAACAAACAACTTTATCTACCTATTCGGCGGAAATGGCAACCTTGCCAAATCCGCCGAATAGCGAACTATCACGGATAAAAAGCGAATGATGAATATCGAACAAGGAATTTCGAATGTTAAAGTGGTAAAAAAAATTCACCGCAAAGACACAAAGAGCACAGAGAGATACTGATAAAAAATGCAAACTACTTTTACCACATTAAATACCTTTTTCTAAAACAGGCACTGTCCCTATTTATTAATTTGATATGAAAATAGTTCGTGTAAGCTTGATAGCTATTGTATTTTTCACATGTTGCCTCTGTGAATTAGAAAGTGCGGGGCATGATCATAGTATATACACATCTGCCAGTAGTATTCGACTGCGAACAACTGAAAACTTTGATGTAGTTAATTTATTCAAACCCATACATCCTAAAATACCTGATTCTCCTGGTTTTGATATATACATGGCCCCTTTGATCATTCAGGAAATACCACCTGGTGGAGCAGGAGAGATGACTGACCGGTTTGGTTTTGTTACTGCAGATTCTTCCGGACGCCTTCATATTGATTCGGCGCGCCCTGTTGTTTATTATTCTCAGTCTTACGTTGATTTGGGTGGATGCGTATATCAACAGATTTCTTACCTTTGGTGTTACGATAGAGGCAACACAGATTGCTTTGGGAAGAATATGGGAATTGCAGTTCAAGGTATTCGTATGACGATGAATGGCGCCGGATTCCCAGAAATAATTGAAGTCCTTGATGATACGAGCAAGCACCGTATCCTTTATGTCTATCCGACTCTAGAAGAAACTGCAGTGGATATATTTGGCAAACCCCTGCCGGGCAGAGAATATTCCATTGAACGTAATCAAGATGACTTGCCGGATGTTGTTGTTGCTCGGGTTGTAGAAAGAGGACCGGAACCTTCCGGGCCGTTTGTATATATTCAATCCTGTAGCCGCGATATCACTACTCTACTTTGTCGTTGCGAAAATACCCAATTTTTGGATATAGAAGAGGATATACTCTACGAGCTTTTACCGATCGAGGAACTCGTTAATGTTGGAATTGATAATACGACCTGGTCAAAGGAAATCCTAAACAACAAGTATCCACCGTCGAAGGAGGAAAAGAACTGGCTGTTGTGGGCTCTGCGGTTACCACCGGAGTTTTGATCTAGATAAATAGGGACCATTATAAGCATAACAAAGAAAAATATAGGGTCAGGGGGTTTTACTCTGACCCCTGACTCCTTAGCCGTAACCCGAAGCCACCGGCTTTAGCAGGTGTTAAATATCTAATTTCTTATGGAGGTGTATCATGTCTGAGACAAAAGCAGATTTTGAAGAGTTAGAAAGAATTTTTCGTGAAAAACTGGAGGCAGATGGCAGTACTAAAGATAAGGTCTTTGAGGTTCTTGAAAAAAGCGAAGCATTGATGATAGACCTTCTTAACGGAAAGAAGCCTACAATTAACACCTACCCAAAAGCTAAGGCCGAGTTTGGCCCGATAATTCACATCGTTCGCAACATGCCAGACGTACTTCCAACTATTTTAAAAGACGTTCTTAGAGTAATACTTCTTATTGAAGACTTTCCCCAGTCTAAAATGACACCTCAAATGTGGGATAAGTTTCAGTCTACCCTTACCGGGGCGGGTGTTGGAGCAGGCGACGGCACTCTCATTCAAGGTAACGGCAAGATTGAATACTTCAACAAATATATTGCCTATGATCCGGGCTGGGCTGTAGCATTCATCATGTATATGGCATATGAATATTGCGAACATCTTGGTTTTACAAAAGCTACTTTTGGTACAAACCCTAATACATATAAGGCTACACCTAGTGACCCCTCAAGAGGACTAAAGATTGCTGTTATTGGCGACTGGGGAACAGGCAACTGGAAAGACGACAACCTTCCATGCCCTTCTTCAATGGTTCTTGATATGATAAAAACACAGAACCCCGACATTTTAATCCATCTCGGAGATGTTTATTATGCCGGGACAGAAGATTTTGCCGTAGGTGAAGAGGAAAAAGTAAAATTTGTCGACATCTTAAGTGGTTCGGGACTAACATGTCCAATGTTTACACTGAACTCTAATCATGAAATGTATGACGGCGGCAACGGCTACTTTAACGTAGCATTAAAAAGCAACCTCTTTAAACACCAGCAAGGTACAAGTTATTTCACAATAGAATATAACGGCTGGAAAATAATCGGACTCGACAGTGCTTATTACGACAAGTCGGGCCTTTACATGGAAGGAAACATTTCCCGGGGGCAAATGGACTATATAACTTCACAAGTCACAAGTCCCGATGACAAAGTTATTTTCATGACCCACCACAACCCCGTTGATATTACGGGAAGCGTGGAGGTGACTTCAAAAAATAACCCAATACCCCTCTGGAACCAGGTGATGCAGGCAATAGACGCTTTCAGGATTAAAGAATGCCTTTGGTACTGGGGCCACATCCATGCTGGCATGGCATATAGCCACACACTTATTGGAGGAAGAAACCAGCCCAAATGCAGATGTACGGGGCATGCTTCAATCCCATTTGCCGACCCATACTATCTAGATCAGGACACAGGCAAAATTCTTTACTCAGCCAAAACACCACTAAGCGAAAGGTTTCCGGGCCGGACAACTCCGGGACAAGCTAACCGAGTTGTAAACGGTTTTTCCATGCTTACAATCGATAGCAGTGGAAACCTTACTGAAGAATTTTATGAAGTAGGACTTAATGCTCATGCATGGATATGGCCTCCTTCTGTATCTGGGGTCGGACCAGGATAACATATTGATTTCTTTTCCTTTAAGTCAATTTTGGCGGTTAATAATGGCCTTAGAGTACTCTTTTTGTTAACAAAAAGGGTACTCTAAGCAAGAACAAAAGGGATCAGGAGAACTCCATCAATAAAGTTTGGCACGCTTCGCGTTAAAAGACGAATGCGGTGGCGTGTTACAAAACAAACACGTAGGCGCAGAAAATAGAAGACGGAGAGATGCTTTGTAAGCATTTGGGGAAAATGCTATAGTTGGCAAAATCCCCAAATAGATAACCATTTGGTAACAACAAATAGGGACAGCTGTCCCTATTTGTCGAGGAAAATATGACCACACCGAATCAACATTGGAACGCGATCTTCTCCGCCAAAACCGACCCTGAACTCGGTTGGTACGAGAGCGACTGTTCGCAGACGTTAAAGCTTCTTAATCTGATTCCGCAAAGCGAGAACGTTACGGTCTTCCTCCCTGGTTCGGGAACATCCGTGCTTGTCGACGAACTCCTCGCCAGAGGACATAAACTCATTCTGAACGACATTAGCGATGAAGCCCTAAATAAGCTGAGAAGCAGAATTGAAATGAATGATAGATTGACATGGCTTCACCATGATATCTCCAAACCTTTGCCTGATGGTATTCCCAAAGCCGACATCTGGATCGATCGGGCTGTTCTTCATTTTTTATTAGAAGAAGCAGACATTCAAGGATACTTCGCCAACTTACATTCAGCGATACATGCAGGGGGATATGTATTGCTGGCAGAGTTTTCGGTCGTGGGTGCACCTAAGTGTGCAGGACTTGAACTCCATCGTTACTCTGTCGAAGAAATGACAGAGCGCATGGGTGCAGAATTTGAACTCGTCAAACATGAAGATTACACATTCATCAATTCATTGGGGGACCCACGCCCTTATATCTATGCGCTTTATAGAAACGTAATGAATGGCTAACAATGCGGTCTGACGGGCGCCAGTGATCTTGGATGTTAGGCGAAAAGGAGTAAAAATTGAAATTTGTTGAAAAACGGAAACCTCATCTAACCATTTGGTAAAAATGGCAGTATTGCCAAATTTACCAAATACCTGGCTATTTACCCAAAATGGCAACATTGCCAAAATGGGTAAATAGCAATCTATCGAGCAGCCAGGCAGACGGAACCCAACCTTAAGGCCATTTGTATAAACAGGTTAGGTACGCCGCAGGATAGGATTGCGGTGAGATTGAGTGTAGATCAAAAGACTATACGTAGCCATTTAGGAGAAATGGCAACATTGCCAAATCTCCTAAATAGCGAACTATCACGGATAAAAAGCGAATGATGAATATCGAACAAGGAATTTCGAATGGCGAAGGATAAGCAAAATAGAAATAAGTTTTTTTCAAATCCGTGTGGATCAGTGTAAAGTCCTCGGCGCTTTCCAGTCCGGGGAAATCAGTGGCTAAATTTTTCTCCTTTTCTCTGTGTCTTAGCGCCTTTGCGTGAATTAGTTTTTTGTCTTTTCTCCTGTAATTCCTGCTTTCCTAAGATGTATTAATTTGCTTCCTTTCTCAGCATTCTCAGCACCTCGTGTTGAATATTCTTTTCCGTTGCAAAACACCCCCACTCACTTATAATAATCGTCAATCAAAAATAGCCACGGATATACACTGATAAAAAATACAAACGACTTTTACCACATAAAATATCTTTTTCTAAAACGGGCGCTGCCCCTATTTATGAAATTTATCAGATAGAAATATAATCATGCCGCGTTTAGGCAGCATAATCTAATGTTAACCAAAGAAGGAATTACACTGCTACGAGTACTACTTAAGATACCACTTAAAATAATAGATTCTATACTTTGGACGGATTTACATGTTAAATTACATAACTACTTTGCAGGATTTCACAACCCAAATTATCAATTTAAGGAAAGCGAAATTGCATTTGTTCATATACCCAAAACCGGAGGAACGTCCCTTCATCTCCTCCTCAAAGCGGATAAGTTATCAAGATTTATAAACCTGGACATGCATCGTCCAATATCTCAATTATGTGACCCATTAAAATATAATTACATAACGGTAATGCGCGAACCAGCGGAACGCGTATGGTCATATTATCAAATGGTACTAAGTGCTCCTCCAAGATTTCCCTATAAAACATTTGCGGATAAGGGATTAGAATTTTTTCTGACGCATTGTTGGGAAGTTAGAAATATGGCTTGCCGATATTATTCCGGGCAAATAGCAAAAGAGCCTAATGCGCAAACTCTTGAAAGTGCATATAACAATCTTATGAATTTCACCTGCGTAATTGATTTCGATAATTTTGAAGAAGAGGTAACTACATTTCTTGCAAATTATAACATACCAATAATTTCTATTCCTCATAAACGAAAGAGCAGTTATGCCCTCCCTGGCCAAGAGGAACGTGATATTATTTGCAAATATAACAGGTTAGATATTGAATTATTTAATGTATGGAAAAAACACAATGCTAAGATGCGCAATTGAAAAATTCAATAAAGAAGAACAGCAGAAATATTTAAAGGGTATGATATAACCAATATTGAGATACCAACAGATACTATTTATCGGAGAATGATGGGAGGGTTGTTGCTTGCTACACATTTTTGTAGATGCTGATGCGTGTCCGGTTAAACAAGAGGTGTACCGCGTTGCAAGCCGATGTAGCCTTAATGTCACATTGGTGGCCAACTCCTGGATGCGGGTTCCGAATGAATCATGGATTGCACTCGAGGTTGTTGCGGGCGGGTTCGACGCGGCAGATGATTGGATAGCTGAACACGTGCAGCCCCATGACATCGTAGTCACCGCTGATATTCTGCTTGCGAACCGCTGCCTGAAGAAAGATGCTCGTGTAATTGGTCCAACCGGAAAGCCGTTTACGGACAACAATATCGGGGACGCCGTCGCAACCCGAGACCTGCTGGCACTGCTTCGTGAAACAGGAGAGGTAGCGGGTGGGCCTCCGCCGCTAAAGAAGCGCGACCGGTCACGTTTTCTTCAACAACTTGACGTAGCGATACAGACAATCCGCCGTAAGCATGCCTGACACTAAACGGTTCAGCGTTTAGGAGCGCTTCTACGTCTCCCACCACCACTATTGCCTTTCGTCTCGTGGGGTCTGCCACCCCGGAAAGTACCTTTACTACCGCCACGGCGGCGGCGCCTGTGAGCTTCAGCCCCGGCAGCCTCGTCCTTCTCCGGAACTTTTGCCGGCTTCGAAAAACCTTCGATCAGGTTGACCGGAATCGTCTTTTTAATCAAGCGCTCAATGGCACGCAACAGCTTAACCTCGTCGTCCATCACAAGAGAAATTGCCTCTCCCGTGCTGCCGGCCCGCCCGGTGCGTCCGATGCGGTGCACGTAGTCCTCCGCGACATTTGGCATTTCGTAATTAACCACGTGCGGAAGGCGGTCGATATCGAGGCCTCGAGAGGCGATGTCCGTTGCGACCAGAACGCGCACTTTACATGCTTTGAATTCCGCCAGGGCAAGTGTCCTCGCCGACTGACTTTTGTTGCCGTGAATGGCAGCCGCCATTATGCCGTTCTTTCCCAGCTGTTTTGCCAGGCGATTGGCGCCGTGCTTAGTCCTGGTGAATACCAGCACCTGGTTCCAATCACCTTCTATAATCAGGTGAGACAGCAATTCACACTTGCGGGACTTTGGTACATGGTAAACAGATTGGTCAACTGTCTCTGCTGCCACATTCTGACCTGCCACTTCAACCAACTTCGGCTTATGGAGAATGGTATCTGCCAACGCCTTGATCTCTTTCGAATAGGTCGCAGAAAAAAACAGTGTTTGCCGCTTCTTCGGCACCATGCGAATAATTTTACGGATGTCGTGTATGAAGCCCATGTCCAACATGCGGTCTGCCTCGTCAAGGATCAGCACTTCAATACACGAAAGATCGAGAACTTTCTGGCCAATGAGATCGAGAAGGCGGCCCGGAGTGCCGATGACAATGTGAACTCCCCGGCGCAGTTGTTTTATCTGGGGATTAATGCCGACACCTCCGAAAATAACAGTAGAACGAATATGCAGACCCTGCCCGTAGGTTTCTATGCTTTTTCCGACCTGTGCTGCCAGTTCACGGGTTGGAGTCAGAACGAGAGCCCGCGGACGATGTCCGCCACGATGACCCTGAGTGCTTAAAATATGTAGAAGCGGCAGCGTAAAAGCCGCGGTTTTACCTGTGCCTGTCTGCGCTCCGGCAAGTATATCCCGGCCCTCAATAATAACCGGAATGGCTTTTCGCTGAATAGGTGTCGGCTCAATATAACCTTGAAATTTAACTCCGGTCAGTATCTCCGGACGTAGACCCAAATTTTCAAATGACATATAATTATCCTGTGCTCTGCTAATTCTGAAAAATGCTGCATTAGATTCCGGATCAAGTCCGGAATGACAATTCCCGAACAGCCGGTTTAATCTTAATATTTAACAACTAATTGGAAATAAAGGGGAGGGGGCTCACAACAGCTCTTCCGTTATATCACTCTACACCGTTCCCTGTTGTCGCGGGGATTACAATTTTCTCTTTAATTTCATTTCTGTCTCTTATTTCCCAGATGGTTTCATGCTTTGTACACTTCGCCCTGAGAGAAACATCGCTTTCAAGTATTTGTGTTGGCAGTTTCAAATCTATCGCCTGAACCGGGCACGCCTTCACACATGCACCGCACGTCCAGCAGTCTGCCTGAGACCTGATCTCCGCCTTGTGCCTCTCATTCCGGAACAGTAAATCGCCGGGACAGATTCTTTCACAGAGCGTTTCCTCTGCCTTCCCGCATCCATTACACACATCTTCGTCTATAATTATACTCATTTTTTCTAGATCCCTAAATATTACAGAGGGTTTCATTCAATTCTCTTTTGATAATTTTGACCCTGTCATTCACCGGATCATAAATGGAATTAACAAATCCCTGCCAGTTAGTATCATCTCTTTCAGGGTAATCTGTCCGGGTCTGAAAAACCGGCCAGCGAGTCTCTTGTCTATAGATTAGATGCTCTATCAAGACCTTTGCGACATCAAACCTGTCGACCAGTTCCAGGCACGAGACAAGTTCGTGTTTATCCTTTGCGCGGAGGTACTGCAATTTCTCCTCTACTTCCTTAAGCTTATCTCTGGCAATAATCAGTTTAGATTCTGTCAACTCGTAATGTGCTGTTGCTCCGCCGGCATATTCGTCCATTGTCTCATGAAGAATCCTTTCCAATTCTTCGTGAGACACTCCTTCCCCTCCATCCATACAACACAAAATTCTCTCTTTCTCTTTATTTACTTCATCTTCATTTATATGCAGCAATTCAATGTCCGCAATTTCTTCAATAGCTGCCCTTACCGCTATCTTTGCCTCTACCCAGGCACCGCTTACATATTTTTTGGGAGCACCACCGGCAACATCGCCTGCGGCAAACAGCCCGTTTATTGTTGTCCTTCTTTCTCTATCAATCCAATAGCCTGCCTGACAATGCCCTCCGATTACAACCGGTTCCATACCACTGATTTCCACAGGCCGTTTACCGGGACTATATCCTTCATTCGCCCACAAAAGGACGATTGCAGGATTCATGTTCAAATAGGCCGTCTTAAGCTTCTCTTCCGCTTCAACACTCAAGCCCCTCGTGTCCAGGCTGCATGGGCCCTTGCCTGACTTCTCTTCCTGCAATGTTGCCAATAAGCGATAGATAGAGAGACATTTCTCTCCTCCAAGATGTTTATACCGCTCTTCCAGATACTCTTCTCCCCGGGCGTTCCTATGCATTATATCTGATCCCTGGGCGATTGTGCCTGTCGGGGCATTGACTCCTTTTACCCTTAAGGGAATAAATCGATTTTCAAAGCTTGTCATCTCCGCACCAATACGAATACCCATTGCGTAACCCGTCCCTACATTCCATGGGCAGTACCAGGTTGTATTGCGCGCGTCACCTTTTTTTATAGGCTTATAAATTCCAGAAGCGCCACCCGTGGTTACGATTACCGCTCTGGCATGAACAACATATAGTTTGCCATCCCGGCTATTGAACCCGTAAGCACCTCTTACCCGTTCTCCATCAAAAATAAAGTTTGTCGCTGCTACCCTGTTTAATACGCCTACTTTGGCGCGATAGACGGCTTCTGCAAGAATCGGTTTCAGCCTCTCTCCAAAAATCCTTATGCTCCTCTTGCCCCTGGCCACATAATTGCCGTTATGATCTTTTTCAATCGGAAGGCCCAGCTCCTCAACCTGTTTAACCGACTCATTAAGACCCTCTGCAATTGAATAGACCAGGTCCTCTCTAATAACACCGAAAAATTCATCCTTTATGTACTTCGTGTATGTCTCCGGTGTCTGCCCATTATTTAGATAAGCATTTATCGCGTTAAGCCCCATTGCAAGACAGCCGCTCCTTTCAATGTGTGCTTTTTCCATAATAATGCATCTGATATTCGGATCGATCTTTTTGGCTTCAATTGCCGCCATACATCCGGCTGCACCGCCACCAATAATCAAAATATCAGTATCTAAATTTACCGTTGAGATATCTGTCATAATACTAAATAAAAGTGTCTAAAATTTGAAGTGAACTAAAGTGCCTAAAGTTAATATAATTTGATCAATTCTTACGATTTGCTTTTTTGTTATTCATCTATTATCTTTGTTTCACACGTTACTTTCTCTTTCAGTTCTGCCACGGCAGATCCGAAGAAATACCGTGATAAACGAGACCTTTTTCTTCTTGTAACGAGAATCAAGCTCACCTGTTCCTCTTCAGCAACAGACAGTGCTACATCCAAAAATGTACCCCTTTTGATAACTGATTTGTAATCAACGCCTTTGCTTTTCGCCGCTGCTTCGATCTCTGAGATCTTCTCTTTTCCCTGAACTGAGTATTCATCCAAAACCGCGTTAAAAAGGTTCTCGGTTGTTGTCCCCCCAATCCATCCTTCTTCAGTCAAGCTATCAAATATTTTCTGTGGTACCTCATTATCAACAACAAAAAGAATTATCAGCTTTGCATTTTCTTTACTCGCAATGTCAACCGCCTCTTTAATACACTTATCCGATTTTCTTGTAGTCGAAAGTATTAACAGTATTTTATCCATAATTCACCATGATTTGTTCCCACGCAGAGCGTGGGAACGAGTAATAAGGGTTCACGAAAAAATAACTTTACAAGTTGAGGCCCAGAAGCGGCCAGTAATAATAAGCGAAAAAATTGAAAAATATCCATGAAACAATCTTCAGTATAAACCCGCCTTTAAATGCATTGCCGAGCGTAATGAAACCCGATGAATGTGCAATGGCAACTGCCGGAGTGCCCATAGGAAGAATAAATGCCAGGCCCGATGGAACAGTTACGGCTAATGTCATAATTATCGGGTTTATTGAAAAATCTATCGCAATCCCTATGGCTATCGGCATCATGAGGGCGACTACAGCCGTATTGCTCATGGTTTCAGTCAAAAAAATTGCAAAAAGAGATATCACCATAATCAAAACAAATGGCGACTGGATTGATCCTACGTTGGATATATCAACCAACCAACGGGTTGCACCTGTCTTTCCCATAGCAAAACCAAGGCAGATAGCGCCCCCATACATAAGTATCAACCCCCAGTTTACATCTTCCTCCACTTCCTTCCATCGTATTAGCCTGAATACAAAGGCAATAACAACGGAGGCCAAAGCAATATTAGCAAGTCCGAATTTTTCACCGAAGCATATCCATGTTAAAATCGTTACTATCATAAGAATTCCAATAGACAACTCATTGCGTTTCATTTTTCCAATGCATGCTGTCCTGTTAATCAATAATTTTTGTGCCTTTTTTACATCTTTTATCTCTGCCGGAAAAAGAACGATCAACAACCAATACGTAGCGGCCAGCATTGTTATAACTGCCGGTAGCGTTGCGAGCATCCATTTGAAAAACCCAATGGACTCACCGGTTGTATCCTGTATCATTCCTATGGCCAAAGGGACCCTGGCACCACCCAAAAATGTTGCCACTCCTCCAATAACACATCCCCATGCCGCACCCAAAAACAGAGACTTGCCATAGCTGCTTTCACCCGGCTTTAACTCCAGGCTCAAAGCAATAGCAGCAATAATAGGAAACATCATCGCGGCAACGGCATGTGCTGACATCCAAAACGAAGAAAATGCTGACAGCACAATAACCCCTAGAAGCAATGTCTTGGGCGAATGGCCAAACCACTTCAGAAACACAAGCGCTATTCTATTACTTAAACCTGCCCTGGCAACAGCAGAGGCCAGAATAAATGCTCCGAGAATAAAGAAAACTGCCTGATTACCAAAAAGAGAATATGTTTTTTCTGCCGGCAAAACTCCCAACAGAGGGAAAAGGATAATTGCAAGCAGGCTTGTTATCATCAGTGGTATTACGTGGGTAACCCAGAAAATAATACAGAGTACAAATATAGCCAATGCTTTCTTCCCGTCAGCCGTAAGCCCTTCTGGTGCAGGAAGATAGACTATCAAGCCAAATATAAACGAGGCAACCGACAAGATAATAAACCTATAGTTATTTTTTGTTTGAACAACATCCATTTGCTTTTCCGTAAATATATTACTTTGTTTTAGACTTAGTCAAGAATTAGAGAAAAATTTTTTTATTATATTTGGTACATTGTGCCCGTTTTCTGTTCTTTTTCCTGAGTAACAAGATCCTTGATTGTTACATTTTCTATACTTGCCAACATTGCATCATACATTTTTTTCCATAAATCCTTTAATACACACGCATCTGCAATTGAACAGCTTGCAGAAAGAGATGATATTCTCTCGTTTACACAGTCAATTGGAGCCAGGGAGCCTTCAAACAGTTCTATTACTTCCCTGACACATATTTCGCCAGGGTCTCTGGCAAGGCAATGTCCGCCCTTTGCGCCTCTGACACTGACGATTACGCCTCCATTTTTCAGCGTTAATAATATTCGCTCAACAAATGACTCGGGTATCGCCCTGGCACTTGCTATATCCCTGCTTAGCACAAACCCCTTTTCATATCTTTGTCCTAATTCCAGGAGTGCAAGTATTGCGTATTCTGTTTTGCTGGAGAGTTTCATTTGATATAGTAATCTAACGGTTTTTACTAAGTTTTGTTATTACTTATAGTTAGTAATACCAGACATTCTTGACCAAGTTTGCGACAAAGTCAAATTCTATTGTTTTAAAAAAAAATGTCAACTAATTTTTTGGAGTATTTACCTTTACCACTCCATTAATTCCCCAACGATCTCTTCTACAAGATCCTTTATTGTTAATATCCCAATTGGTCTGCTGTTTTTGTCGATAACGATGGCCATTCGCTGTTTTGTCTTCTGCATTCTTACCAGCGCATCGTCTATAAGTGTTTCAGCACTAATGTGTTCGGTCTCTTTCAGGAAGTCGCTTATTTTTGATTCTTCTGTGCAAACACTCAAAAAATCGAACAGGTTAATTACTCCGATAATATTGCTTCTCGGACCATTAAAGATGGGAATCCTGGAGAATCTTACATTTTTTGCCAAAACCTTCATTTGCTCTGCGTTTACTTCGGACGAGACGACAGTTGCTTTATTGAGCGGAATCATAATTTTCCTTATTGGAATACTGCCAAGCTTCATAATATTTCTGGCCATCAAATCCTGATAGCCGGAGATAACCCCCTCTTTGGCACCTTCTCTTATGAAAAATCCTAATCTATATGGCGTAAAGACTGTCGTTCTTTTGTTCGTACGCCTTAAAAAAAATTGAGGGATTTTATTTACCGCTTTTAAAATATATACTAATGGGAAAAAGATCTGGGAAAAAAACCTGATACCGGATGATGCAGGATAAAGAAATTTATCGGCATTCCTTTGACAGATATCCTTTGGCATAACCTCCGCAAAGATCAGCATGATTGGTGCTAAAATCAGGGTTGCAGTCAATTCGGAATTAGCGTAAGAGATCTTTTCTGATATGATATTTGTAAAGATTGCAGATGCCAGATAGTTGACAATATTATTGCCTATTAATATTGTGCAAATCAAGGCTTGCGGATCATTTAATAGTTTCTTAATAATCTTTGCACTTCGGTTTCCCCTGTCCACATTGTATTGTAGTCTGACACGATTAACACAGTAAACAGCGATCTCAATTCCTGAAAAATACGCTGAGGACAAAAGGAACAATATTAACAGGTAATATTCAGTCATTTTCACCCTCGTCTGACTCGCTCTTTACTTTCATTTCCTGCAGTATCGATGTAATACGCCTTTTCCTGACGCTTTCTACAGTAAAAACGAAGTCCTCATATTTAACGGAATCCCCCTTTTGAGGAATATGTTCGAGTAAAGCAATAACAAGCCCGCCAATTGTATCAACACCCATTGGCTCTATTTCCACACCAAAGGTATCTGACCAGTCACGGAGGCTAAGGTTACCGGAAATCAGATACTTGTTTTCATCAATTTTATTAATCGTCTCTCTTGGCTTCTCATGTTCATCCTGTATCTCTCCAACAATTTCCTCTATAATGTCTTCAAGTGTAATGAGTCCTGCCGTACCACCATGTTCATCAACGACAATCGCCAGTTGGCTGCCTTCACGTCTGAACTGTCGCAACAAGCCTTCAATGCTTTTTGGTTCGGGAACAAACTGGACCGGTTTCAGAATGTCTTTCAATTGTGCCTTTGGGTTAAGAAAAACATCCTTCGCATGAACCATGCCCAGGATATTGTCCGGTGTCTCTTCGTAAATTGGAAATTTAGTTTCTTTTGTTTCTCGTGCAAGCTCAATGAGTTCTTGCACCGGATCGGCAATATCAAACAAGTGCATATCTACACGTGGAAGCATTATCTCTTTTATCTGCGCTCTCTTAAAGTCCAGAATTCCATGTATCATAGAACGCTCCTCTTCATCGACAATGCCCTGTTTTTCACTAAACTCTACAAGCATTTTTAATTCGTCGATTGTAACGCATTTTTCCTCACCGCCACCCTTATCAAATACCCTGCTTATTGAATTAATAATTGAAGTTAAAATAACCCGAAAGGGAAAAAAGAGTTTATCAAAGAGGTAAACAGGCATTGCGGCCCATCTGGAATATTGATCTGGAATTTTTACTGCGATGTTTTTGGGAATTACTTCTCCCATAATAATAATAGTGAGAAGGCTGCAAGCACATACTGCCCCCGCGACCCAGAGGCCACCATATGAACTGTCAACTGCTATTTCTTGAGCAACACCATAAGAAGCACAGTAAAAACCAATATTTGCCAGCATATTTCCAAGCAAGATAGTTGTAAGTAGGTGCTTTGGTGTTTTCAGAAGCGAGTGTACTAATCTTTCAGACTTGCTATTACTTTTACCAAACCGATTAAGCTCTTCTCTGGTTAATGAAAAAAAGGCGGTTTCTGTGGCAGAAAAAAAAGCGGAGAAACAGAGCAGGGACAACATGAATAGGGCTTGCGGTAGGTAATTCAATAATAACGTATATAAATTGGCGTCTTCCAAGAATGTCACCCGTTATGGGAAGTGGCAGGCGTTACATAATTAACAACACAAAATCAAAATTTAGAACTTCTAACAACTAATAACGCCTAAAAGTACATAAAATTATAACCGTTAGCTTATAAAGCTGTCAATTACAAAACATTATCACCCAAGATCTCACATGCAACATCCATGGAAAACATCAAGGAGGGTATGGATAGGTTTGAAAAGCTCCTGAATACGGGTATTGCACATGAGGGCTAGTATTTAAGCCATACTGGTATTTATTGTACTCGTCTGCGTATTATTTTTTTGTTATTTCTACTTTCCACTCTTCCGGACCGGACAATATGTATTCCCAATCCATCTGACCTGTTCGCTCTGCATCTAACTGATACTTGAGTGGTTTTGGGTCGTGATCATTTATTAATATCATCTTATCTCCCGGCTGAAGAGAATCAAAAGTATCAAAAATCTTTGGGTGTCTTTCGCGTGGTGGAATATTCTGTACGTCTAATGTAATAACCTTGCCTTCGCTCATTTGCTTTTTCCTTTCCTTATTATTAATTTACCGTGTAATGCCTGTTTTAATCTTTTTACAAAATACGAGATTATCCTTTAAGTATGGTCGTCACTAAAGCCGTTAGCTTTGTTTTTGCTTTGAGCGAACGCGTTTCTCCGCTTTCAAATACGATAAGTGTTCCTTCCTCAACATCCTGCTCTTCATCCGTAACAACAGAACCACTACCGGTATTGATTATGACTACCACCTTCTGGTCATTAGTATTTTCTAGTGCCGTTTGGCCCTCTTCCATACAAAGAAGATTGACACGCACTTTCTCAGAATCGCATAAGTCTTTCAATACTGCACTGTTATCAGAAAAACTTACAACATCCTCTAAATTAAATTCTCCCATTCCATTCCTTTCAGCTAATATGAACAGCAACAGCAACCAATCTTTCTGTGCTCCTAATTCCTCTTTCTGATCCTTCGGGAGCAAATACAACCTTGCCTTTTGACAGCTCTATTTCTTTTCCATCCAGAGACATAATACCCTTTCCTTCCAGTACATAAAAAACTCCTGTGCCACTTGGATGTGCCGGTATTTCCTGGCCCGGCTCTAAACATATCATAGGAACCTTTGCGTCAGGAGCTGCACTTAAAATTTGCGGACGAAATTGCTCGCCAAACTGCACTTTTTCTCGTAATTTTATTAAATTCAAACTGTTCCCCTCGATTATTTCTTATGAACCCGAATCAATCTCCCTTCCGGGCTGCTTCAATTAATTCGTTAACAAACATTTCAACATCAGTATTGTGCATCGTGCACGCCAAATTTATATCTTCTGTACCAAATGCAGGGCAGTCAAAGCAACTCTTGCCAAAGTGTTTTGAAAATACCGCTTTCGTTGCGGGATATTTCTCTGTTACCTCGCCAGTCGTCATCTTTTTGGTGATATTAATTGCTTCTGGTTGAGATTCAACAGGTTCTTGCGTCATAAATCTCTCATTTTTGTTGAATTAAAAAAGAGTACAAACCTAAATCAAGAATACAGGAATATACCATATTGCAAGTAAGGGGGTCAATGCTTTTTAAATTAGCGAAAGATATGGTAATTATCAAGCCAAATGACTTAGTTACTGCTTGATATTTAAACACGTTAAATGTATAATTCCACCTGCTTTTAATAATGATTCTTACCCAAACCTATAACTAATTCAAGCGTGGTAAAAAAAGACACCAGAAATCTAATCACAAAAGAGACAAAGACAGATAATATCTGGTTTTTACCACTACAATTTTCAGTAACAATTCCCACATTTACACTTTCCAGCTTGGAAATAAATACTCTACCATAGTAAGATGTTGACTAGAATAGTATGCATACAAGCTACTAACGAATGAATATTTCGAAAACATGAGCCATCAACCATCTGACAGCAATAAGGAACTATGGACACTCGTCCAGAATCAAATTAAAGAAAAGGTTACTCCGCAACAATATACAACATGGTTTTCAGGCCTTGATCTGGTAAAGCTAGACGCAAATGAGATATACATTTCCGCTCCAAATTCCTTCTGTAAAGAGTGGATAGAAAACAACTATATAGATACCATCACACCGTCACTAGAAGAAGCGTCTATATCTAATCGTAAAATAAAATTTATTGTAGAGAACACGAGTTCATCAGGGCCAGAACCTTCTGTACAAAATAGTTACTCTTCTCCCAACACAGAAAGCTCTGCTTACATAAACAAAAATTACAATTTCGATAATTTTTTGGTAGGGCCCTGCAATCGACTGGCACATGCGGCAGCTCTCGCGGTATCTGAATCTCCGGGCACTGCATACAATCCATTATTTATCCATGGTTCTGTTGGTTTAGGCAAAACTCACTTGCTTCACGCAATATTGTTACGTCTACAAGAAAAAGGACACAAAGCACTTTACTTGCCATGTGAGAGTTTTGTAAACCATTATATCTCTACTATAAAAACTGGTGATTGGGACAATTTCAGAAACAAATATAGGCAGATTGATGTCTTGTTAATAGACGATGTCCATTTTCTGGCAAACTCCCAGAGTACCAGAGAAGAATTTTTCCATACATTTAACGCTCTTTACACACGACAAAAACAGATAGTATTGTCCAGCGACTGTCCGCCGGAAGAAATACCAACTATAGAAGAGCGTCTTATTTCTAGATTTCGATGGGGATTGATAACCAGGGTAGATCCACCCGGCTTTGAAACCAGCGTTGCTATAATTCAAAAAAAAACCGCTTTATTGAAGATGGATATCTCTTACGATGTTGCTTGTTACTTAGCGGATAATGTAGTTTCAAGTATTAGAGAAATTGAGGGCACTCTTACAAATATTCACAAATACGCAACGGTGAATAAGGGCAAGATAGACTTAAATCTTGTAAAGCAGATAATCAGAGGCTTCTCAAAACAAAAACGAAACATAGGCATAGAAAAAATACTAAACACCGTTACAAAACATTATGGTGTCCAGCTTTCTCAGCTTCATTCTAAAAGAAGACTAAAATCCATTACATTACCAAGGCAGATTGCAATGCACCTGGCTAGAAAATTTACTAATTTATCATTAGGAGAAATAGGTGGCTATATGGGAGGTCGTGATCACACAACGGTAATGCATGCGGATGACAAAATAAAAAAGCTTAAGTCTCTCGACCGAAATGTATCTTCTTCATTGAGAAAACTAGAAGACGCACTTACAAAAAAAAATGAGTACTAGTTAGTTGTTCACATGCTGTAGATAAAATTACTAATACGAAAAGCAAGTAAAATCAAACATATAGAAACTTCAGTTTTTGTTTATAAAATAACGTACATTTTGACAGGCAATTTACAGGAACCACTATATATATTTTCATTTGATATACAAACTAATAATTCCTTAATACCTTTAAATATAACATGTTATAGGTTTTAATAATGTGATTATACCTTTAAATTTTGACCTCTATAGTAATAAGTATAATAGTTTTTTAAATATAAAGTAATATAGTATATAAAAGACAGTATTCATTAAATTAATTTCAATCTAATAGAAAAATAAAATGAAAATAAAATGTGACAAAGAAACTATAAGAAAAGGATTTCATGTAGTAGAAAATGTTATATCCGGTTCAAATGTCAATCCGATGTTACAGAATGTTAGAATTGTTGCAGATAATAATACTTTAGAATTATCAACTACAGACATGGAAGTTAGTGTTAGTTATTTAATAGATTCCGTTGAAGTAATAACACCTGGTAAAATGGTTGGTCCGGAAACCCAAATTTCTTCAATAGTTAAAGAGTGGACTGGAGATAGTATTGAAATAACCGAAGAGAAGAAAAAATGTGTAATTAAAGGAAAAGATAATTTTTTTAAGATTCTTTGTACCGATCCTGAAGGGTTTCCAACAATTCCTCAATTTATTGATGAAGAATATATTGAAATAGATAAAGACGTTCTTTTAGATATGATAAAAAAAACAGCCTTTATTATTTTAGGAGATAGAACAAAACATGGTACCAGTGGTGTTTTTCTGGAAATAAGTAATAAGCATGTAAAAATGGTTGCAAATGACGGGAGAAGGCTTAGTGAAGTTAAGAAAAAAATAGAAAACCCTCATGGTATTTCAAAAAGTTGCATAATACCAATAAAGGGTATATTGCAAATGCAGAGAATTGCAGGAGAACAGGATGATTTAGTAAAGATAAGAATAGAAGAAAAACGTATTTTTGTAAAAACAAAAAACTCTACGCTATGTTCACAGTTGTTGGAAGGGCAATATCCAAAGTATGAGGAAGTGATTCCAACTAATCTTGACAAAAAAATAAATATGGATAGGAGTGCCTTTACATCAGCTATTCGTAGGGTGTCTATAATGACAACTGATGAGTACAAATTATTGAGGTTTAAATTTTCCGGTGAAACACTCGAAATAAAATGTACATCACCAGATGTAGGTGAATCTAAAACCGTAATTCCTGTAGAGTATTCCGGAGAAGAGCTGGAAATAGGTCTGAACCCGGAATTTTTATTAGATTTTCTGAAAAATGTTGATTCTGAAGTGGTTATTTTAGAATTGAAAGACCACGGTACTGCAGGGGTATTTAAGGCAGGAACGGGATGTACCTATGTAGTGATGCCAATGAATCTGGGAGATGAAAAACAGGCATGAGTAAACAGTTCGGAAGAAATAATACAGAAGTTAAGAAGCTAGGCGATATGTTGGGCAATATAGTAATGCCCGTCAAAAGGGCCGGGAAGCTAAATAAAAACCTGAGGGAAAAATGGAAAAAGGTGGCGGGTGAGGCGATATCAGAGCATACAGAAGTAGGAATGGTCAAAAGCGGGACACTTTACATAGAGGTGGATTCAGCAATGTGGCTTCACCATATATCCTCTTTTAAAAAAGAGGAGCTATTGGCATCTATACAGAAAGAATTTAAAAGAGGATACATATCGGACATAAGGTTTCGAGTAAGGACTTTTTAAAGAAGGAATTTGAGGTAATAGTTGAATGAGCGAAATAGAAAAATATGATGCAACGGCGATAAAGGTTTTAGAGGGAATAGAGGCAGTAAGAAAAAGGCCTGCTATGTATATAGGGGATATTAGTGAGAAGGGCTTGCATCATCTTATAGAGGAGGTAGTGGGTAATAGTGTAGATGAGGCCATGGGGGGTTTTTGTGAAAACATAACAGTAAAATTGAATATTGATGGAAGTGTTATGGTTTTGGATGATGGCAGAGGTATTCCTGTGGACGAGCATAAGGAAATGAAGAAGCCGGCGTTGGAAGTAGTGATGACAACCTTACATGCAGGAGGGAAGTTTGAAGGTAAAGGTTATAAGGTTTCCGGAGGATTACATGGAGTAGGGATTTCAGTAGTAAATGCACTTAGTGAATGGTTAGAAGTTGAAGTACGAAGAGATGGACATATGTATGTACAGCGATATGAGCGCGGGGAAACAAAAACAGCACTCGAAGAAAGAGGGGCTACCAAGAAAAAAGGAACAAAGATTATATTTAAACCGGACAGTTCTATATTTGAAACGGTAGAGCTTAGCTACGATGTAGTTAAAAAAAGAGTAAGAGAGCTTGCGTTTCTTAATAAGGGGCTATGTATAACAATTATAGATGAACGAACAGACACGGAAGAAACTTTTAAATATGATGGCGGAATAAAGATATTTGTTGAGGAAATGAATAAGGGAAAAGAGATAGTCAACAAAGAGGTTATATATTTTGAAGGTAAAGAAAAGGACATAATAGTCGAGTGTGCAATGCAATATAATGATGGTTATAACGAGAAAGTATTTTCTTTTGCTAATAATATAAACACCATAGAGGGGGGAACACATTTAAGTGGCTTCAGGACTGCATTGACAAGGACCTTGAATATGTATGCAAAGAATTCCAAGCTTTTAAAGGATGGCAAGGCGCCAACCGGAGATGATTACAGGGAGGGGCTTTCGGCGGTAATCAGCGTAAAAGTTCCAGAACCACAGTTTGAAGGACAAACAAAAACAAAGCTGGGAAACAGAGATGTTCAGGGATTGGTAGAAGCACTGGCGTATGAGTCTTTAAGTATATATTGTGAGGAAAATCCTAAATCTGCCAGAGCTATAGTGGGAAAGGCACTTGATGCATCCAGGGCGAGGGAGGCTGCCAGGAAAGCGAGAGAGCTGACAAGAAGAAAGGGGGCTCTTTCCGGGTCAGATTTACCAGGAAAACTAGCAGATTGCTCCAGTAATGATGTCGAGTCTACAGAACTATTTATAGTAGAAGGTATATCTGCAGGTGGGACAGCAAAGCAAGGCAGGGACAGAAGGCACCAGGCGATTCTACCGCTTAAAGGAGTGATATTGAATGTAGAAAAAGCAAGGGTAGAAAAAATGCTGAATAATGAGGAAATTAGAACCCTTATAAGCGCTATTGGTACTGGCATAGGCATAGATGAGTTTGATCCCGAAAAACTGAGGTATGGAAAAATCGTCATAATGACAGATGCAGACGTTGATGGCGCACATATTAGAACGCTGTTATTAACTTTTTTCTTTAGACAAATGCCAGAGTTAATTGATAGGGGAAATATTTTTATTGCACAGCCCCCGCTATACAAAATTAAAAGAAAAAAAAGACAGGAATATGTATATGGAGACAAAGAACTTCAAGAGTCTTTGATAAGTATTGGCACCGATGAGGCGGTTGTTGAGACATGTGATAAAGAGCCGACAAAATTGTCCGGAGATAAACTGAAAAAATTTCTTGGTCTTTTAGAAAAAATGGAAGAGTATAATCTTCATTTTATTAAAAAGAAACAACAGAGTAAAAAAAGCATCTCTTTCAAGGAATATCTGGGGAAAAAACAAGATGGAAATTTCCCGATGTATAGAGTCTCCTATAATGGGCACGAAAAATACATGTACTCTGATGACGAGTTAAATCGTTTAGTAAAGCAGCAACAGGAACAAAAAGGAAGTGGTGTTGAAATAAACAATGTAGACGAAAAGAAGGACGAGGAGAGCAAAGACTCAAT
>CAYTGO010000003.1:28917-37895 GCA_964437425.1 uncultured Candidatus Scalindua sp.
GTGTTGAAATAAACAATGTAGACGAAAAGAAGGACGAGGAGAGCAAAGACTCAATAGAGGTACAGGAATTTCATGAAAGCGGAGAGATAGAGAATACAGTAAAATTGATAGAGAAAGATGGATTTAACGCGGAAGATTTTTTTAAAGGGTCTGAAGAAAATGAACCCTCACGTGCGAGACTGATATTTGATGATACCGCGCTGGAAATATACTCATTGGGGGAGATTTTACCAAAGATAAAAGAGGTTGGAAAAAAGGGCCTCGACATACAGAGGTATAAGGGGCTTGGAGAGATGAATGCAGAGGAATTAGCACTAACCACAATGGACTCTTCATCAAGGACCCTGTTGAGAGTAAAAATTGAAGACGCCATGAAGGCAGACGAAATGTTCAGTACTCTGTCAGGGAAGGATGTTAAACGAAGACGGGAATATATTGAAACCCATGCATTGGATGTTAAAAACCTAGACATATAACAGGCCACTAACTCTTTATTTAATATTTACACACAAACAGCAACTTATCTTTCACTCACGATTATTGTGATTTCTGCTCATCCCACTGTCCCGTAAATACAATTTCTGCGGGACCGGTCATGAACGTTTTATTATCATCTGTCCATTCTACCGTTAATTCTCCTCCAGGGAGTTGAGCGTTTATGACTCTTTCTGTCAAGTTATTCAGTACACATGCAACTCCGGTAGCTACAGCCCCTGTGCCGCACGCGAGTGTTTCGCCTGAACCCCTTTCCCAAGTGCGCATCTTAACCTTGTTGGCAGATATCTGCTGTACAAAGTGGGCATTAATTCTTTCTGGAAAAAGTTCATGGTTTTCGATAGCTTTACCAGTAACATCTAAAATGATTGAATCAACATCATCAACAAATGTTATACAGTGAGGATTGCCCATAGAAACACAAGTAACATATAACACGGAATCGTTAACCTGAAGAGGTTCATTGATTACCTGTTTATTCTCACCAAGCATTGGTATATTGTTTCTCAGCAACTCAGGGGTTCCCATTTCAACCTTTATTTGTGTAACACCGCCATTTACAATTGTCAGTTCTATTGTCTTTAACCCTGCGGCAGTTTCGATTGTCATCCGGTCGCTTTTCTTTATTCCGTATTCATACAAATATTTAGCAACGCACCTGATACCGTTACCGCACATCTGTGCCTCGCTGCCGTCAGCATTAAAAATACGCATCCTGGCATCTGCAATGGGTGATGGCATTATCATTATTAGCCCATCACTACCAACACCAAAATGTCTATCGCTTATTGCGATCGACAGTTCTGATGGAGTTTTAATGTCTTCCTCAAAACAGTTAACATACACATAATCATTTCCAATTCCCTGCATTTTAGTAAACTTCAATTATTATCTCCCGGCTAAACACGGCACAATTTATTGAATAACATCAGTATGATTTTAGCAAAGCAGTTATTTTTGTCAACAGATAGTAATATCAGGCGAACTCGCTCTTATGTATATTTGTTTTGAAGATACTTTTCTTCTTGCACTGCTATAATTACGTAGTAGAATTACAGCAAATATATTAAGGGTTCATATAGAACCATTTTATTCAGGATAAAAATATGCGTACAATGATTACCGGTGGAGCAGGATTCCTTGGCTCACATCTATGCGATTATTTACTCGAAAAAGGACATGAAGTAATATGCATTGATAATTTGTTAACAGGCTCTACTCAAAATATTGAGCACTGTATGGGCAATCCGAAGTTTAAGTTTATTAAGCATAATGTCAGTGAGTATATTTATGTTGGGGAAGAGTTAGATAACGTTCTGCATTTCGCATCACCCGCAAGCCCTTTAGATTATTTAAAGCTGCCAATACAAACCCTAAAGGTTGGTTCATTAGGAACGCTGAATGCGATTGGCGTTGCAAAAAGTAAGAATGCCAGGTTTTTTCTGGCATCAACATCAGAAGTTTATGGTGATCCTCTTATTCATCCACAGAAGGAGGATTACTGGGGAAATGTAAATCCTGTTGGTCCAAGGGGTGTCTATGACGAAGCAAAAAGATTTTCGGAGGCAATGGTTATGGCGTATCATAGAAGCCATGGTGTTGACACGAGGATTGTGAGAATATTTAATACATATGGTCCCAGAATGAGGGTAAGCGATGGAAGAGCGTTACCCGCATTTATTTCACAGGCACTTAACGGAGAAGATTTAACAGTCTTTGGTGATGGATCACAGACACGAAGCTTCTGTTACGTTTCAGACTTGGTGGAAGGAATATACAGATTGTTAACTTCAGATGTTAATGAGCCGGTAAATATTGGGAATCCAACAGAGATAACATTATTGGATTTTGCTAAAGAGATAATTAGTATGACAGGGAGTAAAAGTGAAATTACCTTTGATCCATTACCTGTAGATGATCCGAAGTGCAGACAGCCCGATATATCAAAGGCAAAGAAACTGCTGAACTGGGAGCCGAAAGTCTCTCGTGCCGATGGACTGAAGAAAACCATAGAGTACTTTCGGAGTATCCTGCAAAAAGAGAAGTAAAAAACCATGCGCTTACTGCCTACTGCTCTTGATCCAGCACGAAAGCTTTGTGCACGGCATTTAAGGCCTTCTCTGCCTGTTTTTCTTCTATAATACAAGATATTTTAATCTCTGAAGTGCTGATCATTTGTATGTTTATTTTTTCGTCAGATAACGTTTTGAACATTTTTTCTGCTATCCCACAGTG
Organism: uncultured Candidatus Scalindua sp.; assembly: GCA_964437425.1. Classification (GTDB taxonomy): domain Bacteria; phylum Planctomycetota; class Brocadiia; order Brocadiales; family Scalinduaceae; genus Scalindua. The sequence continues at coordinate 31,648 of CAYTGO010000003.1, forward strand.
AGACCTCATACCAATCCCTACAACTGAAAGTTTTGCTATTTTGTCATCAGCAATGATCTCTTTTGCCTTAATTTCCCCCTTTGTTCTTTTTGTTGTTTCCAGGGCAAGGGCCAGATCGTCTTTATCAACAGTAAACGTTAAATCTGTCAGTCCATTAGCGCTGATATTCTGAATAATCATATCTACATTTATTTTTTCTTTGGCGAGCTCGTGGAAGATGTTGGCTGCTTGTCCGGGCTCGTCAGACACTCCGATTAGAGTTATTTTTGCATCATTTTTTGATACGGTTGCTCCGCTGACAACTATGTTTTCCATTTCTTTTACCTCTTTGCATATAAGGGTTCCTGTGCCATTATTAAAGCTGGGTCTTACCCGGATTGGGACATTGTATTTTTTCGCAAACTCAATAGATCGTACATGAACAACTTGTGCTCCCATGCTCGCCAGTTCCAGTATCTCATCATAAGATATTTTATTTAATCTTCTCGCATCAGGAACGGTTCGTGGGTCGGCAGTGTAAATTCCATCAACGTCGGTAAAAATATCACACATGTCTGCCTTGAGCAAGGCGGCCAGTGCAACTGCACTGGTATCAGAACCTCCACGTCCCAGGGTTGTTATATTGTCATTTTCATCTACGCCCTGATATCCAGCGACTACCACTATTTTGTTTTCAGACAATTCTCCTAATATTCGATCACCATTTATATTAACGATTCTTGCTTTTGTGTGAAAGCTGTCGGTCGTCATTCCAATTTGCCTTCCCGTAAAGGAAACCGCCGACACTCCCAGGGAATGAATTGCCATTGCCATGAGCGCACTTGACATTTGCTCACCAGTAGAAAGCAGTGAATCCAGTTCACGAGCGGAAGGCTCATTATTAATTTCATGAGCCATCTCTAATAACTCATCGGTCATTTTCCCCTGCGCAGAGACAACTACAACGATCTTGTTGCCGGCAGAATATTCTTCGACTGCTCGTTTGGCCGCTGCCTTCATGCGTGCGGCATCTGCGACTGATGTTCCACCAAATTTTTGGACAATTAACTTCATTAGTTTGTATAATTTTACTCTAGATTAGCATGCCTTTTCATCATTTCAACTTCTTCTCTGTTCAGCAATCGTACAAGTGTTAAAATCACAGCGTCAAGGTATACGAGACACGCTTGCTCAAACAATGTGCTGCGAAACTGTTCTGTTAGTTGAGATTGTATCACCTGATCGGTATCACTTGCCGGAATTTCAATAATTAAACCGGCATATTCAGATAATTCTGAGTTTGGATGTGCAGTGATTACGACAACCTGCGCATTCAGGCGTTTTGCAAGCCCGGCGATGTGGCAGGTGACAGAAGTGGTGCCGGAACTACTACATGCAATAAGCATATCGCCCTCATCAATATTTGGTGTTGTTGTGTCACCGACGACATGGCACGAGAAACCGATATGAGTCAGACGCATTGCAAATGTTCTGGCAACCAATCCGGAACGCCCCTGGCCGGTTACAAATATATTCTTTGATGAATTGATGGCCGTGACAAACTTTTTAAATTCATCTTCTTTAATACCGTCCAAAACAGCGTCTATTTCGTTAATTATCGCCTTTGTCGTGGACTTAATACTCGATTCAATGTTATTGGGTTTTATTTTATTCATAATCGTCAAAATGGATTCTATCAATTAAATATAATAATTTCAAGAAATAGGTATGTGTGATGTACAAAAAGATGATTTCTTCTCTGTCTCTCATTGCCAACGATAAATTTTTGTTGCTATGAATAGTATTAATTGTTAGTATTCGTCTGTTTATAGCCTAATAAATTTCCCTTAACATTATTTGGATATTTTCTATGGAACTTGCATTTGTTGGACAGATTTTAGGTCTTTACAAGATGGTACTCCTTGTAAGAATCATCCTAACCTGGATTCCACATAATCCCAATAATTCCGCAGCATTATTTCTTTACAAAATAACAGAACCAATTCTTGAGCCTGTTCGGCGTATAATTCCATCTATAGGAGGAATAGATATCTCTCCAATCGTTATATTTTTTGCCCTTGGCTTTCTTCAAAGGGCTTTTAGTTAAGTACAACGAACGAAAAGATAATAATCCCTGACGAGATGGTGCATTTCTCTACGACATACCAAATTCCATAACTTTTTTATCGTTTAACCCGGACGATCTGGGTTATTTGCGCAAAACAGAAATAATATAGAATCAGTAATGAAATGGTAAACAAAATAATCGTTATCGTTCTTGATAGCGTTGGAATTGGCGAATTACCGGACGCTTATAAATTCGGTGATGATGGTAGCAATACACTGGCAAATACTGCCAAGGCAGTTGGAGGCCTGAATATCCCTAATCTGGAACGCTTTGGTATTGGCAAGATTGACGATATTATGGGAGTCTCTAAGGACGTTGATGAAAAGGCGTTTTATGGCAAGATGGCTGAAACGTCAGCAGCCAAAGATACTACGTCTGGTCACTGGGAGATCATGGGCGTTGTAACAGACAAACCCTTTCCAACCTACCCCAATGGTTTTCCAGACGAGGTGATTGGACAATTTACCAAATCCATTGGCCGGTCTATATTGGGTAACAAAACCGCATCGGGAACAGAAATAATAGAGGAGCTGGGCGCTGAACACATTAAAACAGGCTACCCAATTGTATATACCTCGGCTGATAGTGTTTTCCAGATAGCTGCGTGTGAAGATGTCATACCGGTAGAATCCTTATATGAGATATGTGATTGTGCCAGAGATATATTAAAAGGCAAGCACAACGTTGGTCGGGTTATTGCCAGGCCATTTATAGTAGAAAACGGTATATATACACGGACAGAGAGGCGGAGAGACTTTTCGCTGCCGCCGCCGGAAGATACGCTGTTGGACAGGGCAGCAAGCGGCGGGTATGAAGTTGTGGGTGTTGGCAAGATAGGCGACATCTTCGCGCACAGGGGGCTGACAAGGGAGATACATGCAACTAATAATCACGAAGGCATTCTAAAGACATTAGAGTGTATCAAGGAGGATTTTGAAGGCATAGTTTTTACGAACTTGATTGACTTCGACATGAAATATGGTCATAGGAACGATCCGAAAGGCTACGCAGGCGCACTGGAAGCGTTTGATCATAGTTTGCCTGAGATTATTGAGGCATTAAACGCAAATGACATTCTCATGATTACGGCTGATCATGGATGTGACCCTACGACACCCAGCACAGATCATTCTCGTGAGTATGTTCCTCTGCTGGTTTTTGGAAAGAAATTGAATAAGCCGGGGCCACTTGGTATTCGTACATCATTTGCGGATGTTGGTGCCACCATTTCAGAGGCATTACTGAAGTTAAAAAGTGACAAAGGAAAAAGTTTTTATACGGAATTGATAGGCGGTTAAGATTGGACTGATCTTACCGGTAAGTTTTTAAAGTATTAGCATTTTATAGATAAATGGTTGGAATAAAGAAAAGCTTGAGATATCACTTTGTGGGAATTGGAGGAATTGGTATGAGTGCGCTTGCACAGATTACTAAATCACAGGGACACTTTGTGGGCGGCTCAGACAGAAGAAATGATAACAGGCAAACCCCGGAAGTGTTTCATAAATTGGAATCTCAGGGTATCAGGCTTTTTCCACAGGATGGAACGGGTGTTGATAAGGAGACAGACTTTATAGTTATTTCCAGCGCGGTAGAAGAAGACAATCCTGATTTGAAAATCGCGATGCAGCAGAATATTCAAATTATCAGAAGATCTGACCTGCTTGGCAGTCTTTTCAATAATAAACATGGGATTGCAATAGGCGGAAGCAATGGCAAGACGACAGTATGCGCAATGACATCGTGGATACTTGATAAGGCGGGTCACGATCCAACCGTTGTGGGCGGCGGATATGTAATAAACTTTATCACAGATAAGTCATTGGGTAATTCAAAGTGTGGTCGTTCTGAAACTGTCGTAATTGAGGCAGATGAGAGTGATGGCAGCCTGATCAAGTACACGCCGAAGGTGTCGGTCATAACAAACATATCTAGAGATCACAAGACAGTAGAAGAGCTTGGAGGGCTATTCAGTAAATTTGCCGAAAATACATTAGATACCGTAATAATTAATGAAAACATCTCTAGTTTTATAAAAACTAATAATAGTTCTGCAAATATTATTACGTTCGGAGAGGGAAGCGAAGCGGACGTCAGAGCCTCTGAAATTTCCTGTAACCCTTTCGGTTCAAAATTCAGGGTGAAGGATACTGATTTCGAGATAAATATTCCGGGCTTATATAATGTTTATAACGCACTCGCCGCTATAGCCGTTGCACAGATAGAAGGCGTTTCGGATATGGAGATAAAAAATGCGCTGAAAACATTTAAAGGTACCAGAAGACGAATGGAAGTTGTTGGCGAGACCAATGGAATAAAGGTGATAGATGATTATGCGCATAATCCGAAAAAAATTCAGGCGGCAATTGATACCGTAAGGTTAATCAGCGAAAGACTAATTGTCGTATTTCAACCACACGGTTTTGGCCCAACAGAATTTATGAGAGAGGAATTAATCTCCGCATTTGCTGGGAAGCTGTTGCCGACCGATACCCTGTTAATGCCTGAAATATATTATGCGGGCGGAACGGCAGAAAAAAGAATATCTTCAAATGATATTATTAAGGAGTTAAAAAGCAGAGAAATAAATGCGGTTTTTGTTCCGGAGAGAGATGACATTGTCACTGAAGTTAAGCAGAGGGCAACTCCACATGACAGCGTGCTGGTTATGGGGGCAAGAGACGACTCTCTCACTGATTTATGTCACGCGATTCTAAACGGGTTATAGAAATATAATTTAGAATATAATTGACACCAACAGGCAGTAAACATAATATACTCGACAAGGCTCATATATATTGTTCCTGAAATAGTCTTTTTATAATAATATTGGCAAAAAATGAAAACAGCTTTAGTAACTGGTGTTACAGGTCAGGATGGTTCCTATCTGGCAGAGCTTCTGCTGAACAAAGGCTACGAGGTGCATGGTCTCGTTCGCAGAAGTAGTTCAAGTAACTTTGAAAGAATTGAACATATCCAGGACGATATGACGCTTGTCCAGGGAGACCTGCTTGATCAGAACTCTTTAATAGAGGCAATAGAAGGGTGCCAACCGGATGAAATCTATAATTTGGGCGCACAATCGTTTGTTCCCACTTCATGGAACCAACCGGTTTTAACAGGTGAATTCACGGCACTGGGAGCCACCAGACTGTTAGAGGCGACAAGGCTGGTGAACAAAGATATACGTTTCTATCAGGCGTCTTCCAGCGAGATGTTTGGCAAGGTTGTAGAATCGCCCCAGAATGAACAGACGCGATTTTACCCAAGGAGTCCTTATGGAATTGCGAAGTTATATGCACATTGGATTACGGTAAATTATAGAGAGAGTTACGATATGTATTGTTGTTCCGGAATTCTTTTTAACCACGAATCCCCAAGGAGAGGCTTAGAGTTTGTTACCAAAAAAGTGACAAATGCTGTTGCCAAAATTAAGCTGGGCTTGTCCAAAGAGTTGAGAATGGGCAACCTCGATGCTAAGCGTGACTGGGGCTTTGCCGGTGATTTTGTGGAGGCGATGTGGTTAATGCTCCAGCAGGATGAACCGGAAGACTTTGTTATAGCAACAGGCGAAACCCATTCTATAGAGGAATTGGTAGAAGTTGCTTTTGCACATGCAGGTTTGGAGTGGAAAGATTATGTCGTTATCGACCCTAAGTTTGTCAGGCCTGCAGAAGTGGATTTGCTTCTGGGGGACTCGAGCAGAGCGAGAGAGAAACTAAAATGGGAGCCAAAGGTTAAATTTGAAGAATTAATAAGAATGATGGTCGATTTTGATATTAAAAGGCACGAAACCCGTGAGCACTCCTCATAGGCGGAAAAAAAAAATTTAGTAATTTAACCGCCATTCATTCCTAATAGTGAAAAGTCATCTTTGTAAATTATTTTATCTTTACCAGGTCAAAAGGAAACTCTAATTCTTCCCCTTCCGGAGATGAGATTAACAATTTTAATGTTGAGTCCTGGCTTATGTTTTCAACCGGGAACTTGTATACACACCCTGCTACGTACGCGGGTTCTTCCGGGTAAAAACTGCTGGGTTCCGCAAAATCCGGAAGAAATGAATACATCGGATATACCGGCTTGTCTTCGGAATAAAGAATGGCGTTATAGCCCTTTGCAAACTCCATATAGTTGCCAA
>CAYTGO010000003.1:37995-59565 GCA_964437425.1 uncultured Candidatus Scalindua sp.
TCTTCGGAATAAAGAATGGCGTTATAGCCCTTTGCAAACTCCATATAGTTGCCAAAAACGGATACCACAAAAGTCATGCACTCTTTGAAGTGTAGTGCTCTTAATGTTTCTCCTTCAGACAGTTCTCGCTTTTCAACTGCAGCTTTCTTTGCTTTAAAAGCGACATTATGATAAGGTGTCCACAAAGTGGCCCAACCACTCTTTTCGCCAAGATGGACAACCCATGGCTTTGCAAAATTTGTAGGACTTAACCGTTTGTTATTCTTTCCATATTCGATTGCTTCATTTATCTGACCGGGCGTTAAATTAAGAGATACACAATAGGCAGTTTTGCCCGCTAAGCTTATTATGGTAAAAAGCGCCAAAATAAGAGTTATTTTTTTTAACATTAATTTCTCCTCTGTATTAAAATCCTCTTTCTATTTTTATCTCTTCGTAGGCTTTGTTAATTATCTGAAACTTATCTGTGGCAAGCTTTGCAAATTCATCTCCCAGGTGAGAAACCCTGTCGGGATGGTATTGTTTAGAGAGATGCCTGTACGATTTTTTAATATCGTCAACAGAACAGCTTCTGGTAACGTTTAAGATTTGATAGTGTTTGTCGCTATCGCTGCAAAATTCTGCTCGTATCTCGAATGCATCGTTCACATCGATCTCTACGAGCCCGATAATATCATTTATCATTCTCTCTTCATTTGCATGCAATTCTTTATCGGCATACGCAACCAGGTAGACGATACGCAATAAAGAGAGCCTCTCTTCATAGCTGGAATACTGTTTGAATTCATAACATATTGCACGTAAGTCCAGGTCTACTCTGGATGTCTGGTTTATTAAATTCCTGATAAAACTTAAGTCTTCTCCCTTAAAACCAAAACTTACGAAGGCCTTCTCTATTATATTAATTTCCTGTCTGCTTACGTGCCCATCTGCCTTGGCAATTGTTACAAGTATTCCGACCAGGTGTGTTACAAAATTTAAGGATCTCTCCTGATTGCCCTGGGGTCTTCCGGTGGGTATCTGCCTCAGAGATTTATCAAAAAAATCTCCTGTCATTGTCCCAAGGATTGCTCCGAAAGGACCACCGAAAAGAAACCCTAAACCTGCACCAATTGCTTTACCTTTCCATTTTGCCAAAAGTCATATTCCTTATCTGTTTTTCTGGATATGGGTTTTTTCCAAATCTTTTTGTATCTGCTTTTCCTTAATCCTGTCCTGTGCAATTTCTATGTTAAATTTTGCTTCCAGCTTACTGGGATCAAGCGCCAGGACTTCTTCCCATTTTGATATTGCTTCTTCAAAATGTTCTTCTCTGTATAGGCGAATTGCTTTATTCAACAGCCCTTCGACAAGAGTGGTTTTGCGGTTTTCCTGCGTTTCCTTTATCAGGTTCTTTCTGCTTTGCCTGGTATAGCTTTTTCCTGTATCAATATTTGCGGTCTTATCAACAACTTCTTCTGTTTGTGCGGCTGCCTTACGGGCGGATTCCAGCGTTTTCACTTTTGTTTTGAGATCATTCATCTCCGATGCCATTTTTGTAAGCTGCTTTTTATTTTTTTCAAGTGCTACTTTTGTTTTTGCCAACTCTCCTTTTAGACGAGTACGTGCTGTCTTATTCGATGCTTGTGTTTTATCGAGGGCAGCCTGTGTGTCCTTTATTTGTGTGTATTCTTTATTCAACTGGTCCTTGATGGTTTCCAGTTCTTTAAAATTTTTCTTTAATTCATAATTTTCAGTAGTCAGGCTTCCCAGGCTATAAGATAAAGTTGCCACTTTCTCTTCCAGCACGTTAATTCTATCCTCTTTGCTGCCGCGGGCCTTGACGTGACTTTCGTTGCGGCTTTCGCTTTTATCCTTCCGCAAAAAACTTTTGGGCGACTTAAGGCATCCTGAATTGAGTAATACGACAAGCACGAAAAGAGTGGTGAATATGAACAAGTAGCTAGAGTTTTTTGTGTTCATGGCTTTTCCCCCTTTTATTGATCACGTGGTTTTTTTATCCTGAAGTTTTAGAATTGCTATTTGCGAGATTGCCAACTCTTCAATCTTTCTGGTCTGATGCAGAATATGCTCCCAATCTTTTTTTGTTCCTGACGCAAATCCTTTTTTTAACCTGCTTTCCAGCTTTTTCAGGTCGGTTTCTAATAACTTAAGTCTGTTTTTTATATCTTCCATTATAATGATCTAATTTAAAGGCGGGAGGCCAAAATAAATTAACATATTAATTCTACTTAACATCCAACCGATGTCAATTATTTTCTACTCTTGACTTGCTTAACGGGGAGGGATATAGTTTTGTCATGTTGCAGTTGCGAAAACAGGTTGCCGGCGTAATCAGGGAGTATGATCTCTTCAGTGCGAATGACAGGGTTTTAATAGGTGTTTCCGGTGGACCGGATTCTGTCGCCCTGCTGAGCCTTATTTACAATACAAACCGAACAGACCCTCCCTATTCTGAAATCTTTATTGCACATTTGAACCATTCAATCAGAGGCAGAGAATCGGATGAAGATGAACAATTTGTAACCACTCTTTCAGAAAAATACGGAGTTCCACTCATTGTCGAAAAAAGGGGCATTATTGAAATCGCACGCGAACGTAAGATTTCACTGGAAGAGGCGGCACGGGACGAGAGATATAAGTTCTTTGAAAGTGCGGCGGAAAAGACGGGTGCCAATGTTATCGCCGTGGGTCATAACGCCGATGACAATGCCGAGACGATTCTGCATAGAATAATCCGGGGTACCGGTGTTACAGGCGTAAGTGGCATAAGGCCAAAGCGAAAACTTACACCGGTTTCAACAATCACCCTGGTTCGTCCCCTTCTATTCACATGGCGTAAGGATATCACTGCTTATCTGGAAGATGAGAATCTCTCATACCGGGTTGATTCGACAAATATTGAAAAAGATAAACTGCGAAACAGGATTAGATTAGAGCTCATTCCGTATCTTGAAGAGAACTACAATGCAAAGATAAAAAAGTCCCTGGCGACTTTGGGAGAAACGTCGTTACAAAATAGCGATTACCTGGAGGCAAAAGCAAAAGCTTTATTTGAGGATGTTTTGGTAAACAGAGAGACGCCTATAGAAACAATAGCTCTGGACATACACAAATTAAAAGAGTCGCCGCAGATTTTACAACAGATGATTATTAAAGAGGCGATCGTCCGGTTAGATATTCCTCTCAAAAAGCTAAGCAACAGAAACTACAAAGATATTTTAAACACTCTTAATTCTAAGAAGACATCGGCAATCAATGTTGTTAAGGAGTACTTAAATGTCAGGAGAGAGGGAAACGAACTGCATCTTTCGAAGAATAAGTATTGCGCGGAAGAGATACCTGTTTTAAGCGAAACGGAGATAAAAGTACCGGGAGAGACAGAACTTGCTGATATGAACAGTAGGGTAACGACGGAGATCCAAGAGATAAAGAGTGGCTTCCTGGAAGAGTTTAAACGAAACAAGACACGCTATGAAGAGGCTGTAGATTTTGATAAGGTCAGTATGCCGCTCACGGTCAGGACGAGAAAGCCAGGAGACAGGTTCCAACCATTAGGTTCCCAAGGGCTTAAGAAGATAAAAGATTTTTTCATAGACAACAAAGTTTCCGTTATGGAGCGGGACACTGTTCCAATAGTAATGATGAACGGAGAGCCGATCTGGATTGTAGGTTTTCGGATTGATGATCGTATTCGTGTTTCAGAGGAGACAATAAATTTACTCGTGATGAAGTTTGAAACCTGACACCATCAGAATAGTATTCATTTGCGTTTATACCACAGCGTTTTTACAAATTTACTCTCTTTCCAGATATACTCCGTTCCTGTAAATGATGCAATCTCATCAAAAGGGAGACGGAGTTTTCTCTCTTCGCTTTTTTTAGATCCACTAATGCCTTTGCTGATTATGGGGATCTCTTTTACCGGTTTGGCTTTTTCGTTGTTGGCGGACAGATTCTCTGTGCTGAAATTATTGAAGTATTTCATCAGCTTTTCAATATCATAGCATCCTTTTGTGAACGCCGTCAGGATGATTGCCTCTTTTCCGTAACCGTTGTCAAAGGGGAGCCATTTTTTCATGGGAGGGACAAAGTAGGTCAGGTTAGGCGATAACGAGTTTGTCTGCTGGCTGAATTTCTTTCGCGGGAATAGCGGGAAGATCTTGCCTGTTGTTTCAATCTTGAAGATGTATATGCTACATCTTTCCCTGGGCGTAAAAGAGATCTTGCAGTTGTCCCTGGCGCTTATCATATTGCCATTTTTTATTGCTGCTGTTTGAAACGTGCCTGCTGTCTCTCTCATCTTCAGCACATCAAATTCCAGGAAGCGTTGTCCTGTAACGGAGGGATCGTGTTCTTCTTTTCTGAGGAGTACCTTAAACAGCTCTTCTACATGTGATGCGTACTGTTTGCCGTAGTTGTGGTTGACCTGCTTAATGAAGGATTTGAACGAGGAGTCTCTTACGCTCTTTGTTTCCTGCATTGAAGATGCGAGTGAACTTCCCGTTCCTGCGGCAATTATACTTATTGTTATAAAGACGAAGAGAAGAGTTCTTGTGTTCTTCGCCAATCGGTGACTTTGCATTATTTTTTCTGTTTTGAAAATGCCTTGCCCAGCCTTTTTGATTTTTTCGTCGCAGCTTCAACGGCATTTATCAGGGTATTCGAGAGTCCGCCTTTTTCCAGTGCGTGAAGACCTTCTATAGTTGTCCCTCCCGGAGAGGTAACAGAGTCTTTGAGTTCACCTATATGCGTATCCGAATCCAGTACCATCTTTGCCGCACCAAAGGTGGTTTGTGCAGCAAGCTCCGTTGCTACGTTTCTTGGCAATCCCATCTTCACGCCTCCATCCGCTAGAGCTTCAATAACCGTATAGATGAATGCCGGACCGCTGCCGCTCAAACCCGTAACGGCATCGAGGTATTTCTCCTCAAGTAAGTAGGAGTTGCCTACAGCATTAAGTATTCGGCCGACCAGTTCTCCGTCATCCTGTGTGGCATTTTTCCCCAGGGCATATCCTGCCGCAGCTTCTCCCACAAGGCATGGTGTGTTTGGCATAACCCTGATCGCCCGACACCCCTCTTTTAAAGAGGATTCCATGAAGTTCAACGGAATACCAGCCGCGATAGAGACAACTAAATGTTCAGATGTAATATCGTTTTTTAGCTCCTCAAGAATAGTGCCCATTATGTTTGGTTTGACAGCAAGGATTATGACATCAGAATTGGCGGCTACCTCTCTATTGTCCTGTGTCGTCTTTATCCCGGTTTCTTCTTCAAAGACTTGGCAACGTTTGCTGTCAACATCACTGACGATAATATTATCTGCCGTGCTCAGCTTTGCCCTGATGAGCCCTTTCGCAAGAGCCTCGCCCATCTTGCCGCCACCGATAAATCCTATTTTTTCTTTAAGCATTATTATCTCACGAATAAGCAGTAAAAAGAGATATTGTTTACTGTGCTCACAGAGAGCAGAAGAAAAGATTATATGAAAGCTTTTGGTTATGGTAAAATACTTCATTAACCTTAGTATGCCTGAGATTTTACTTTGGTACATGATAGGTGTCAATTACTTATTTTAAGGATTAAATGGCTAAATCAAAAACCGGGTTAGGACGTAAATTCAGCGTTGCCGCTATCCAGTTCTGTTCTAATGAGGACAAAGCAGGAAACTTAAAACGTGCTGGCAAGTTTATTGACAGTGCCGCTAAAAACGGTGCAGACATTGTCATTTTGCCGGAGATGTTTAACTGCTGCGGACATACAAAAGTAATGGTAGAAAACGCGGAAGAGATACCGGGCAATACAATTAATGCTTTGTCAGACAGGGCGCGAAAACTCGGAATTTATATTGTATGCGGAAGCATTTTTGAGAAGGTTGATAAGAACAGGGTTCATAACACTTCCGTAATAGTTGGACGAAAAGGTGAAATAGTGGCAAAGTATTCAAAGATCCACCTTTTTGATGTTGATATACAGGAGAAGATAAGATATAAAGAATCTGAGAATGTGATTGCAGGTAAGAAGGTCGTTACCGCTGATATGGGTGGTGTTAAGGTTGGTATGAGTATCTGCTATGACTTAAGATTCTGTGAGCTTTACAGGTCTCTGGCGTTAAACGGGGCAAAGATTATTTTTATCCCATCGGCATTTACGGCAACTACCGGTGAATTTCACTGGGAACCTCTGGTTAAAGCTCGTGCTATTGAGAATCAAACTTTTGTTGTCGCTGCAAATCAGATAGGGACCAGCCCTAATGATATAACATGCTATGGGAAAAGCATGGTGGTGGATCCATGGGGAAGGGTTCTGGCAAAAGCGGAAGATGATGAAAATGTGATTTTGGCGGAGATCGATTTAGATTTACAGGAAGAGGTAAGAAAAGAGATACCTCTATTTGAACATAGACGTACCGATATATATTAAGAGTTAGAGAAGAAATGGAGATTTACAAATGAGGTTAGTTTATGCTGATAATAACGCGACAACACGAGTTGATGATAAAGTCCTAGAAGAGATGCTACCGTATTTTAAGGAATTTTACGGCAACCCATCAAGCATACACACTTTTGGAAGACAGGTTTCGAGCAAGATGGACCTGGCCAGGGAGAGAGTCGCAAGTATTCTGGGGGCAGATACTTCTGAAATAGTTTTTACGAGTTGTGGAACAGAGAGTAATAACTATGCCATACACAGTTCGTTAGAAGCGAATCCTGACAAAAAGCACGTCATTACTACCAAGGTAGAACATCCGGCAGTTTTGAATGTGTGTAAATATTTTGGGAAGAACGGTTACGATGTAACGGAGCTTGGTGTCGATAAGGACGGAATGCTTGATCTGGATGAGCTGAGAGATTCCATAAAAGATAATACGGCGATTGTCTCTATTATGCATGCAAATAATGAGACAGGCGTGATATTTCCGATTGAAGAGATCGGTAAAATAGTAAAAGAAAAAGGTGCGCTTTTTCACTGTGACGCGGTCCAGGCAATTGGCAAGATTCCCGTAAATCTTAAAAACAGCCATATCGACCTTCTGTCAATGTCCGGGCACAAGCTTCACGCGCCAAAAGGTGTCGGTGTCCTGTTCATACGAAAAGGGGTTAGAATTGATCCTTTGATTATTGGTGGCCACCAGGAAGATAATAGAAGGAGCGGGACAGAAAACGTTCCCTATATCATCGGGTTGGGTAAGGCTTGCGAAATAGCGGAAGGATTTGTAAAAGAGGAACAGACAGAGGTAAGGCGCCTCAGGGACAGACTGGAAAAAGGCATAAAAGATCAGCTTACTCATGTAGTAATAAGTGGAGAGAACAGTGAGCGTTTGCCCAATACGAGTAATGTAAGTTTCGAATGTGTAGAAGGTGAGGCGACCCTGCTTTTGCTTGATATGGCAGGCATTGCGACCTCTTCGGGTTCAGCGTGCACAACAGGCTCGGCAGAACCATCTCACGTTTTGCAGGCGATGGGAATCCCTCCTGTTACCAGCAGGGGAACAATAAGGTTTAGTCTGAGTAGATACAGCACTGAAGATGAAGTTGACTACATTTTGGAAAAACTGGTACCGATAGTTAAAAGGCTACAAACCCTTTCACCTCTTTTTGACGATTCACAAGCCTGAGAGGTCGAACCCTGATCCAAAAAATTAGCCCCGTTACCGTGCTCTGGTAACGAGGCTTAAACTTTTTCTGCGATAATAGCTTCTTCCACAGTTAGAAAAATCTGCTTTTCTATTTGCTCTTAATTATCACAAATCGTGTGTGCATACCTCGTCTTAATAAAAATAGAATGTCTTTCCCCTCTGCAGTGCGCTTAAGTGCACTGGAGAACTCTTCTAAATTATTAATTTTTTCTCGATTAACTTCCTTTATTAAGTCTCCTTCTTTTACATCAGCTTGAGCAGCAGAGCTGCCTGGCTCTACCGCAGTAACAACTACGCCGGTTTCACCTTCAAATTCAAAACTTTTAGCTAGTTCTTCAGTTAGGTTTTGTACTGATATGCCCAGGTTATTACCAGCAGCTGGTTTGCCTGAAGCAAATAGATCTGACGGTTGCTCGCCTATTTTCACTGTTAAAATCGTTTCCTTCTCTTTTCTCAAGACTTTAACTTTAACCGTCTTGCCAACCTCAGTTTGGGCGACAAAATTACGTAAACGATTAACATCGCTTATTTCCCTGTTATTATACCCGATTACAATATCGCCTCTTTCGAAGCCTGCTTCCTGGGCAGGGGAACCGTCCTGTACGTCGCTTATCAATACTCCTTCGGTAACCTCTACTCCGAATTGCTCTGCAAGTGATTCGTCCATATTCTGAATGGCGACACCTAGCCAGCCTCGAGTTACTTTTCCTTTAACAATCAGGTCTCTGAGCACGGCTTTTGCCATATTTACAGGAATGGCAAATCCTATTCCCTGGTAACCACCTGAACGGGTGAAGATCGCAGTATTGATTCCTATAATCTCTCCATCAATATTAAGTAATGGACCTCCGCTGTTTCCGGGATTAATCGCAGCATCGGTTTGAATAAAATTCTCATAATTTGCAATGCCGACGCCTGATCTGCCTATCGCACTTACAACACCGACTGAAACGGTATGAGTAAGGCCAAAAGGGTTACCGATTGCAATAGCCCATTGTCCCTGCCTTAAGGCTTCAGAGTCTCCCATTTTTGCTGCTTTCAAATTCTTTCCTTCAATTTTTATCACTGCTAAATCTGTCTGTTCGTCTGTACCTACAATTTCTCCATCAAATTCTCTCTTGTCACTGAGCTTAACCTTTAATTCGTCCATGTCTGCGACAACATGGTTATTCGTCAGGATGTATGCTTTTTCGCCGTCAATTTTTACTATTACACCGGAGCCAAGGCTCTGTGTTTTATACTCTCCCTTAGGAGGCGCTTTTGGTACAAATTTGTCAAAAAATTCATCAAACGGGCCTCCCCTTCCACGTCTATCACCATGTCCGCCACCACCGCCAGGTCCGCGACCGCGTCCATATTGATCACCGTGATATCCTCCTGTAGCAGGATGTTTGAAAACTTTTACCGTTGTTATGGAAACAACTGATAGTTTGACATCTTCTGAAACATGTACTAAAGACTCTTCTAGTTCTACCAGCCCTGTTGACGCTTTAGCACTGCCCGTGTATCCCAGGATTAATGATAAAGCAAATAGCGAAACGCTAAAGAGCATAAAATAATTTCTTAAATCCCATTTTTTCCTGTACACGAAAAACCTCCTTTAGGTAGGTATAAAACCCAATTAAGTATAATAGTGATTTAACACATTCAAATAGTAGTATAATCCAGTATTAATAGCAATATGATAATCTATGCTCATTTTTGTTTGGTCTAGAGTGTTGCGATTTCAAATCTGTTTCTTGAGAATAGCGCCATTTGTAACGCTCTCATGCTTTCCGTCATTGATAGTTAACTTGCCGTTTACTAAGACATTTTTGATGCCTGTAGAGTAATTATGCGGCCTTGTAAACGTTGCCTGCTCTGCAATCGTTTCCTGATCAAAAATTGTTATATCTGCAAAGCATCCTTCCTTTAAAATCCCTCTGTCTTTAAGTCCCAGCGTTTGGGCAGGGAAGCCTGTCATTTTATATATAGCTTCTTCGATAGATAAAATGGAGGTTTCATTAACATATTTTCTTATTACCCTGGAAAAAGTACCGTAGCCTCTTGGATGTGGCTTTCCGTAATTTAACACTCCTTTTAAAGAACGAAGGGAGCTATCAGAACCGATCATTACGGAATCCCATTTCAATATCCTGGCAAGATTTTCTTCTGACATATTGAAAAATATAACGCTTACTTTACAATCTTCTTCATATAAAAGATCGAGAACAAATTCTAAAGGGGCTATTTTTAATGTTTTTGAAATTTCGCCAATCGTTTTTCCTTCATAGCCTCTTTTTTCTTTATTAAACACGGATGAAATCATTATGGTTCCCCAAAATTCCTGACTCAGGCCTTCTTGCTCCATTTCTTTGATAATACGCTCTCTGCAAAGAGGGTCCCCCAGCCTTTTCTTCTCTTTGGTGTTTCCTCCTTCATATACCCAATCGGGCAAAATAATATCTAAATCAGTTGCTGCCGCTGTATACGGATATCGATCACATGTGATTTTAATACCTTCGGCTCTGGCATCTTCAAGCATGCTTTCTATCTTATCAATCTTCCACCAGTTCTTTTCTCCCCATGTCTTAATGTGGGAGACTTGAGCATTTACTCCGCTCTCTTTGGAAATATTTATGGTTTCGCTTAAGGCCGCTTCTAATTTATCGCCTTCATCCCTCATATGGGTAGCGTATATACCATTATAATCACTGACGATTTTGCATAATGCAATTAGTTCATCCGTTTTTGCGTAGCATCCCGGGGGATAAACCAATCCGCTTGACATGCCAAAAGCACCTGACTCCATGGCATCTCGTAATTCACGTTCCATTGCAACAAGTTCGTTACTATCCGGTTCCCTATCTTCATACCCCAGCACGCAAGCGCGGATGTTGCCATGGCCAACCAGAAACCCCCTGTTTATAGAACTCTTTGCGTCTTTTGCCCTTGTAAAAAAATCATCAGCTGTTTGCCAATTAATATCCAGTCCGAATTTGCTGAAACCTTTTTTTTTGTTTTCAAGTAATTGGCCTTTTAGCGGAAATGCGGATATGCCACAGTTTCCACAAATCTCTGTGGTAACACCGTCATAGATTTTACTTTCACTTTCCGGGCTGACTAAACAGAAAAAATCACTATGTGAGTGGATGTCAATAAATCCTGGTGCGACAATACAGCCGTCCGCATCGATAACGTCAGAATCCGGACGGCGAGCAATATCGCCTATATAAATGATTTTGTCGCCTTGAATACCAATGTCTGCAACCCTCTTGGCACTGCCTGTTCCATCGACGAGAATACCGTTTTTAATTATTAGATCAAAATTGTGTGACATTAAGGATATCCCATGAAATGTAAGTGGTCATATTATCAAACTCTAGACTATGATTTATTTCGAATTGAGCGTTTCAACGATTTGCTTCTAACTAAAGCGTGGAAGGTAAAATACTATGTAATGATGGATTGTGCTGAGCCTGGAGTCTATCATTCACTGAGCCTAGAGGGTTTCGTGGTACCGAGAAAAGAATCGACATCTTTATGTAATGCGTTCAAATCCTTCTTTAATGCACGGTTCTGAGCGGCATTGTGGCTTTTGTTGAACGTATAGCATCCCGAAGCGCACACTACAAATATTAGAAACATAATAGTTTTTGTTATGATTTCTGTTGGCTTCAAAATTTTTTACTAAAACGTAATTAGCGCGTGCTTAACACTCTTTCCTTTTTCTTGATGAAGGGATTTTCATGCTTCTTCTATATTTTGTTACCGTTCTTCGTGCAATATCGCCACCCATTGCTCTTAATTTAGCAGCAATTTCTTCGTCGCTTAAGGGGTGTGATTTGTCTTCTTCATTTACAATTTTTGATAATTTTTGCCTTGTCGCTTCCCATGATTCCATGTCGCCATCAGCATTTACAAATCCTCCTGTAAAGAAGTATTTTAACTCGAAAATACCTTTAGGAGTTTGTGCATATTTATGAGCGATGGCGCGACTTACCGTTGATACGTGAATCCCTACCGCATCTGCAACATCCTGCATCTTTAAAGTTCGAAGTCCCAGGGTGCCTTCTTCAAAAAATTTCGTTTGCATTTCTACTATCTTGACTGCTACTTTGTGCAGAGTTCCTTTTCGTTGTTCAATAGCATCTATGAGCCATCTGGCAGATTCGATTTTTTTGCGAATATAACGCCTTGTGTCTATGTCATGGCCCTTACCAACAAGCACATCTTTATAAAATGAGCTTATATAAACGCGTGGCAGGTTATGGTCTCCGATGAGCGTGACCTCGTATTTCCCGTCCACACAATCGACTTTAACTTCTGGTGTTACGTATGGAATTCGTTCACTGCTGAAAAGGGAGCCCGGTTTAGGGTTTAGTGTCTTAATGAATTCTATTACTTTTTTGATCAGTTCCAGGTTATAACCCAGCTTTTTTGCTATAAGCTTATATTTCTTTGTTTCGACGTCTGCAAGGTGATTTGTTATTAGTTCCTTAATAATAGGGTAATCCGCGTCTCGCTGATCTAATTGAAGCAGAAGGCACTCTCTCAGGTTTCGTGCTCCTACACCAAGTGGCTCCATGTTTTGTATAACTTCCAATGCTTCATTCGCTTGTTCAATACTTACTGGTATTTCCAGCGATTCAACAATTTCTTCCAAAGGATAAGCCAGATATCCTATATCATTAATGCTGAAAATCATGTTTTCACAGATTGCCATGAGCGAATCATCTAACTCCATAATCGATAACTGCCCAAGTAGATAGTCTTGAAGTGATATGGATCCTGAAGCAGTATTTTCCAATGCTTCCTGTTTGCGGTCTCGTTCCTCCCCTCCATCACTCCTTTTTATATTTGTTTGGGAAAAGTAGTCTCCCCAATCATCTGCCATTTCTCCAAGTCTTTTAAATTCTTCATCCTCCTGCGCGTCTTCCTGGCTTTTGCCTTCCTCAAGCGAATCATCGAGTGTTTTTTGCTCGTCTGTTTTTTGTTCGTTCTTCTCGTCTTCAGTCAATTCTTCTAATACGGGATTCTCCATCAGCTCTTGTTGTACATGTTCTACTAGAGCTAACATAGGGAGTTGAAGTATCTCTATGGACTGGATCACCTGGGGTGCCAGTTTCATCTGTTGTCGAAGTTGCGGTGATAATATTGTGCCTATTTTCATATATTGTAACCTTGAGAAACTTAATCTTTTTGCATTAATTTTTTGTCATTTTTTATTAAAACATATTTGGCATTCCAGGTATGTTCAAGCCACCTGTCAGTTTTCCCATTTCCTCTTGGTGCATTTCCTGAGATTTTTTCATGCCCTGAGACACTGCTGCTAATATAAGGTCTTCCAGCATTTGGACGTCATCGGGATCAACGACTTCCTTATCAATTTTTATAGATAAAAGCTCTTGCTTTCCGTTTACATGCACAGTTACCATTCCGCCGCCAGAGCTTGTTTCTATAACGCGCTCTTTAAGGCTGGCCTGAATAGACTCCATCTGTTTCTGCATGCTCGCAGCCTGCTTTTGCATTTGCTTCATCATGTTGCCCATGTTACCCATTCCCTTCATCCCTTTTCCTCCCTTACATTAACAATTGACCCATCAAAAAACTCGACCGCTTTCTTCACCATCGGCTCATTTTTTATATCATCTAATTTTTTCTTTCTTCCTTCCTGAACCACTCCCTGACTACTGCTCTTACGATCTGTTGCCTGAAACCCGTTTTCTGAAACTATAATTTTTACACTAATCTTCCTTCCGGTTACTTTTTCCAGACAACTGTCAATTATCCGCTTTTCTTCAGGTTTTTCAAGCCTTTCTTTGTGAACAAGGTAATTTTTTGGAATTTCTACAATTGCGTCATTGCCATCAATGTTTGATATCCTTGCATTTTTTAATACAGCCCAGGTTGTCTTTTTCTTTGACTGGAGTTCAATCATTGCTTTATTCCATGTATCAGCAAGACTTTTATCAGGACTTATCTTTTTGTCCAAGGCGATAGAATCATGAGCATGAGAAGGTTTCGCTTGTATCTCTGGTTTTGCCGGCGCCGTAACATCTGTTTTGCTTATGGATATTGTTTTACCTGTATCCTCTATGTTGCCTTCGAACATTTTTTTCATGCCTTCTATTTTATCTAAAACAGAACTTAGGGGCTTTAGTTCTTCCATAGTGGCAAGTTTTACAAACAAAACTTCCAGATAAATCTTCTGTTGGAGCAAGTCCCTGGTTTTTGTTTTCGCTTCTGAAATTACCTGGAACATATACATTAGTGTTTCAGGAGAAAATGATGAAGATTGCGTTCGTAAAAGATTAAGATCTCCTGATCCCGTTTCTATAGTATCGTTTTCCTTTTTACAAACCGAAACAAGGAGCAAATCACGAATATAAAGAAGTAGCTGATCAATAAAGCCTTCTATATCCCGTCCGCCTTCCATGATACCGTGAAATATTTCTATAGATAATTCAGGTTTTTTTTCAGTAAAACTATTAATTAAACTTGAAAGTTTCTCTTCACTGACGACACCAAAAATATCGTAAACATCTCTTAGAGTTATTTTTTCATGACAAAAGGAAGCAAGCTGGTCTAAAATTGATTCGGAATCTCTCAACCCTCCCCTGGCATATTTCGCTATGGATTGAAGTACTTCTTCCTCTGCAGCAATATTCTCGGATTTGCAAATCTGTGCCAGCCTGTCACTAATGTCAGCTATTGATATATTTTTGAAATCAAACCTCTGGCAGCGTGACTGAACGGTATCGGGCACACGGCTTGGCGAGGTTGTGGCAAAGATAAATTTTACATGTTCAGGTGGTTCTTCCAGCGTTTTCAAGAGTGCATTGAACGCTTCCTTCGTCAACATGTGTACCTCATCTATGATATAAATTTTGTGTTTTGAAACGGCAGGTGCATACCCCACATTCTGTCTGATATTTCTTATTTCGTCTATGCCGCGATTGGAAGCACCGTCAATTTCCAGAACGTCAATATCATTTCCATTTGTGATGCTGTTACAGGTGGAGCATTTATTACATGGGGTGCTGGTAGTCCCTTTTTGACAATTGAGGGCTTTGGAGAGTATTCTTGCCATAGATGTCTTGCCTACCCCCCTGGGGCCGGCAAACAAATAAGCATGGGCAACACGGTCTGATTGAAGTGCATTTACCAATGTGGTAACCACATGTTTTTGCCCGACAATCTCATTAAATGATTTTGGTCGATATCTTCTCGAGAGAACTATATATGACATATCTTCCCATAAATTAGCGAAAACGGCCGTGCACTTTTTTTCGATTTCCTTTCCGTTGGACTTCCCAGGCAGTTAGCTCCAACCAGGCAACCCCACGGCACATGAGTACAAATGCTTATGGCTGCTTGCTTCCGCATCTGACCAGGTTCACATAGCCTCATTGCATGAGACCCAGCCTTCAACACCACTTACTCAAAAAGCACCAAAAGTCAGAAAAACCTCCAAAAAGCGATCGACCCTGCATAAGCGGTTTGCAGGTTACAAGGAACCGCTAGCTCCCCGTCTAGCACGGCCAGAATTTCGACTGATATTACTTAAAAAATTAAAGAACATAACTAAACTATTTTTATATGGCGGAGAGGGCGGGATTCGAACCCGCGAGGCAGTTACCCACCTACACGCTTTCCAAGCGTGCTCCTTCGGCCACTCGGACACCTCTCCAATCCGAGATTGAGTGAAAGAGACCAGACCTGCCTCAATCCGGGTAAATATTGTTACTGGGAAATGACCCTCCATACTAAAACGGAGGGAGCGAGATTCGAACTCGCGTGAAGATTTCTCCCCAACTGGTTTTCGAAACCAGCGCTTTCAACCGCTCAGCCATCCCTCCACTTTTAATTATGGTAGAACAACCTGTCTGCCCGGTGTAAACTGGCCAGCTGTTTCAGCCGGGAGATCAATTGTCCTGACGTTTTTCCAGAAAGAATTGCTTCAAAAGCGAGCTGCACTCATCCTCTAAAACGCCAGAGATAACATTAATACGGTGATTAAAGCGAGGATCATTAACCAAATTCACAGTAGACTCGCAAGCGCCCTGTTTTTCATCTTTTGCTCCGTATACCAGGTTTTTGACCCGGGCCTGAACCAATGCTCCCGCACACATTGTGCATGGTTCCAGAGTTACATATACGGTAGTATCGCTTAGCCTCCAGTTTTGGAGATATGCAGATGCCTGTGTGATGGCAATCATTTCAGCGTGAGCTGTGGGGTCTAATAACATCTCCCGTTGATTATGCGCCTTCGCAATTACTTTATTGTCATAAACAATTATGGCTCCTACAGGGACTTCGTCCTTTTCAAAGGCCTTTTTTGCTTCTGCGATTGCCTGCCGCATATAGTACTCATGCGAACGGAATTCAGTTATCATGAACTTTACAACGAGAACTCAAACGGATTTATATGCGCCCAGCACGATTCGAACGTGCAACCCCCGGTTTCGTAGACCGATATTCTATCCAATTGAACTATGGGCGCAGAGTTCTCACTGAACATATGCTATTAACAAACCGGCACCACACAATGAGGCTCTCAATCAAAGCATATCAGTAAACACGGTGATTGCCTCAAAAAAAAAATTCCAAAAACCCCGAAGAATAAAAAATTTAATAGTGGCGAGGCCGACGGGACTCGAACCCGCAACATCCAGATCGACAGTCTGGTACTCTAACCAATTGAGCTACGGCCCCCCTGTTCTTCATTTACATGAAAAGCCATAAATCTTTTATATCTTTTGTATGATGGTGGGCGATATAGGACTCGAACCTATGACTTCTTCCTTGTAAGGGAAGTGCTCTAGCCAACTGAGCTAATCGCCCTTATTTAACCGAGGAAGCAAGTTTAAGCATTATGGATCATTATGTCAATAAATTTTTAAAGTGTAGCGGTTACGCATAAAGAACTTATCCTTGACTTGGTAAATAATCAAGATTATATTAGATTTCTATAAAAATTGATTAAACTTATGTAAATAACTTTGTAATAATATTTTAGCAGGGACGCTTTCAAAATGTACAAAATGTACAAGAAAAAATATCTTTATACACTCGCAATTTTTTTCTGCGCTTCTATTTTAGTTACATTCTTAGCTATTTCGAATAGCAGTTCACTTAATAAGAATTTTAATGAAGTGGTTCGTCCGGAAAAGGAAGAATATAAATTTCGGCTGGTAGGCATTGTCTGTTCATATGTAAATCGATTTTATGTTGAGCCGGACAGAATAAAACCTAAAGAAATGCTGAAAGAATCACTTTCCTGGCTCGAGAGAATAATCCCCGAAGTTCAGGTTAGCGTGGACGACAGAACAGAAAAAATTGAAATCCTGGTTGATGAAGCTTCTAAAGTAGTCGATTTTTCCAAAGTACGAAGACTAGGCGAATTATATAATGCCTTGAACGAGGCTTTGCATTTTGTAAACGATAATAAGCATCACGATATCAAAACAGAGGATATTGAATACGCAGCAATTAACGGTATGCTCTCACAATTAGACCCTCATTCCGTTGTTTTCCCTCCTAAGGACTTTGACGAGTTTAAAATAGGAACCTCAGGTAAATTTGGAGGGCTTGGAATGGTAGTTGGCCTGAGAGATGGAATACTGACCGTGATTTCTCCTATTGAAGGGACCCCCGCATTCAGAGCAGGCCTGAAGTCAGGGGATAAAATAATCGCAATTGATGAAGATTCTACGGTAAACATGTCATTGCAAGAGGCGGTTAATAAACTTAGAGGCGATCCTTCCACTGAGGTTATCTTACAAGTGGAAATAAAAAAATCTCAGACTACTGAGCCCATTACACTTGTAAGGGAAATTATTTCAATACCCAGCGTTAGCTCAAAATTAGCTGATAATAACATTGGATACATAAAGATAAGAAATTTCCAGGAAGATACATCACAATCTTTAGAAGAAGAAATTGAGAAGCTGACAAAAGAGAGCGGTGAATTAAAAGGGCTTATTTTGGACCTTCGTAACAATTCCGGGGGGCTGTTAGGACAGGCGATTGCCGTGGCAGACAAATTTCTCTCTTCGGGTCTGATTGTAATTACCGTGGAGCCAATGGGTAAGCAAAAAATCCAAAAGGCAAAAAAATCATCTAAAGATCTTAGCAAATGCCCGATGGTTGTAATTATCGATGCAGGGAGCGCTTCCGGGGCAGAAATAGTTGCAGGTGCTCTGAAGGATAATAATCGAGCTCCGCTTATAGGTGATACCAGCTTTGGCAAAGGTTCCATCCAGCAACTGATCGACCTGATAAATAGTGGTGCGGCGCTAAAGCTTACGGTAGGAAAGTATTTAACTCCGAACTTTACCGATATACAGTCAGTAGGTATTTCACCGGATATTAAGCTTGTCCAATCACAGGTTTCAAAAGATGAAATTATCTTATTCAATGAGAATCCACATTTTAGAGAAGAAGATTTAAAGAAACACCTGGGTGAACATACAGATGCTGAGTTGCCTTATGAAAAAGTCAGGTATCTTGTACATATTGATGAAGACGCTGAAGCTGGAGAGGGAGAAGAGAAGGAGGAGAAGGAAAAGAAAATCAAGGACGAAGATTATTACAAAATCCCTGACCTGGAGAAAGATACACATGTACAATTTGCTAAAAAAATCATCCTTAATTCCCATCTCTTTGACAAAAAAAATGATGAAGTCTTAGATCAATTAAAACCCATTATTGAAGATTTCAAAAAAAGCGAGGAAACAAAGATCGCAGATGCCTTACATATCCAGGGCATCGACTGGTCTACCGGGGAAACAATCATTCCTCCATCGGCAACAACCAGGCTACGCCTTACACCTTCTAATGGAGTGGTCAGTGCTGATGAAGAGCTGAAAATAGAAATCAGTGTTACTAATAACAGCGAAGGCACCTTGTATCAGTTAAGAGGTATGGCGGAATCCAAGAATCTTCTTATAGATAAGCGTGAGTTTATTTTTGGTAAGGTGGAGAAAGGTGAAACAAAAACAGCTTCTAAGACAATAAAAATTCCACAAAATTCTGTCAGCAGAAAGGATGAACTCATTGTAAAATTCTCTGAACTTAATGGCAGCGCTCCTGAGGACGAAAAAAGTGCAGTATCAATTGATGCGCTACCCAAGCCTGTATTCTCATATTCATATCAGATAATTGATGAAGGCGAAGGATTAACAGGAAATGGTGATGGCATTATACAAAGAGGAGAAGTCGTAGACTTGACACTTTTTGTAAAAAATATTGGTAAAGGCACATCTGAAAAAAATATTATTGCCCTGAGAGAGTTGAGCCAGAAGGAGGTCTTCATTGAAAGAGGCAAAATGGAATTAGGAGAATTGGCTCCGGGTGAATCAAAGTCTCTTAAAATTCAACT
Source organism: uncultured Candidatus Scalindua sp. (assembly GCA_964437425.1). Classification (GTDB taxonomy): domain Bacteria; phylum Planctomycetota; class Brocadiia; order Brocadiales; family Scalinduaceae; genus Scalindua. The sequence continues at coordinate 57,002 of CAYTGO010000003.1, forward strand.
CTCGGTAAGAGATACACTGGAGGCTGATGATTTTTCTGTTGATCTCACTATCGCTGACACCACTTATGGAACACGTATTTCCGGTAAACTGGAATTTAAAGTAGACCAGAATGGTGAGAACGGGAAAATGCAATTGGCGGAAAGAGTGCTCAGTGTAATTGATGACGAAGTTCCGATTTACAATGGTAAATCATCCTCAACACTGGTCATCTCCTATGCGAATAACGGAGCAACTCTTATGGCCGACAGAGAAACACAGTCGTGGTATCGCATAATTATGCCAGAAGGCAGATTTGGATGGATCTCTTCTGATAAGGTAGAAGTTAGCGAACATGCTTACTCTCGCGTACAGAAGTCTCCGGATCTGTTATTGCAAAACGTTCCTCCGTTAATTGAACTTGATACGCAAAGACCGCATGACACTTTTAGACAGGAGCATATATCCATTTCCGGTACTGTAGGAGACGATAGTGCAATAAAATATGTCTACGTCCTGGTAAATGAAGATAAGGTGTTTTATAAGTCTAATAAAGATGCTTCTGAAGAAGATAAATCAAGAATTACCTTTGCCAGTGATATTCCACTCGATGATGGCCCGAACATTATCTCCATTGTCGCCAGAGACGATCAGGACCTGCTATCAACAAAAACTTTTGTTGTTACACAACTTCCGTCTTCGGAAAAAGATGAATCATAAGCAGAAATAGGTTACCTGCTACACCCATTCACTTTTATTTTGTCAACTTATTGACAAACTCTTTGATTACATCGAAATATTCTTCTCCTCCAACAATATGGGTGTCGTTGTGCATGGCTCCGGGTATAGTGTAAAATTCCTTGGGTTCATTAGCCTTTTCATATAAAATCTTTCCCTGTTCAATCGGAACAAGTTCATCTTTGTCTCCATGCATGATAAGGGTTGGTACTTTTATGTCACCGATTTTAGAGAGAGTATCATATTTTGTTCTTAAAAAAAAAGTAAAGGGCAGGTATGGATAGAGCTTTTTCCCCATCTCTTTTATAGACGTAAAGGGTGTTTCTAGAATCAGGGCACAGCATTTCTCCTTTACGGCAAGCTCAACGGATATTGCACTGCCAAGAGAACGGCCAAAAAAGATAATTGTTTCATTGTTCACGTCACTTCGTGAGCGCAAATATGCCATGGCGGCCCTTGAGTCAATATAGGTTCCCTGTTCAGATATCTTGCCCTCGCTCCTGCCGTATTGACGATAGTCAAAGATAAAGACATTCACCGGCACTCTATCATGCAGCATTTTTATGTTATCAAGCCTGCGGTTTATGTTGCCTGAATTACCGTGAAACCATAGGAGTGTATGCAGATCGTCATCGGGTGAAGATTTTTTCCCCGGGACGTACCAGCCGTTCAGGTTCAATCCGTCTCCCGTCCGGAAGGTAACATCATCATACTCAATGCCATAAGCATCCGGAGTTGTGTGATCGTTACTTCTGCCCGGATGAAAAATTAATTTTTTTTCTATGAATTTTGGAATGATCATTATTAATACGGTAATTAAGGCAGAATATATTATAAATCTCTTCAACATTCTAAATTATACACAAACTACACTGTTTTCATACTAATGAAAAGGTACTATAATGTAGACCTCTTACGTATGAGTTTACTCTGCGATGATATCTTTTGTGGTTGTTAAAATTGCTCCGGCATTTTTCATCTCATTCAGAGATTTTTCTTCTCCCTCTTTTGTAATCGCTTTTGTCGCATCCGTAACCAGGGAAACGTTGTAACCAAGTTTTAAAAGTCCAAGAACAGCCGCCTTTACACAGTAGTCTGTCGCCACTCCAAATACTACAAAGTCCTGCACATCCAGTTTTTTTACGATTTTGTCTGTGTTAACACTTTCAAAAATATCAAATGTCTGGCTTTCAACGATTATCTGCTCATGGTCCATAATGGACTCAGTAATTTCCTGCTCTCTGTTTTCGATTGTGATGTTGTTGCTACACGTGCTTGCTTCAATCTTTTGATTTCCGGGGGTACCTTTAACACAATGGGCAGGAAAAAGCTTGAATTCAGGGTCATCAATCATATGTGCATCTGTTGAAGAGAGTATTTTTATTTTGTGTTCTTTTGCATAATCAAAGAGTGTTTTAATGTTGCCGACTATATCTTCCGCGTCAGGTACATAAAGATTTCCACGGGGATCCATGAAATCAAATTGGGTATCTATATCAACGAAAACAGTATTCATAATATTTATTTAACTGTATTTACTTACTGTTCAACAGTTCCACTCTTTCTCCAGTTCATCACGAAGGAGGAACAGACCTATTATGGTTTTCCCATCACAGATTTCACCGTTCTTAATCATCTCAAATGCCTTGGCCAATGGTATTTCTATAACCTGAATATCTTCGTTTCCTGTGCCAAAGTATTTATCCTTTATCTCCTCTCTTGTTTCAACGTAAGCGAGATATACAAATATTCTTTCAGAGCATCCTCCCGGGCTCGGGTAGAATTGAGTAAGATATTTTAAATCGTCTATCTTATAGCCGGTCTCTTCCAGAACTTCTTTCCTTGCTAC
>CAYTGO010000003.1:59665-94488 GCA_964437425.1 uncultured Candidatus Scalindua sp.
ATTTTAAATCGTCTATCTTATAGCCGGTCTCTTCCAGAACTTCTTTCCTTGCTACCAGCACTTTACCATTATCTTTGATCCCGGCAACACACTCTATCAACCAGCCCGGGCCGTCATCCACATAAGCCGGGTACCGAAACTGTTTGACAAGAATCACCGACTCATCTGTTTTGTTATAGAGCATGACAGCGACCGTGTCTCCCCTGTTGAAGTTCAGTCTGTCGATTTCATTGCTCATTGAGCCATCAAATTTTTCATGCTGTAGGATGACCTTATCAACCTTAAAAAATCCATTATATTCTCTTTTGGAGTTTTTTATTTGAACTTTCAATGTTATTCTGCCTTTCAGAAAAAGTTAGCAACACTTCGACTCAGCTCAGTGTGACGTCATCCTCCGCCTAACAGGTGAGCGCCTGAGCGATGTCATCCTGAGCTGAGTCGAAGGACAGTTTTTTGTCGTGATAGCGACTTAACTCGAATCTATTGACACAAATTCTTTTGCCTTTTTTAAAGCCTCCTCTTTTGTTGTAATCTTCTGTTCCAGTTGTTCATCCTTTATTGCATCCAGGATTTTTGAGAATATTGGGCCGGGTTTAAGTCCTAGAGCAATTAAATCATTACCTGTTATTAGGGGTTCGGGTTTTATCTCTTCTACCTTCAGCTCTTCAAACATCTTCTGGCAGAAGTTATAATCATCAAGATTTGCGGTACTGGCAAGAGAGTCTATTTTATATAGCTCCGCAAGTTCAGGGTAGCCTTCGTGGGCGAAAAGCCTCTTGAGCTTGCTTACCTTCATCTCCTGTGCATGTCTTAGATAGAGATGCATCTTTACCAGCCACGTAATGCGCTCCTTCTCTGCATTCGACATTCTTAACCGTTCGCATATCTTTCCCGCCATTTTAGCACCAATACTATCATGGTTGTTAAACCTGATACGGTCTGCAATCTCAAATGTTACGGGTTTTCCAATATCATGAAGAAGTACAGCCATTGCCAGTTCCCAGCTGCCGTACAAATTTTTTTTATCAAGACAGTTCGAGGCAGGATGATTTTCTTCCATGGCATCTGTCTCTTTTCTTCCGTCTGCCAATTTGGTTAATGTGAGTAGAGTATGCGTATAAACGTCACCTTCCGGGTGAAAGTTTTCCGGCTGTTCTACACCTTTCATTGCCGTTACTTCCGGAAGTATTTCATGCAGAAGATTCAGATCGTCCAGCATTTTGATACTCGTATCCGGGCTTGGACCGGTAAGTGTCTTCCGGAGTTCATCTCTAATTCTCTCTCTACTTACAGTCAGTATTTTATCATGAAACTTTTTAATAGCCTCAGCAGTCTGGTCCTCAATCTTGAAGTCAAATCGGCATGCAAAACGTACGGCCCTTATCATTCGCAATCTATCTTCATCAAATCTTTCAAAGGGGTTTCCAATGGCCCGGATCAGACCTACTTTCAGATCATCTTCTCCTCCGACATAATCAAAATGTTTATCTTCAATCGGGTCATAAAACATTCCGTTTATAGTAAAGTCTCGTCTTAATGCATCGCCTCTGGCATCGCAGAATATTACCGTGTCGGGGTGACGTCCATCTGAATATGTGCCGTCAGACCTGAATGTGGCAACCTCGAACTCGAAGTCATTTTCCATAACCAGGACAACGCCAAAGTGAAGACCGATAGGGACCGTCCGCTTGAATATATTAATAATATCATCGGGTTGAGCATCTGTAGCAATATCATAATCTTCCGGGACGATGCCCATCAGCATGTCACGAACGCAGCCGCCTGCAAACAGAGCACTGAATCCTTTTTCTTTCAGGCGCTTAACAATGCCGATGGCAGCTTCTCTAAGTAAATTTTTGTGTGAGTTGTGTTCGATTTTATTACTCATGATTCAATATATTTTTTCTGGTTTTACTTGATACCGGTTAATACGGTGCCGCTGTAACAATGTGGCGTACAAGTTCTTTAAACTCTTTTCCTCTCTCTTCGTAGTTTGCAAACATACCGAAGCTTGCGCATGCCGGTGACAGCAAGACGATATCTCCAGGCTCAGCGATCTCAGAAGATTTTTTGACTGACTCATCAAGTGATGCCGCCATATAAACCTCCGGTTTTGTCTTTTCACCTTTTATGTCCCGGATAAGTTTCTGTATAGTTTCAGCAGTCCCTCCGATTAAGATTACACATTTTGTGTTTCTTACACATTCCTGTGCAAACTGATGAAGACTGACCTGTTTATCATAGCCTCCCGCAATTAGTATTGTTGGGTTGTCAAATGCCTTTATACCTGCCGTCGCGGCCTCCGGTGTAGTGGCCTTTGAATCATTGTAATATTGTACTTCGTTGATAGTGTGTACATACTCTAATCGATGTTCTAATCCTGCAAATCCTGTAATCGCATTTTTAATAGACTCTACATCGGCATGCATTAAGGTCGCTGCGTATGATGCTGCCATTATGTTTTGCCAGTTATGAAGCCCTTTAATGTTAATTTGAGTTGAGCAGGGGATAACGGTTCTATTGGAATTATGATTAATAATAATTTCGTTATTTTTTAGAAAAGCTCCATGCTCCAACTCTTTTACTACGCTGAACCAAAGATGGCGGCCTCTGCTTTCGCCTTCCCATGTTTTTAATGTCGGATCATCGTAATTCATTATTGCGTAATCGCCCTCTTGTTGATAGTGAATAATTGCCTTTTTAGCGCCAATATAGTTCTCCATGGTCTTGTGCCTGTCAAGGTGATTTGGAGCTATATTTGTTACTATGCTTATGTGCGGACTCGCTTCTATCCTGGCGAGATATTCAAGTTGAAAACTCGATATCTCAAGTACAACAACGTCATCTGCTTCTATCTCTTCAAGATTTTCCAGTAATGAAATACCTATGTTTCCGCCAACCCATGTTTTAATCCCCGCGCCCTTTAGCATCTCTCCCAACAACGATGTGGTTGTAGATTTTCCATTACTTCCTGTAATCCCTATTACTGGCGCAGGGCAGAGCCTGAAGAAAATACTCAGTTCAGAATCGATACGTATACTGTTTTCAAATGCTAATTGCAAAAACCTGGAATCATTCGGTACTGCAGGGCTGACAACCAGCATGTCCGCGTTCACAAAATCGTCTTCATCGTGTTTGCCCAGTCGAAACTTAACAGGCAGATTTGCAAGTAGTTTGAGAGAAGCAGATAATTCCTCGGCACTTTTCAAGTCTGTAACTGTCACTTCCGCACCTTGAGATGCAAGGTATTTGACAGCGCCAACACCGCCTCCAAATAATCCTAATCCCATTACGGTTATTTTTTTACCATTAAAACTCTCTGTTTCCGTTGGCCTTTTACTCATGGTTTATAGATTTTTTATAAGTAAATTTCTCTTATTAAAGCAGATGAATATAATCTTTCAAATAAATACTGTTTTTTTGCATGCCTCAATGCCACGCCAAAATAAGATGATACACCGGTTCTTTGATTTATTAATAGACTTGAGTACTACTGAATGTTGGTTAATTGTGTTCTGTGTGGAGTATTGGGGACACCTTAACTACCCGACAAAATCATGTCTGGTGCGGTCTCTTTTTGGGAGCCTTCGGTATGCGTTTTGAAAAGTGCCTGCATTCCACTGGAAGTTTTGGTGGATAATCTGGAGCCGGTATCTTCATAGACAATAATGCCTTCAACATCAGATAGCTCTTCGATCAGGTCCATTCCCTTCTCCAGTCCCAGGACAAAGATCCCTGTGGAGAGCGCATCTGCCCGGGTTGCGTTGCCTGTAACAATTGTTACACTCACGATTCCCTTAACGGGATTACCAGTCCTGGGATCGATTATGTGTGAATATCGTTTTCCTTCAATAGTAAAGAAGTTCTCGTAATCGCCGGAAGTGGATACTGCCTTGTCCTTAATCTCAAATGTACCGAGAAGTCCCTCACTCTCGCGTGGATGCTGCAGTCCTATTACCCATGAATTTTTTCCGGGTGGAGTTCCAAATGTGTAGATATTTCCTGCGAAGTTTATAAGTGCGGAATTTATTCCGTTTAGTTTCAGTACACTGATTGCCCTGTCAACCGCATAACCCTTTCCGATTCCCCCCAGATCAATCTGAGTCTCTGGATTTTTAAAGAATACCGTTTTCACGGTAACCGGGTTCTTTGCAAGTGATTTTATGGTTTTTTCTTCGATAATAATATTTTTGTAAGAGACTGATTCAAGTGCGGATTCCAACTCTTCTTTGCCGGGAATTCGTCCCTTCTTCTTAAAGAAACCCCACTTTTTCATGAGTGGGCCTATTGTGATATCAAAAGCACCATCAGTTATATCGCTGTACTGTATAGATTGTTCAATTATACTCGCAAGCTCTTTATTACAATCGGTAGGTTCTGTTGAGGCGTCATTGTTGAGTTCTGAAAGAACGCTCTTCTTTTTATAATTGCTCATCAGGTAATCAAGCCGGTTTATTTCCTGGAAAACATCATTGAAGGCTTTTTCGGCTACATATTTATCTGCTGCGTAGATGGTGGCCTCAAAGACTGTGCCCATGCTTAAGGACGCTTTTTTGAAAAGCTTTAATTCCTGTTTCTGCCCGGTGTCGTCTTCATAGCCATATTTTACCTTTTCCAGGGAGGCAATTTTATCCGCTTTTCTGCCACTTAAATAGAATTCGTCAATCACCGCAAGTATCTTCTTCACTCCCTTACACATAGTGACAACTGACATGGTTGCGCCTGAGATGTTTATGATGTCTCTGTTAATTCGTATTTTGTTTTTAAGCGACTTGCCTTTAAACTGGTAAAGGAATCTTTTCTTTGCGATCTCTGAGCCTCTGCTTTCGCGGTAAACGAGAATCGCTATCTTGTCGATCTTACCCTTAAGATCTACTGACACAATAAATGTATAAGGATGAAATTTGCCGATCTCTTCGGTGACTATTGCATATCCCGTCACCTCGCCTGCTTTAATCCCCATATAGACAACAAAAAAATCTTCATAGATTTTTCTTCTCAGCTTGTTTTGAAGCTGGCTCTTCTCCTCTTTTGTCAGGGGTACCACATTGAAGAGGATTTCGTCACAATGTGGAAACACCTCCCGCAATGCCTGTTCTTCTGTCAAATAGACCTGTGATATGTAATTATCTGCCGGCGCATCGTCAGCATCTGTTTGTGCGTGACTCGGTGTTGTAATCTCAAATACCAGTGCCAGTATTAGTATTAATATTGAAATGATGCTTGCTTGTTTTATTTTCATCGGTTCCTTCGTTACAGAAGTGAAAAGCCTTCGTTTTCTTTTGTCCGGGGAAGAGAAGGTCGTTCTCAGCCTTCCTCCAGGAGTTCTTCAACTCTTCTTAGAACCTCTTCTTCTATCTCTCCCGTTGACTTCATCCTCTGCCATCTGTATGCTGCGCTGCCACCCCTGGGTTTTTGTTGAAGTTGGCTCTTTACCTTTACAGTGCTTGCTATGATATTGCCGGAAATAGTGATGGTAAGTCGATATCTCTCTTTCCAGTAATCTTCCATGAATCGATCGGTCACCACGCTCCTCGCTTTTCTTGTTTGCGAATAACCTTCAGCCCAACCGGTTTTAATAATGCCTTTTTCCTTATCAACTTTGTCTAACGGCATAGTTCCAAGCGCCATGATAACGGTTGCCCATACATGCTCAAAGTCATCATCGAAAGACTTGGTACCTTTAGGAGGTTGTGCACGGGTAGCACCGTAATCAGTTTGATAGCCTGAAGGGCGACCGAACAGGGAACATCCGGTCAAAAAAAACAGTGAAATGATCAAAAACAGTTTTGTGGTATGCATAATGTTGCAATTGAGTCTCAAGTTCTAAAGCGCTATAGTAGCAAAGATTATCCGTTTTTGCAAGCAATTATTGGGGTTTTGAGTATAGTTAAAGGTTTGGCAGAATTGGATATACAAAAACGGATGGTGATAAAGAGGAATGGGTGCACTGTGAAAGGAGAAGGAGAAAATGTCAGTGCACCCATTGTGTCATTTATTTAAAAATCATCAAACGTTGTATTGTTGTAAACATGCGAAATATTCAATTAGTTCCTTTAAATTTTATTATTATTGTCGCCGTCTTAATTATTAGTTAGTTCATGTGGTAATTTCTTATAAATAGATGACCATGATCGTTTTGCGAAGACAACAGGAATATTACACTCCTTTGCCTGCTTTTTGGTTACATTTGCCAGATTGTGGTTTACATAATCGTGCAATACTATTATCAGGTCCATAGTCATCGGCATGCCTCTCTTAATGACGTTTCTATTCCTGCCGCTCATATGCCTGATATCGTCTACACCGATTTTTTTAAGTTCCTTCGGTATACTGCCAAGGTGATCCCCTCCTACTATTAATACTGACATGTTTTTTCCTCCTGTGTAAAGGTGAAAGGCTATCTACTGCTAATTAATTGCAAAGACTTATCTTTCTGCTCCATCCTGCTTTCGTTATTGATATCTTGCCTTCTTTTGCCAGCCAGTCGAGCGCCTGATAAAAGAGTGATTTTTCCATTCTCAGCAAAGATCTAAGTCTGCGAAGCATCATCTCTCCATTCGCATGGAGACGGATCCAGATGAAGTCCGCTGCTACTTCTACTTGTGAATCAAGTTCCATATGAAACCTCCTGGTTATAAAAAACTATCAAAATTTAAATTAAAATAATAAATAGCGATTGACTTAAAGCCTTTGGTTAAAACATGCCTCAGCTTCTATCCCTCTCTCTGCCCGCGTGTTTTTGCTCCTGAAAAGGCAAGTGTATTTGGGGACAGAGGATGCCTTTCTGTAAGGCCATTAAAGAAGTTGATTGCCCGGTCAGTCTCTCCATATTGCCGTGTCAGGCTGATATACCTCTTGCAGATATCACCGAAAGCCTTATTGTCTACTTTTCTTTCCATACTTTTCTCAAGCATTGCAAGATCCCCATTTAAGTGCCTGTCTTTAAGAGAAGTTGGCTTTTCTGTAGAATTTTTTTTAATTTTTCTCAATGCCGGTTCACTTGCATGGGAAACAGATGTAATAACGAGTGAAAAGAGAAACAATAAAGTTATTAATATTTTTAAAGACATATACTTCTTCTCCTTATTCAGAAATTAACTAGTTAAGTCGCTGTTACGACATAAGACTATCCTTCGACTCCGCTCAGGATGGCATTGCGCTGAGAGCTGTGGAACAACGTCACACTGAGCGGAGTCGAAGTGTTATCAACATTAAATTTCCTGGATTTATCAGAAATTTTAAAACACTTTACTTTCACATACTTTGTCTTCCAGGCAGTATTTGACTAATTCGCAAAAATCATAATCGCCTATTGTCTTTGAAATTACCGCATTTACACCCATTAGCTTTGCATCGTCCGGCTCGACCGGTAGATAGTTAGAGCTCATTAATATAATAGGGATCTTAATAATATTATTTATCCTTCTTACTACGCCCATACCGTTCATTTCCGGCATGTTGAGGTCCGTTATTACAAGGTCAAAACTTTGCCTCATAAACATTATCATGCCTGTCGCTCCATTATTTGCGGTAGAGACGCGATAGCCTTCATCCAATAATAGCTGTTTAAATATATTAAGTATGTCTTCGTTGTCATCTATGATCAGAATGTTTTTCATTTTAATTATAGTTCCTTTCAATTAAACCTTTGTGCAAATGAGACTCAGTCTCAGCAAAAGGTTAAAAAAATATATGCTATGTTAAGACACTGTTTTTTCTATTCGATATCGCTATCATCATAAGTATTGTTGGTTCGGTTGAATAGCTGCGCAATTTATATAACCGAGGCCGATGCGTTATACGGGGAGGTGTATAACGCATCTAATCAGCCTCTGTCCGATACTTCAAACAAAACGGACTTTATTACTACCTCAGTCATATCTCTTTACTTATGCAAAATTCAGATTAAAAATATGTTGAAACAGAGAAGACTAAGCTGTCGTTACTCTGGCTTGTCCCTCTCGAATCTCCTGCGTTTATGCGTCTGCCGTGTTCGTCATTAAACTGGTATTCAAGCTTGAACACGGTGTCTTCGGTGTATCTATAGTTAATTCCAGGTGTGATCCTGCTCCTTAATATATCGCCCTCATTTACCACATTGGTAGGCTGGTTTATATCCACATATCCCAAGCGCAGAACTGCTGTGAATGTAGAGTTGTCAGTAAAGAAGGTTGGCGCTACATCTTTAAGGATCTGTGGCATGAAGTGGTATCTTGGTTCTGCGTAAACTCCCCACATGTCACCTGCCATCCTGTCGCTTTTTTGAGTACCATCAGTTAAGGTGCCCTCTCTCTGTATTGAAGCATGGCCGTATTCTCCAACCAGTTCAAATGCACCTCTCTGATATGTCCAATCAATAGCTTTTATTGTCATGCGGTTTTGATCCGTATCATCGATATATCCTGAGTGAACAGAAGCACCTATCTCAAGGCCAAGGAACGGACTGTATGCAACTCGGCTAAGTACGGCGAAATTTGTATTGTTGTCTTGCTGTTTACTGCCCCTTGAGTCCTTGATAAAATCCTGAATCTCGTTAACACTAGCTGCATCAGCTGCAGTTAGGATACTGGTGTCGCCAAGGACGGATGAGAAACCATTTACCAGATAGATTTCATAATCAAGCTTTGACAATTCTGATGGATAAAGCGTACCAAAGAAACCCATACCTGATTCGGTCAGAGTTGTTGGCAGGATAAACGTGCTTACCATCGGCCTGTCAGTCAGGTCCTGCAGTGGAGAGTCATGGATAAGGTTAAACTTGCCTAGTGGGGCCAGGATCAAACCTGCACGATAGTTCAACCAATCCGTCATAAGAAAGTCCACAGTTGCGAATTCTAGCTTCAAAGATCCAGCGCCACCACTTACACCGGTACCTGTGCTCGTACCGCCGTGTTCAATCTCCAACTCCATTGCAAACTTTACCCTATCGGATACATCAGAATAGATAAATGGGATGAGTCGGTGCTGGTCAAACGTCTTGTTAGTCTGGCTGCCGGCATCAAATTCCAGTTCGTGATCTATATATCCACCTATATAGGTATTTCTGCCGAACCTGCGCAAAAATGGCTTTCCGTACTGTTTACCAAATGCCGGTGCAAGACCCTTGTTTTCAAGTTCCTGGGCCTTTTTAGCCCAATAGAAGTCGTCTGCCGGTGCGGTAGGTGCGGAAATATTTTTAATCTCATCTCTCATAGCCTTGAGTTCATTAGTGGCCTTTGTCTGCTCTCTGAGTTGACCCTTTAGCTCATTAAGCATCTTTTCCATCTTCTCGACTTTTGATTCCAGGCCGTCATTTGATCCTTGCGCATAAACGCCGGGGCATAAAGCACTAAAAGTCAGGGCTGACAGACAGAGAAACATAATAGCATATTTCTTCATAACATACTCCTTTCAAAGCACTTAAAATAATTATAAGCCTTTACTGAGTCTCATTCTCAGCAATTAGTAAAAAAATATAGTGTTTCCTCTTTAATACTACAGTCTTTACTGAGACTCAAGATCAATATCATATCAAAAAAATAGTGATTTTGTTTTAATCCTCTTGGAAAGACTGAGCGCAACATATGGCCCAAGAGTAAAACAAACCACCCCTTTCTTGTTGAGACTGAGTCGCAATTTATGTAATTTTATACTATTCCCCCAAGATGTCAACCGCTTTTTCAATTTTTTTTCTTTCATTTCATCATGCTTTTTATGTTTGACGGAAAAACTCAAGTCATTATACTTCTAACGTATTCGCTTTACATGAATTATAAAAATAAAACATAAAAGGAATTTAATTTTGTTACTTCAATTTGTCTTGTTTATTGTTGGAATTTCGGGTGTATATTTTGGTGCCGAATGGCTGGTAAAGGGTTCATCGAAGCTATCACGTGACCTGGGGATAAGGCCTATTGTGATAGGTTTAACCGTTGTCGCCTTTGGCACTTCCAGTCCTGAATTGGCAGTCAGTTTAACTGCATCTATAAAAGGATCTAATGATATCGCTATCGGTAATATAATCGGAAGTAATATCGCGAATATTGGCCTTATCCTTGGTATTTCCGCAATAGTGCTTCCCTTACAGGTAGAGAAAGTGATAATGAGGCGTGAACTGCCGTTGATGATAGGGATCTCAGCCGCTCTCTATTTTATGGCAATAGATAGAAAGATAGGGTTAATTGATGGAATACTTCTTTTTACAGGGATTATATGTTTTATAGGTTATCAGATTTATAGTACTTTTAATTCTAAGAAAGAGTCAAAAAATTCAATGGCTGGCAACCCTGTCAGCAAAACAGATATGCTAGAGAGTACAGAGGAAGAGGGTCAGGCAAGGAGGCATTTATTATCTAATATAGTTTATATTGTAATTGGATTAGCATGTCTCTTAATCGGTTCGCATGTATTAGTTAAATCTGCAATTTTTATTGCCGGCAGTTTCGGGATAAGTGAGATGGTTATCGGAATGACTGTCGTTGCTTTTGGTACCTCGGTACCGGAAATGGCAACGTCCGTTGTAAGCGTTCTGAAAAAAGAGGCGGATATTTGTGTGGGAAATGTGATTGGCAGCAATATCTTCAACATACTCATGGTCCTGGGATCTGTAGCATTGGTAAGGCCATTAAATGTGGAGAGAGGAACTCTCCTTTTTGAATTTCCTATTATGTTTCTCTTCTCCCTGGCCTTGATACCGATGATAAGAGGTCGTCTGATGGTTAACAGGCTTGCAGGCATTGTGCTGGTGTCAGGATACCTGGCATTTATTTTTCTACTGTTTTATAGATAAAAGGATATTTTTCCACGAAGACACAAATGCACCAAGAGGACTATTAAAATTTTTTTCTTTGTGTCCTAGTGACTTAGTGGCTGAACTTTTACGAGATGATATTAATAATCTTATCCATACTTTCATTACCATTGACAGCGGAGTGCTATTTCTATTCGAAGATTAAGCTGTGCGTTCTATCTGCCTTAATATTTTTTGTTTCGAATATAATGCTTGCACATGGCCTGCTCTATGAAGATTATACGATTTTCTTTTACCTGCTCATGGCGCCGTGTGTTGTGTTTCCGGTTTCATGCCTGATAGGATTTGCTTTAGATGTGAAATATGGAATATTCTGTATCGATACCTCTTTCTCATCAATAGTAGCATGGATCTTTTCTCCAATTTTACTTCCTATAAATTTAATTATTCTATACCTTGGAAACTAAAAAAATATTTATAAGTGCGGGTGAAACGTCCGGTGATATGCACGGTTCAAACCTGATGCGTGAGATACATAAGAAAAATCCGTCAATTGAGTTCTACGGTTTAGGGAGAAATAAGATGGCTGAGGCGGGCCTGCAATGTATTCGTGATATGAGCTCCCAATCCGTTATGTGGCTGCAGGCGCTGAAAAAAATTCCCGGATTAAGAAAAGTATTTACAGACTGCACTCGTTTTTTTGATGAAGAGAAGCCCGAACTGTTAATCCTGATTGATTACGTGGGTTTTAATCTCTATCTTGCCAAAGCTGCTAAGAAAAGGAATATACCAGTTATGTATTACATAAGTCCTCAGCTCTGGGCCCATGGATCGTGGCGAATCAAAAAGATCAAAAAATTTGTAGACAGGATGGTGGTTATCTACCCTTTTGAAGAGACATTCTATACGAATGGAGGCGTCTCTGCAAAGTACGTTGGACATCCGCTTTTTGATGAACTTAATATGAGGGAGATAGACGAAGTCTTCGTTGAAAAAATGAAGGGCGGAGATGAGAAAACGATTGTTTCATTATTACCCGGAAGCCGCAAACAGGAAATTAGAACACTACTGCCTATTCTCCTGGAGACGGCAACTATTATTCATCGCAAAATCCCATCAGTCAAATTCCTTATATCCTGTAGTAATCAAAGGAATATAGGGTTGATAGAGGGCATTACAAATAGTTTTATTTCTACAAATAATAAGCAGTTAACCATAGAAATAGTTACAGATAAAATTTCTGAAGTGATCAAGTCGTCTTCACTATGTATCTGCAATTCAGGAACGGTTACACTGGAAATAGCAAATTATCAAATTCCTATGGTCGCCTGCTACCGTGTCTCACTATTCGCATATTTTGCTTCGAAACCACATATTGATACACCATATATATGCCTGGTCAACGCGATTGCGAAAAGAGAAGTTGTTCCGGAGAAAACCATGTACAGGGATGACTATAAATGGCTGGCTTCACACGCAACCGAACTGTTATTAAATGAAGAAAAAAGAGAGGCGTGTATTGCCGGACTTAAAGAAGTAACATCTTTAATCGGATCTCCCGGCGCATCGGCAAAGGCTGCTGATGAAGCATTGGGTATGATATAAGCTAAATTTTTTGGTGAGTTTCATATTGCAAAGGCTATCCCAAATAGGCTCTCTCCCTCCATAAGAATCATCAACCTCTTTGGCGTACCTACCTGTTTCAGGAGAGCACCAACCTCGACATGATCAATAGTACTGAGGATTGGTACGTTGGTTCTGGTCACTATTTAGATCCACTTTCCCTAAGAAGCTGTCCTGATCGGTGAATCCAGTCCCTGCTCAATCATCCATTCAGGAAGTTCTGGTTTTCTGGTTTTGGCCTTTTTACTAAACGGCCCCCATAACAATGTGCAAATATCTGATGTCGTCATATATCGACTGAACTTGCGAAGGAGCCTGAATGTGGCCACGGGACGAAGGAGTAGCAGGTAGCCAAACAACAACATATACCCCTTTTTTCTTGTCTGGTGGACTACTTCGCTCGGAAGAATTGTTGGATCGATGTCTGAACATTTAAACCACTTATGCCAATCTCGGTCATCATCGATAATACCCCTTTCTACATATTCCTGCCATAGAGGAGTCCCACGGTAAACGCATAACCGACTAAAGCTAAATGTGTCGAGTTTAAGCCGGACGGCAAATCGAAAACTCTCCAGAATGTCTTTCGCGGTTTCATCTGGCGACCCGATCAGGAAAAAACCATGCGCCGTTTCAATTCCGTCTTTTTTGGCCTGTTTTATGGCATATTCTATCTGTTCAATAGTCTGGCCCTTTTTCAGGCGATTGAGTACTTTCTTTGTTCCGGCTTCAACACCAAAGGCAAGAAAAGTACAGTTAGCTTTTACCATCAATGGTAATTCCTCAACAGCAAGCGAATCAACTCTGCCCTCGCACCCCCAATGAAACTCCAGTTTTTTGTCAATGATACCGTTACAAATGGCCTCTATGCGTTTACGTTGCATCAGGAAGTGGTCGTCGGTCAGGTAGATTGATCTGTAGCCTTCATCATTCAACTGCTGCATTTCTCCTAGAACGTGCTCCGGTGAGCGGCTCCTCCACTTGCCCCTTGCGAGGGATGGAATATCGCAATAAATACATTGGAAAGGGCAGCCACGTGTGGTTTGCATGGTACAAAAACGATCGAGAGAAAGGACTGCTGGCGCATCCATTGGCATCGATTCGATATATTCGATCGGTAAGCTTTTGCGATCAGGATAAGGAAACTGGTCAAGGTTCCTGATCAGGGGGCGGTCAGGGTTATGAACCACTTCATCATTGGATCGCCAGGTAAGACCGCCGACTATTTTCAAATTATCCAGGTTGTCGAGGTACTCAGGAATCAGCTCTTCACCTTCTCCCCTGCCAACGCAATCAATATATGGCGCATCGTTCAAAATCTTAACAGCATTCACTGTTGCAAAAGCTCCTCCGACAATAATAGGCGTTTTTGGTGCCGCCTTCTTCAGCCTTTGCGCCATACTCTTCATAAGGAGGTACGCAGTAGTTGAAAGAAATGAAAGGAT
Organism: uncultured Candidatus Scalindua sp.; assembly: GCA_964437425.1. Lineage (GTDB taxonomy): Bacteria > Planctomycetota > Brocadiia > Brocadiales > Scalinduaceae > Scalindua. The sequence goes on from CAYTGO010000003.1 coordinate 73,466, forward strand.
AATTATATCAGGTTTTTCATCTTTCACGGCCTGCTCGATATGCTCTTCTTTCATCTGCGGATGGCAGGTATCGAACATGGTAACCTCGTGTCCGTGATTGCGGATTACCGGTGCCAATGTCTGAATGCCAAGTGGCGGGAAAGCCATCACTTCAATACGGTCGCTGTTACCCGATTTTCTGAGTTTTTCAGGAAGAATATTGTAATAGTCTTCGTCTCGGATGTATATGAGGTAAATTTTCATAGACTAATTTTTTGATTTAATTAACTATCAAACAAGTATGTCCTTATAAATCAATTAGTCAAGAGGATTACTGCTTGTATTTTCCCTATTGTCTGTCAAACCACATATGAATACACCTTATATCTGCCTGGTCAATGCGATTGCAGGAAAAACGGTTGTCCCGGAGAAGCTCATGTACAGAGATGACTATAAATGGCTGGCTTCACACACAACCGAACTCTTATTAAATGAAGAAAGAAGAGAGGCGTGTATTGCCGGACTTAAAGAAGTTAATATCTGCAATCGGATTTCCCGGTGCATCTGCTAAAGCGGCAGATGAAGCGTTGAGTTTCATCATTTAATGTTAAAACCGTGTTTATTGTTGCTGTTTTGGCAATTTCGTGTATAATGCCCTATTATTGTTTTAGTTATGAAGATTTACAATTATGAAAGTGGGAACAAATTATGGTTAAAAGAGTGTCCAGCAAAGAGAGACTTCAGCAAATGGCGGAAGAGGCTGAAGCCGGTGAAGAGTTGAAAGTTGAAAAGAAGAAGAAAAAAGCGACAACAACCAAGAAAGTCGCCAAATCTGTTATAAAGCGGGAAAAAGTCGTCTGGAAGATTTTCGATGCCAGCTATAAGGAGGTTGCCTGCTTTCCCTACTCTGAAAAGGATGAAGCTTTTGCAAAACTGGAGGAACGGAAACAGAAGAAGAGCACTACCAGTTTCTTCATCAATGAGGTGAAAGTGCCCATGGAAGATGATGTGTAGGGCTTGACCTAAAGATTAATTTGTTCCTGATTTTAGACGGTTGTAGACTGAAATTTCTCTTTCCGATTCTTTTATTTTCCACTTCGCCCGATAGATTATGCCAAGGGCAAAATGGGCATCCGGGTTGTCCGGGTTTATCTCTATCGCTTTCCTCAGTTTGTAGATAGCATTTTCCATATCACCTTTCTTTGCGTAAGCTATGCCAAGATTATAATGGGCTTCGCCATAGTCGGCTTTCATTTCAATCGCGTGTTTGTACTGATAAATGGCTTCATCTACCTTATTTGTAAAATCATACGCAACTCCCAGGTTATTATACGCCTTTGCGTATGTGGGGTTCAGCTTGACAGCCATCTTCCATTTGGCGATGGCATTGTCCATGTCACCCAAATGGCGATATATGAGGCCTAAATTATAATGAGCTTTCGCATGATCCGGTTTGAGTTCAATTGTTCGGGTCAGCTCTGAGACGGCTTCTTTCAGCATCTCTTTTTCAATATAAATCGAACCCAGATGATAATGGGCCTCCGCGTAATTCTCTTTGATCTTTATCGCTTTTTTTAGAGAGGTTATTGCCCTATCCGCCAGCCCTTTTGAATAGTATGCAAAACCGAGATTATTGTATGCTTTATAATGTTTCTGGTTTTTTTCTATAGCATTTTCCCAGGCGGTAATCGCGTCATCTGATAAGCCCTTATCGCTATAGGCGTTTCCAAGAAGAAAGTAGAGAAGGCCTCTGTCAGGGTTAAGTTCAATACCTTTTTTAAGCATATTTATAGCATCGTCAATCAGCCCCTTTTTTAGATAAGCAAAACTTGCATTATAATACGCTTCAGCATAATCCGGTTTGATTTCCAGCGCTCTGTTGTAAGCGGTAATCGCCTCTTCCGGTAGTCCTTGACGGTAATAAACAACCCCAAGATTAACGTAGGCTTCTGCATGACCTGGTTCTATTTTTAATGTCTTTTTAAACTCCTCTATAGATTTGCTGAGTTTGTTTTTTTTCATATAGATTACACCCAGATTATAATGGGCTTTTGTGTGATCCGGTGACAGCTTCAACGCCTTCTGCAACTCTGATATCGCTTCTTTCCTCATTCCTGCCTTATAGTAAGCAATGCCCAGGTTATAACGTACGTTAGCATCTTTCGGGGTGATGGCTGCTATTTTTTCATATGCGAATATGGCGTCTTCAAATTTTCCTTTTTCATGAAGGGTTATTGCCAGAATGTTTAACGACTTGAGGTCTTCGGGATTTATTTCCAATGCTCTGTTCAGTGCTGATATCGCTTCGTCCGGCATCCCTTTTTTCCGATATGCAATTCCCAGGTTGTAGTATGCCTCAGCGAAGTCAGGTGCAAGGGATGTGGATTGCTCAAGTTGAGAAATCGCATTATCAAGTTGGTCCTGTTCAAGATAGACAGTTCCAAGGTTGTAATATGATTCGGCGTAGTCAGCATTAGCCTCAATGGCTTTTGTATAGCTTGCGACGGCATTATCCAATAATCCCTTTTTAAAATAGATAATTCCCAGGTTATTTAAAGATTGATGATAATCCGGTTGAATTTCAATTGCTTTTTTATACGCGGCAATCGCGTCGTCTATTAACCCTTTTTCGTTATAAAGGAAACCCAGATTATATTTTGCTCTTGCGTTGGTTGCGTCGGCCTGTAAAAGTTTTTTGAATATCTCAATTGCGCTATCGATATCTCCCTGGCTGGTATGGATAGTGCCCAGATTAAAATATGCATTAACATAGTTTTGATCAAGCTCCAGGGTTTTGTTAAGCTCATCTATCGCCTCAGATACCATCCCATTATCATAGTAAGCCAGTCCGAGGTAATAATGCACATCAACATTTGATGGCTCATGTTCCAGCACCTTTTTCAATTCGTCAATTGATTTGTCTAGATCGTTTTGTGTTTCTTCAGTAGCGGAGACAAGATTAACGTGATTTACAAATAAAATGGTAATTATTGTGAAAAACAAAACATGTGCTAACTTACGCATAATTATTCTCCTGTGGGTTTCTGTGTTTGCAACTTCTCTTCAACTTGCTTGTCGGTTTTATTCTCAATATGTTCCTCGGATGGAACCGGTTGTGTTTCTGATTCCGGTGTTGTAGTGGGCTGTTCGGGTTTACTGTAAATAGTTCGTTGGAGTAAGCTATAGTCAATTTTTCCTTCTGGTGGAAGGTACAAAGGCGCAGGTGTATGTATACCTGAAACCTGCTCATCCGGTTTGAACGGTTGGACAGTAAAACCAGCCGTAGCTATCCTGGCCTTGCTTATCCTTAACCCCTCTTTGTCTGCAACCTCTAATTTATAGTTGAGAGTCTCTTCCGGAACGTAAAAAGAGTGTTTTCTCCCTTTGTGTATTGGTATAGAGACAGCGCTGAGTTTGTCTATTGGCAAAGTAACCGGCTCGCCCATTAAATCCTTCTCCGGTTTTTCAAATGTAGATTCAATGGTATCTTTTTCCGTCTTTGTCTGGGCAACGCTGCCGGGAATTACATTTTTAATCCTTTTCGCTAATTGTTGATCCGGTCGCTCTTCATGTTTGCCAACGAGTTTTTTGACCAGTAAATCGCCTACAAGAAGCTCATTGAAGGTGTACTCCTTATTCTTGTTCCTTTGTAAACTGAGGTTTGCGCAGACCAGTATGATAGCTATTAAAATAGAGAGTGTCGTAATAATTATACTGGAAGATTGCGGTATAATTATTTTCAGGATATGCACGAAAATAACAAATAAAAAGATCGAACCTCCGACCTCATAAAGTCCGGCCTGCCATTTTCCGTTGTATGTGAAACTGACAAATATTACCGCTATTACGAAGAATGCGATACATAAGTATAATATTATCCTGCTAAACCTGCTTTGAGAAGACGTGGAATCATCTGGTTTCTTTTTAGATTGTCCGAATATGGCTTTAAATAAATGCATAAGAGTTTTAACCGGTTTCAGTGACAACTTTCAGAGATTCGTACAGGATATCCATTATCTTATGTAATTGCGAAATAGTTATGCACAAGGGTGGCATTACTACAAGGACATTGTCCAGCGGTCTGGTGATCAAACCGCGTTGTCTTGCTTCCAGACAGACCTTCATCCCAATCTTTTCTTCCCATGAATAAGGCTCCTTTGTCTCCCTGTCTTTAACCAGTTCTATACCGGCAATGAGCCCACATTGCCGCACGTCACCCACTGCTTTCAATTCTTTGAACTGTTCGAGCCTCTCCTGCAAAACCGTGATCTTTGGAACAAGTCCCTCAATGACCTTTTCCTTTTCAAATATATCGATATTTGCCAGGGCTGCTGAACACGCCAACGGATTGCCGGTATATGTATGGCCATGGAAGAATGTCTTCTGTTCGCTATGTTTGCCGAGGAATGTATTATAAATTTCGTCTGTAGTCAGAGTTGCTGCCAAAGGCATATAGCCTCCATTTAAACCTTTGGAGACAGTCAATATATCGGGCGTTACATTCTCGTGTGCACACGCAAACATTTTTCCTGTACGGCCAAAACCGACCAGTACCTCGTCTGCAATAAGAAGGATATTGTGTTCTTCGCATAAATCTTTTACGCCGGATAGATAGCCTTCGGGGTGGACAATCATTCCTCCCGCGCCCTGTACAAGAGGCTCCATAACCATGGCCGCTATAGACGCAGAATTTTCCGATAATATTTCCTCAAGCTTGCTCAGGCATTCGAGTGAGCAAGATGTTTTGTCTTTGCCGTATGGGCATCTGTAACAATAAGGTGATGGCGTAGTGAATGACTTAAGTAAAAGAGGCTTGAAAACAGCATGGAAAACTTCTACTCCGCTCACGCCAACTGCACCTAAAGAGTCGCCATGATATCCGTATTGTAACGTAACATAGCTGGTCTTCTTTTTGTAGCCTTTATATTGCCAATATTGAAATGCCATTTTTATAGCCACTTCAATTGCATTGGAACCATTATCAGAATAGAATATTTTATTCAGGCCTTCAGGCGTTATCTCAACCAGGCGTTTTGCCAATTTGGCTGAAGGTATATTTGACATGCCCAGTAGGGTTGTATGGGCGACTTTATCAAGTTGGTCCTTTATTGCATCGTCAATCTCTTTTCTTCTGTGTCCATGTATATTGCACCACATCGAAGAAACACCATCTATATACTCATTGCCATTGATGTCTCTCAGCATAACTCCGCTGCCGTCAACTATAATCAACGGTTCTTCTTTGACAAAATCTTTCATCTGTGTAAATGGATGCCACAGATACTGTTTGTCCCAGGACTCTACTTGTTCTTTGGTTGTTTCTTCATGCATAACTGTAAATAAAAAGTTAAAAGTGACTAAAGTTTGAAGTGAGCTAAAGTGATGGTAAAAAACAAATCTTTTATTCTTTAACTTCCCGCCTAACAGACCCACTCAACAAACCGGCGGGCAGGGTTTGCCGCACGATGGTGTGCATTGATAACGCTTCGACTTTGCTCAGTGTGACGTCATCTTTCACCTAACAGACTGGCGGACGGTGGGCAGAGTCGAAGGATGTCTTAACTGCCCCTTCCCTGTAACCATCTTCCTGCATAGAAGGATCCGATGCCCAGCCCCACGCATATAATTTCCAGGTTCATAGAGTGCTTAACGATACCAAGATAAAGGCCTTCCACTAATAATAGCATGCCTAAAAGTTGCAAAAACCTTGCGATTAACACTGTATTATTTCCTTCCTTGAGCTAATGTATAATAAAATGTTTTGTTATTATGCAATTACCGGCTTCTCAGTTTGGATAGTAGATGGAGAATCTCAATGTAGAGCCAGACAAGCGTGATCATAAGGCCCAGTGCGGCTCTCCATTCCATAAATTTTGGGGACCCCTGTTCCACTCCATGTTCAATAAAGTCAAAATCTAGAACCAGATTTAGAGCGGCAATGACAACAATAAAACCACTGATACCAATTCCGATAATACCATTACCATGAATAAATGGGACATTCATGCCAAGAAAACCAAGGATAAAGCTCACCATGTACATCATGAAGATTCCACCTGTTGCAGCGGTTACCCCAAGCTTAAAATTTTCAGTAGCCTTGATTAATCCTGATTTATAAGCAAACAAAAGTGCGAATAGAGTTCCAAAAGTGAGACCCACAGCCTGGATTACTATTCCGGGGAAACGTGCTTCCATAATGGAGGAGATTCCGCCTAAAAACAGTCCTTCCAATAAAGCATAAATCGGTGCTACTATCGGCGCTGTCGTTGGTTTGAAGATAGCAACCATTGCGGCGATGAGGCCTCCGATGGCCCCGCCCCATAGATACAGTGATATTTGGGGCGATTCGAAGACAAAAAACTGACGCCATACCCACATTGCTGATATCAAGGCCAGGAACAGCATTATGCCTGTCTTATTAACTGTCCCTTGAAGCGTCATCAAATTGTCTCTTTGTGCAAAGTCTCTAACTAGAGAAAATGTTTTTTTGTTTAGCCCAGGATTTGCGGATCTTGCTATCATTTCTACCCACCTTTTTATCAATTGTTATGAGAGTTTTCAAATCCTCTCAGCTACCTCGATGGCCCTTAATAAGCCCTTTGCTTTATTGAGAGTTTCCTGGTATTCCATCTCAGGGATCGAGTCTGCGACGATACCTGCACCGGCTTGTATATATGCATTTTTACCATTTTTCAAGACAATGGTCCTTATGGTAATACATGTATTTATATCTCCGGAAAAGTTGATATAGCCTACTGCTCCACCATAAGGTCCGCGTCGTGTTTGTTCTAATTCATCTATTATCTCCATTGCCCTCACTTTTGGGGCGCCTGATAAGGTGCCTGCAGGCAGACATGCCCTTAAGCCGTCAAAGGCGTTTTTGTCGCTTCTTAATTTGCCACTGACGCTGGATGTAATATGCATTACGTGCGAGTATTTTTCTATTACCATTTTTTCGTCTATCGAGACGCTGTCGTATTGCGAAACACTTCCTACATCATTTCTCCCTAAATCAAGTAGCATGATATGTTCGGCAAGCTCTTTTGGATCAGATAATAATTCCTTAGCTAGCAGCTCATCTTCTTCCGTTGTGCTTCCGCGCTTTCTTGTTCCTGCTATTGGCCTTACGTTAATGTTTCCGTCATCTACTTTTACCATAACTTCGGGAGAAGAGCCTATCAACTCCAAATCCTTCATTTTTATGTAGAACATATATGGTGAGGGGTTGATTACCCTTAATGTGCGGTAAATATTAATAGGTTCAGCGTTTATCTCTGTTTGCAGACGTTGTGACAGAACCGCCTGTATTATGTCTCCGGCACGAATATATTCTTTACATGTTTCGACTGCCTGAAGAAAATCAGGTTCCTTAAAATTTGACGAGAACTTCAGGCTTAGCTCCCCTTTTTCGGTAATATCATCACTTAAGGTCATTACAGGGGTGCGGAGCTTATTAGTAACATTATCTATTTTATTAACCGCATCTTCATAGACATCTTGAATATCTCTTTCGTCTATATGAGCCGCGCAGACTACTTTTATTGTTTTGTTTAAGTGGTCAAATACAATTGTTTCATCATAGAACATAAAGTACATATCCGGCAGATTTAAGTCGTCGGTTGTTGAATCCGGCAGCGTTTCGACGTAGCGCACAGAATCGTAAGATGTGTATCCAACTGCCCCGCCAAAAAAGTCTGGCAATCCATTTACGCGTACGGGAGAGAATTTGCTAATCTGTTGTTCCAGTGCTTTGAATGGATCTGTAGTTTCTATATGCGTAATCCCTTCCTTGTTAGAGATTTCTACGTTAGAACCTTTGCATTTGAACCCTGAAAAGGGATTACTGCCTATAGTTGAATATTTTGCGATTTTTTCTCCGCCATCTGCGCTTTCCAGGAGAAATGCGTAATCAGTTTCTGAAATCTTCTGAAATGCAGACACTGGGGTCAGAGTATCTGCGAAAAGTTGACGGTATACAGGCACAACATTCCCTTTCTTTGAAAGTTCTTTGAATTCGTTGAATGTCGGGTAATATTGTGTTTTCATAACTTGTAAATTTCGCTTGACTTTAAGTTTTTTTTACATAGAATTAACTGCTAAATCCCGCCTGATTTTTGGCAGTCAAATAGATAATATCGGCTAAGATTCCTAATGTCAAGATAAGATACTTGCTTAAATACATATAAGATTATCATAAATGTGGAAGAGGAAAAAGAAACAAAAGGAGGCTGAGGCAGTAGAAGAAACGGTTGATGCCGTAACCGAAAAATCCGCCTCTTCGGAGGCAGAACAAGCGGTTAGTGTGGAAACCGAAAAAATTTCCTCTGCAAAAGAAGAAAAGGCTCGTACGACAACCGAAGAAGTTCCGTCTGCAGAAGAAGAAAAAACGGTTAGTGCTGTTGCAGAAAAGGCTTCATTTGAGGAAAAGGAAGAAAAAGCGGGAAACACTATCGCTGTAGAAGATGTTTCATCTTCCGGCGTTTTCATTTTTGGTAGTAGAATTGAAAGCCGTTTTAAGAAATTTATGACGGCCTTATTTTCAATTTTCCTTCTGCCTCCTGCCATAGTATTTGGTTTGTCAGTAATAACGGTCGTTGTATTGATAGCTTTTCCCTTGGTTTCAATCATTTTGCCAATAACGTTGTTGTCTTTATGTATACTTTTCATATTACTCCCAGTTGTGCTACCTTTCCTTACGGTTGTTTCCCTTATTACTGGAAAAGGAAAAGTGCAATTTGGCCTGGAGAATAAAAAATTTGCTATCAGGGTGCTGGGTATAACCATTCCTCCCTACTCAGGTCGCTAGTGTAATATGTACGTAAAATAAACTAACGAAGTATAAATTTTTTTAAATTATAGAGATTCTAAATGGAAAAAAGCTTTAACCCAAAAGGTGTTAAAAAGAAACCTGTTCTTTCTAAGAAAATGGTATTTTTTGTCATTGTACCAATAGCTTTGGTAGTCCTGCTCGTTGTGGGTGGTAGAAGGTTGACATGGAAGGAGATACAGGCGGACGAAGTTGCTGTAATTATTAATAACATAACTGGCAATATAAAAACTATAGATCGCGCTGGTGCTGTAGTTTACTACCCTTTCATTCAAGACTTGTACATTCTTGATAAGAGGGAGCAGGAAGCGCCTATGGCGTCATCGAATATATCCGCAGATTTCCCACAGGGAAACCCTATCATACTCAAGACGCGCGATGGAGGTGACGTGAGTATAGATTTGATTATACAATATAAACTAATTTCGAAGATTGCAAGTAAAGTTGTTCAGGACACGGGTTTTGGTGAAGAATTTAAGGAAAAGTGGATTTGGGACTATGCGAGAACTATTTGTAGATATGAGTTTGGAGATTTAACCATAAGTGAATTTCCTGATTCCGTTAAGAGGGAAGAAAAGATAAAGACGTCAACTGCTGAGCTGAACAGTTTGCTAAATCCACATGGAATATTTGTAACATCTTTGAATTTTATTGATTACCGATATTACAGAGAATATGCGGAGAAGATACACGAAAGAAGACTTGCCGACAAAGAGGTTGAGGAGCAGGTACAGAGAGCATCGGCTGCCAGAAAAAATCAGAATAGGGTAGTTACTGAAGAAACAAAGAAGCTGGATGTAGCAATATCGAGATTTAGGGGTACGTTACATCAGATGGAGATAGACGCAAAGGCGGAATCAGACAAAATCAGGGATGCCGGTAAGGCATATCTTATTAAGGCTAGACTTGATGCAGATGCGGAGTATGATAGACTGGAAAAACATGCTGCGTCAATTCTTGCAGTGAAGAAGGCAGAAGCAGAGGGTATCTTCGCCCTTAAAAAAGCGCTTGAGGGTGCAGGCGGACGCAATCTTGTCAAAATGGAATATGCAAGGCGATTGCGTAATGCTAAGGTTATAGGAACGCCGGTATTAAAGGCAGCAGAGGAGATACCCCAGCTGAGAATAATGGAAAGACTACTCAAGGAAACGGGTGCGGGTGAGGTAACACAACCACCCGCTAAGGAGAAAGAACCCTCTCATGGTGGAGGAGAGCATGCGGCGCCGTCTTCAGTACATGGTGAGCCGTCCGACGAATCGGCAGGACATCCAGCGGCGGCAGGACATTCGGGACATTAACAGAGAAACTGATTTGGGTAATTTTTATTTCTTGCCTGTACCAGAATTATATTAAAACAGAATAGTATCAGGAGAGCGGATTAATGATAAAGTTTCTGGCCAAGTTTATTGCTAAATATTTCATACCTCTAAGTATTATAATCGCTATCATAGTTATTGTTGTTGGTGTAAGGTTTATGATAATCAGGGTTGAGATTGATCAGATAGGGGTTAAAACTGCGATATGGGGTTTTAAAAGAGGTGTTGTACAAAAAGACTATAAACCTGGCTGGCATAGATTTATTAGACAGATTGAAACCTGGGATTTATTTGATGGCACTGTACAGACACTTAGTTTGACGCGGGAAGCGCGTAATGCGGAAGGTAAGATTGAGTCAAAAGAGATACGCATTAGAACAGCAGATGACTATGACGTTACTGTTGACATAATTGTGAAATATCAAATAATGGATGGTAAAGCGAATAAGATTCGTCAGGAAATAGGCCCTGGTAACCGATATAAGATGTTTGTAGAGAGTGAAGCAAAAGACGTAGCCAGAAGCGTTTTGGGAAGGATGTCGGAAAAGGATCTCTATAATCCTGACGAAAAACGCAAAAGGGCTGCAGAAGCTAAAATATTACTTGCTAGCCAGGTTAAATCACGCCACGTCCGTGTTATTGACTGGCTTATTCTTGATATGAGATTTGACACTCAGCTGGAAAGAAAGATTAAAAATGTTAAGCTCGCAGAGTTAGATGAGTTATTGAATGTGGCAAAAGAGAAAGCTGTTGGCAAAAGGGGTATTACTCAGACGATTGACGCTTCTACGGAGGCCCTTGCGCAAAAAATACAATCAGATAAGGATGGTAAAATAGTAGCATTGAAAGCTGAAATGGATACTACGGTTACGCGGATTATTGCCAGCGCGAATAAATTCATGATAGAGCAGAAGGCAGAAGGGGATCATTATATGCATGTGAAACACGCTGCTGGAGAATTGCTTGTTGATAGGGCAACGGCAGAGGGCGAGAGGCTGCGAAGGGTTTCAATGACGGGCCTGGGAGGAGATTTGATTGTGGCACTTGAAGCAGCCAGAAATATAAATCTGGATGATATAGTAGTATCTACACAGGATATGGATCTCCTGGATGTAGATGAAATGATAATTAAATTAGGGGCGGGAGTAGAGAGAGACCTGCCTATCATATTAGAACTTGAAGATTCTCCTGGATCTCTTAAACTGTCGGATGATTTACCTGAAGTGCTGAGAGGTCACGGTGAACATGGAGAAGGCCATGGTGGTGGTGGGCATGAAGACCATGGAGATTCTTTAATGGATCATGGTACTGTGCCTCGTCATGATACTGCTCCTCACGATGGACATGAAGAACATGGTACAGTTCCCCATCAAAAGGAAGACCATGGAGCCTCTATAATGGAACATCATGGGCAAGAAACTACTTCTCACGGAGTACCAAGTGAAACACATGAGGCTACTCATGAGGAATGGGGATCATCCTCATCCTTTACCGAAGAGTTTCCAGTATCTCAATAAGAGCTTTTAAACGCTATTTCATACCTGTCGATATCTACAGGCTGTACACCCGAAATGATTTCTTCAAATGCCTTAGTGTCTCCACTATTGATACTTCTTACGGAAAAATCAAGGCTTGTGATCATGCCGTAAGCCTTACTGTATACTCTCAGGACAAAAGACGCATTGTAAAAGCTATTTTCTGAATTGTTCTTTATGTTCCCTGTCACAGAAGAGGAAGATCCAAAACCATTAAATGAAATGTTACTGGCATAAAAACCATTGCCGACATCTTCAAATCCCTCCAGCTCTTCCGGATGTGCTTTCTCGTCAAATATCAAGTCTTCCAGGCTGTCTAGTGGTGCAACTTCTTTTGTCTCAGCTTTAGCAACAATTTCTTCTCTATTGATAATTTTGATTGTGCTTACTCCTTCATCTGAAACTAATGGCATTTTGGCAGAATAAATTGCATACTTGCTAATCTCTTTGGATATGACACCAACTATTATCTCTTCAAAAGGCTTAGTTGTGCCTTTGTTAAATCCATAAACAGAAAACCCCTGATCTCCCAAAGGGACATTTTCTTTGTCATAAGCCTGAACTTTAAAGTCAGTCATGCCATGGTCTCTGTCAGATTTATTTATTATTTCGCCGCTTATCTGGGAAGATGAACCGAATGGTTCAAATCTAATGTTTTTAACAAAAAATCCTTCACCTATGTCGATGAGGTCTGTTTTTTCACCATGTGCCTGTGGTTCTTCATGGTGTCCGGCTGGAGCTGCAGCATGCTTTGCCTCTTCATGGTGTCCGGCTGGAGCTGCAGCATGCTTTGCCTCTTCATGGTGTCCGGCTGGGGCTGAAGCATGTTCTGCCTCTTCGTGGTGTCCGGCTGGGGCTGAAGCATGTTCTGCCTCTTCGTGGTGTCCGGCTGCGGCATGTTTTTCTTCTTCGTGTTTAGCATGTTCCGTTGCCGCCTGCACCAAAACGCCTGATTCAAGTTTATTTAATCTGGAATATAGTTCTTCGATTCCACGTACAATAGATTCGTCCGGGGATGATTGCTTTTGGAGGCTCTCTTTCATAGACAGGATGAGTTCTTCCTGCTTTTCCAGCTTATTACCCAGCTTGCTGATAACACTTTTCTGCTCATCTAAAGCCTGCATTAATGTGTCTAATGGTTTATTTGCCGTTTTATACATCCTTTCAAGTACAGCAGTTTTAACTTCCTGGTCCTCCATTCGGTTTGCCAGCTTAGAAAATCTTTTCTTAAAAACGTTCAATGTTCCTTCAAATGACTTTACAATCTCCTTTACTCCTTCCAGTGAACTCATGTTTTCTACTCTTTCAACTTTAGCATCCATGTTGCTTAATAGATCTTCGATATTTGCAAGACTGTTGTTTAATTCTGCGGTTTGCTTTTCTCTAGCCGCTTTATCTCCCTCCAGATTTGAAATTCTGCCGTTTAATTCTTCGATTTGTGTTACCCAGTCACCCAGAGATGTTTGAAATTTCTCTAAATCCTTTAAGATATCCGAAAAGCCAATAGTGCAGGGAAAAAAGAGCATTAAGGCGAAAGTGCATATAATGAGCAGTTTCTTCATACGTTTCTCCAATAGAAGGCATCCTTTTTAGGATTGTAAGGATGTATTTATAAATGTTTATAACAAGCAAATATACACCAATATATATTATGACGCAAACGAAAACGAGTATTTCACAGTCGCAGTATATTGTAAAGATATTTAGCAAACTATGTTGGTTATGATTAGTGATGGTGTTTTATTGCATATTATTAATTGCAAGCCATCTGCTTGCATTGCTTTTTAGATTCTTAATTATTACTGCCATCTGTTGCTCCAGTTGAAAGCGGGGTTGCCATCCTAAGGTTCTTTTGGCCTTTTCAATGTTAAATCGATATTTTTTGTCTGTCAATTTTAACATCCATGGTTTAAAGAAATAACGCCTTCCTATTAAAGAGTGGAAGTTACTTGCGGCATAAATACAGAGCCAAACAAGCCACACAGGAAGATGTATTAAGTTCAAATTTTTGCCATAAATCTCACGGGATATAAGAACGCAAAGTTCATTATTTGAGATAAGGTTTTCCTCAGACAAAATCATTATTGAACCCGAAGGGATTTCTTTCGCCATTAACATAGACTTCTCAAAGGCGTCGAGTACATCTTCAATATGTACGTAAGATATACCGCCTACTCCCTTCCCTGGTAAAATTCTATAGCCAAAACACCTTTTCCAAATAAAGGCGATCTGGTTTGCCAGCGGTATCGACCTGCAATCCTGAGAATATACTGCCGAAAGCCTGAAGATTGTTGCTTTTATCTTTTCCTTGTATTCTGATATGATTTTTTCTCCCTCAATCTTCGAATTTCCATAATGCATGAATGAGCTTAAATCTGAATCTTCATTTAGCTTGTCATCACCCGAAGTGGGTTTAAAAACGACTGTGCTGCTTGCAAAAATAAAGTTAATCACATTGAAATGTATCAAATTGTCCAGTAGATGTCTCATTCCGTTCTCATTAGTTTCACGGTACAATCTGTTTTCTTTGTTTACCATGTCATAATATGCAGCCAGATGAAACACGTAATCGATCCTTCCTGAAATCTTTACTTCTATTTCACGAAAAATGTTACGTAAAAGCTCCTTGTCTGTTATATCGGCTTTATACCATAACACACTATTGTCTCTATCTTTATGTAGTGTCCTGTCTATGCCAATAATGTAGTACTTTTTGCTTAATCGGGCAATCAATTCAGTACCAATAAAGCCACTGGCACCAGTGATTAATACAGTTTGTCTGGTCATTTTTATAATAGGATTGACAGATTATAGAGCATGATATAACATTGAACTTTCGTTGTGGGGACATTCCTGGGTAGCTCAGCTTTGGCGGAAATGAGGATTGGTATGGGAGGAAAACGGCATAAGTATAAATAAAAAGATTTATGCCTTAGGCTTAAAAGTGTTCTCTAAAATCTCATACACTTTGTGTTAGTTGTATTTTTTCTGTTTTTGTCTTCGGTTTTTCTTTTTTGATTTCTTTTTTGCTCTTGGGGGTTGGTTTCGCTTTTTCCTTAACAGATTTTTTGGTAGAAGCCTTAGGTTTTGTCTTTGGTTTTTTGATCGCCTTTTTTGCCAATTTCTCTGCTACCTCCAGATTTTGTGTTTTAGATAAGCTATCCCGTGCTATTTAAATGTTAGCGTGGGCGAATCAGCTAAATTAATTAGAAACTGCTAAGACGGCGAAAAGGGCTATTCTCTTGCGGTGAGATAGCCCTTTTGCCGTCAGGTGACGAGGGGGAAAGGAGTTAAGACCCCCGTCAGGTGAGTACGGCAATTCCCGATTACGCTGTGGCAGCACACGGGAGGGCGAGGCTTGAAGTAACGGAGATGAAGGCTCCGGCCACATTTACCCCCGTACTCATCAGTTTCTAATAGAATCAAGTGGTAAATAGATAAACCTTAAATTTTTGTTTATTATTATTTTCTCCCGATACCATTTAGTTTTTTTACTTCGCTTTTGAGTGCCCTGCTCAATACCATCAGAGCGACCTCGCTATCTGATCTTCTCCTATAATACTGAGAATCTTCAGCTTTTCTTAATTCCTGAATCATCTCTTTGATGTTTTCATCTCTTTTCTCGTTATAGTATATTTGTAAACATTTGCTCATTATCATCTTGCCTTTCGTCAAATCTATCTAAGTTAAATCAAGTCACTTTAAGTTTATGCACATTGTCTAGCAGAAACAAAATCGATTGTCAAGGGAAAAATACAATATTTTGTATGTTTTTTTATTTGAATTACAATATATAGTAAGTAAGCTGCAGAAATGTAGTAAAAATAGTGTAAGTATATTGTCAGAAAGTAGTTTATAGTTTTGTGTAAACAGGTGTTATTTTTTCGGTTTTAATTGAGATTATAGGGAAGGTATTCTGGTGTGGAAGTGGGCCGTTTGGCAGAGATTTGTGCGCAATTTAGTTGAATTTTGTCCTAAGCTCTTCGAAGGCTTTTGAAATAAGTTTAGATGCCAGGGCCCTTTCATTGTCTGCTGCTGAGTTGCCTTTAATCTTAGCTGTCCAAATTGATTCATTTGTAGTTACGTCCACACATCTTACGGTAAATGAGACTTTTGTTACTATTGGTGCTACGAATAATCCGGAGGACAATGCCCTGTAAGAGACGCCAAAACGCTCAATGTCGCCAACGACTATGGCGTCAGCACCTAACTGTTTTCCCAGATTCAAGAAATTTTGCTTATTCAATAAATCTTCTTTCTTGAGTTTTTTTAATTTCAGCTCTTCGTCCACTGCTTTTCTATTAACAACAATATATTTCCCCCATTTTTCCAGTTCTCTGGCAGTTATGCTTGAAAGGATTGCACCTGCGTTTGCGTCTATAGTCGTTTTTGCGGAGAGCTTAGAGAGCATGTAATTCTTTTTTTCGTCTACGGGTGCTTCGAACATAATTACAGCAACTTTTTGAATCTCATCATGAGGGAAATCTTTGTTAACATCGACCTTAGAGAACATATTTACTGATGCACAGCCAGACAAAAGCAGGAATAATATTGCATATTTTTTCATAATAATTACTTTCAGATAAGTACGCTGGAAATACGTAGAGGCCAACAAATACTACATTTTCATCCCTTTGGCAAAGGGCTAAAAACCCTTGACAAATTATGGTGTTGTGTTAGAATTTTACCTCTTTGTTGTAATCATATCCATAAGTATTTCCTCATTTTATAGAATACTTATATTTTGAGAAGACGAACTTTGCATTTAATTGAAAAATCCCTTCTGAAAGCAGGAATAACAGCTTTTCAAAAAAGGCATCTCAACAAGTCACAACCTGCTGGAATTATATGAACTTGCTTTGGACTGTAGAGCGGAACTATCTCTTATATTTGGACTGAAAGGAATCTGAAAAATGGCAATTAAAGTGGGAATAAATGGTTTTGGCAGAATAGGCCGAAATGTATTTAGAGTAATTGCAGAGAGGGAAGATGTTGATGTGGTTGCTATAAATGATTTAGCCGATGCCAGGACATTGTCTCTGCTTTTGAAATATGATTCAGTCCATGGAAAATTTAATGGAGATGTTGAAGCAAAAGAAGATGCGATTATTGTAAAAGGAAAAGAGGTTAAACTGACGAAGGAAAAAGATCCAGCCAGGCTTCCATGGAGTGAGTTAGGGGTTGACGTCGCGATAGAGTCTACAGGTATATTTACAAAAAGGGCAGATTGTACAAAGCATCTTGAGGCTGGAGCAAAAAAGGTAATCTTGTCTGCTCCCTCTAAAGATCAGCTTGACGCTACGATTGTTATGGGAATAAATGAAAATGATCTCAGTGCTGAACATAAAATTGTTTCTAACGCCTCATGTACTACAAATTGTCTAGCACCGCTCGTAAAGGTAATTAACGACAACTTTCAGATAGAAAAAGGCCTTGTGACAACTATTCATGCCTATACAAATGATCAGAAGGTTGCAGACATGATGCACAGTGATTTGAGAAGGGCGAGGGCCGCTGCCGTTAATATTATACCGACAACCACCGGTGCTGCTAAAGCCATTGGCGAGGTTATTCCGGAGCTTAAGGGAAAGCTTGATGGCATGGCAATGCGGGTACCTGTTGTTAATGGTTCGGTAACTGATTTAGTGGCAACAGTGAAAAAGAATGTAAGTATTGAAGAGATTAACAGTGTTATAAAGGCGGCAGCAGACAGCGAATTGAATGGCATATTGGAGTATTGTGAAGATCCCATTGTCTCCTCTGACATAATAGGCAATAAACATTCATGTATTCTGGATGCCATGTCCACATGTGTAATTGATGGTAATTTGATTAAAGTGATAGGCTGGTACGATAACGAATGGGGTTATTCAAATCGTATGGTAGACCTCGTAGAGCTTATCTCAAAGATATAAATAGATTCTATACAATGAGCAAACTTTTTATCAACGAGCTTGACCTGAAAGGCAAGAGAGTATTTGTGCGGGTGGATTATAATGTTCCCTTTGATGAACAGGGGAATATTACCGATGATGCCAGGATAAGGGCCACTTTGCCAACTATTAATTATCTGCTTGATGAAGGTGCAAAGATAATCCTTGCCTCTCATCTTGGCAGGCCGGGTGGAAGGCCCTTGCCGGAATTCAGTTTAAAGCCGGTTGCCAAGAGACTTAACAGGCTTCTCAATAAGGACGTGACACTGGCAAGTGACTGCATCGGCCCTGAAGTGAAAAAACAGGTAGAGGCGATGCAGCCTGAGGATGTCTTGCTGCTTGAAAATCTGCGTTTTTATAAAGGTGAACGGGATAACGATCCTGGGTTTGCCAAAGAGCTGGCAAGCTTATGTGATGTGATGGTACAGGATGCGTTTGGAAATTGTCACAGAGCACATGCTTCAATGGTAGGTATGAATGAGGAAGTATCTCAGTCTGCAGCCGGTTTTCTTCTGAAGAGAGAGATTGATTATTTTGAGAAGGCGGTCAACGTTCCGTCGAGACCGGTGGTTGCTATCGTTGGTGGTGCGAAGGTATTAGATAAGATAAAAATAATAGAAAATCTGGTAAAAAAGGTTGATAAAATAATAATCGGCGGTGCAATGGCATTCCCATTCCTTGCGGTCCATGGATATGGAATTGGTAAGGCAACGGTAGATGAAAACGTGGCGATAAAGGTTTTGAATATAAATAAACTTGCCAAAGAGAGAGGTGTCAAAATATATTTACCAGTGGACTTTGTGGCGGCAGATAAGTTTGACGGTGATGCGGAGACTAAGCTGGTCACCTTCCAGGAAGTTCCGGATGACTGGTTTGCTCTCGATATTGGGCCTGCAAGTACAAAGCTTTTTTCTGAAGCGATGCAAAATGCGAAGACCATAATTTGGAATGGTCCAATGGGAGCATTCGAAATAGATGCCTTCAGCAGGGGTACATACTCAATGGTAGAATCGGTTGTAACGGCTTATGCGTTAACTATTGTAGGAGGAGGAGACACAGACCTTGCATTTCACAGGATGGGAGAATCGTACAAGGTTTCATTTATATCTACAGGCGGTGGCGCATTTCTGGAATTATTAGAGGGTAAAGAATTACCTGGGATAGCAGCATTGACTGATAATCTGAGTCATGAATTAGCGGGTGAAAGGAACTAATTTATATGCAAACAAAAATATCCGCTTCAATACTTTCTGCCGATTCAACTCAGTTGGGTAGTGAAATTGAGAAGATAGAGCAGGCTGGTGTTGACTTAATTCATGTCGATGTTATGGATGGCCATTTTGTTCCAAACATTACGATGGGTCCATTTATCGTTGAAGGATTAAAGAGAATTGCTAAAGTACCACTGGACATCCATCTCATGATTGAAAATCCGGATAAGTATGTAGAGTCCTTTACGCAAAAAACAGAAAAGGATGATATCCTGACTTTTCATATAGAGGCAACAGATGATCCGTTAAGTGTTATCAATTTAATCAAAGATCGAGGGCTAAAAGCGGGAGTTGCCATTAATCCCGATACGCACGAACGGACAGTTGAAAAACTGCTTGAATCTATAGACATGCTTCTTGTGATGACGGTCTACCCTGGATTTTCAGGTCAGGCTTTCAAGAAATACGTATGTGAAAAAATAAGAAAATTGAGAGAAATAGCTCCTGAAAATCTTGACATTGAAGTGGATGGCGGTATAAAACCGGAAACTATTTCTGACGCTTCATCTGCCGGTGCAAACGTTTTTGCTGCGGCAACGTCTATATTTGCAAAGGACGACTATAAGGAAGCAATAGAAGCACTGCGTAAAGTAGCGCAGGAAAATTCCTATCTGTCTGTGAAAAACTGAAACTATTCTTAATAGGAAAGACCTGAAGTTGAAGGGTCAGACAGGTATCTTAAGTTTTTTCGTGAAACAATGGTGTGCCAAATGTTTTTATTGAAATATTGTGGGAGATAAATAATTGTTCTTTAAGAAAAAGAAGAATATACCTGATGGGCTATGGCAAAGGTGCGATGGGTGTAAAAGTGTAGTTTATAAAAAAAAGGTGGAGGAGAAACATAATGTTTGTCCGGAGTGTGATTATCACTTCAGGGTATCTACCAATGAACGTATAGATATAACACTCGATAAAGATAGTTTTCAGGAGTATTGGAATGATATGGTGCCTGCTGATCCATTGAAATTTGAGGATCGTATAAAATATAAAGACCGGATTATTAGTGAACAGAAAAAAACAAATTTAAATGAAGCAGCGACGGTTGGAAAAGGTTTTATTGATGGAAAGGAAGTCGTTTTTGGAGTTACGGATTCAAGTTTTATAATGGGGAGCATGGGATCCGTAGTGGGAGAAAAAATTGCGAGAGCAGCAGAAATGGCACTTGAGTTGAAATTGCCGCTTATCATAGTCTCCGGTTCAGGAGGAGGTGCGAGAATGCACGAAGGTGCATTTTCTCTCATGCAGATGGCAAAAACATGTGCTGCCATAGCCAGGCTTCAGGATGCCGGGTTACTGTTTATATCGGTGCTTACCGATCCGACATTAGGAGGGGTCATGGCAAGCTTTGCCTCGCAGGCAGACATTATAATGGCAGAACCCGGTGCGCTTGTGGGATTTGCAGGGCCAAGAGTTATTAAAGAGACTATTAGAAAAACACTTCCCAAGGGGTTCCAATCGGCAGAATCCATGCTGAAGCATGGGTTTATTGATATAATTGCTGCACGCGATAGACTAAAATCGGAGATTTCAAAAATTCTGAATTATTGTAACAGTAACAGTAGTTGTTGAATTTGCTGTTACAATATTGTAATATTCCTTAGATAGATAATAGATATTTATTTGTAAACAAATTCCTCGGTAGCTCAATGGTAGAGTGGGTGACTGTTAATCATTAGGTTGTAGGTTCGAATCCTACCCGAGGAGCCACATAAGACGGACAGGGCCTTTAGGCTCTGTCCGTCTTTTTGTTTACAAACACTTGCAGTGGTTACAACCTAAAAAAATTAACCTCTTTTGTGGTTATGGTGTTGTAATATCAAGCAGCTCCACTGTAAAGATCAAAGTCTGGTCAGGGCCAATGCTTGGCGGGCCATTTGGACCATAGGCCAATCCTGAAGGAATATAAAATTCATATTTACTGCCAACATTCATAAGTTGTACGCCTTCAGTCCACCCTTTGATGACTTGATTTAACATAAACTCTGCCGGCTTATCACGTTTGTATGAGCTATCAAACTCTTTGCCTCCAATCAACGTGCCGCTGTAATGTACTTTAACTTTATCAGTTGCTTTTGGTTTTGCTCCGTCTCCCTCCGTTATCACTTTATACTGTAGGCCTGAATCGGTTACCTTAACGCCATCCTTCTCCTTATTGGCATCAA
>CAYTGO010000004.1:0-83560 GCA_964437425.1 uncultured Candidatus Scalindua sp.
AATTCTATTATTCAATAATTTTAGTAACAACACCTGCGCCTACAGTCTTACCGCCTTCTCTAATAGCAAATCTCAACTCTTTATCCATCGCTATCGGCGTTATCAACTCTATCAGCAAGTTAGCATTATCTCCCGGCATCACCATCTCCGCACCACCCAGCAACGTCGCAACCCCTGTCACATCCGTTGTCCTGAAATAAAACTGAGGCCTGTATCCGTTAAAAAACGGTGTATGCCTACCACCCTCTTCCTTCGTCAATATATATACCTCCGCTTCAAACTTGGTATGCGGTGTTATACTACCCGGCTTCGCCAACACCTGACCTCGCTCCAAATCATCCTTCTCTACACCCCTTAACAACACGCCTACATTATCTCCTGCCATCCCCTCCTCAAGCGTCTTGTTAAACATCTCTACCCCAGTACAAGTCGTCTTCCTGATCTCTTTTACCATACCAACGATATCTACCTCGTCTCCAACCTTCAGCACTCCACGCTCCATTCGACCAGTACCAACCGTACCCCTGCCCTTTATACTGAATACATCCTCTATGGACATCAAAAACGGCTTGTCTGTCTCACGCACAGGATCAGGTATATATGTATCAAGCGAATCCATCAGCTCATGTATAGGACCGCAATGCTCACACTCTTTTTTACCGCAACCACACTCAGCAGCCTTTATCGCCGAACCCTTGGTCACAGGTATATCATCACCAGGAAACTCATACTTGCTCAATAGTTCACGAATTTCCATCTCTACCAACTCTACCAACTCCGGATCTTCCAGCTGGTCCATCTTATTCATAAATACAACAATTTTAGGCACACCTACCTGCCTCGCCAGCAATATGTGCTCTCGTGTCTGAGGCATCGGACCATCCGGCGCACTCACCACCAATATCGCACCATCCATCTGCGCAGCACCGGTTATCATATTCTTTACGTAATCAGCATGACCAGGACAGTCAACATGAGCATAATGCCTCTTCTCTGTCTCGTATTCAACATGCGCTATCGCTATCGTGATGCCCCTCTCTCTCTCCTCTGGCGCATTGTCTATCGAATCAAAGGCCCTTGCCTTGGCTTGTCCGCTCACCGCCATTGTATTCGTTATCACTGACGTCAACGTAGTCTTACCATGATCCACATGCCCTATCGTTCCTACATTCACATGTGGCTTTGTCCTCTGAAACACTTCCTTAGCCATAACACATAACTCCTACAAATTTACTTAAAATCCGTTAATCATTAATAAAAATATTTATATTTTGCCAAAAACCCACATATGCAAAAAAACAGCTGCTGATGGGATTTGAACCCATGACCTCGTCCTTACCAAGGACGTGCTCTACCCCTGAGCCACAGCAGCATGTAACGCAAAACTGCTAAAAGATTTAGGATATAGCGGAAAGCATTTTAGTTTATCACAAATACGATAGAAGTCAAAAACTTTTTTCTAATAAAGTAAAAAAATATATATATATCCACGAAAGCCGATAAACAGGTGCAGATAGATCAATATTTTGCAGAATTTACTTTATTAGCTCTAAAAAAGAGCGGGCGGCGGGAATCGAACCCGCATGACTAGCTTGGAAGGCTAGGGCTTTACCATTAAGCCACGCCCGCTTATCCAGCCTGAACTATCGTTTTAGGCATGCAGAAACAAAACTTTTAGTCATATTCCAGTTTTCTTTCTTTGAATTGGGATACGCCAGTGATGATTCCTTGAAGACCTCAAAACAACTTTAAAAGCCAATATCAACCCACAACCAACACGCCACTATGAACACCAAAGTCCAAAAAACTAAAATATGGGGAGAGGAGGATTCGAACCTCCGAAGGCTATGCCAACAGATTTACAGTCTGTCCCCTTTGGCCACTCGGGTACCTCCCCATAATATTTGGACATACTACAAATCCGCATGTCAATCCATGCCAAATAGTATGAGCTAGCGGTGGGATTCGAACCCGCAACCTGCTGATTACAAATCAGCTGCTCTGCCGTTGAGCTACGCTAGCTAGGAAACCTTACAAGATTATCAGAATATTTTATATTTTCAAGACAAAACTACCTTTGTCAGTAATTATATTACACGGATTTGCCCTAAATAACCCTCATAATTCCTCGTTACTTCGTCAATACTATCGCCACCAAACTTTTCCATGAAACACCTGGCTATTTCAAAAGCCATAGCTGCCTCGCCAACAACTGACACAGCAGGCACGGCACAAACATCCGATCTCTCTGTCGATGCACTTTCCGGCTTTTTAGTGACTATGTCCACAGACCTTAATGGCTTCATAAGTGTTGGAATCGGCTTCATAGCAGCCCTTGCAATTATAACTTCACCATTTGTTATGCCACCTTCTATTCCGCCAGCATTATTGGTTGCCCTGCCAAACGCACTTTTATCTTCGCTATAAAAGATCTCATCATGCACCTGAGAGCCAAATTTTTTTGCAAAATCAAACCCTAGGCCAATCTCTACCCCCTTTATCGCTTGTATTGACATCAAGGCACCTGCCAGAATCCCATCTAATCGCAAATTCCACTGCGCATGACTTCCCAGTCCAGGAGGAACCCCAAACGCTATTACTTCGATAATACCCCCCAGAGAATCGCCTTCCTTCTTGGCCTTCTTGATTTTTTCAATCATTTTTGATTCTGCCAATTTATCCAGACAATAGACCTTACTTTTATCTCTATTCTTCAGTATTTCATCCGGATTTTTTACTGTTTTTTTCGAATTTACGCCACCAATACTCTTGACATAACCCAATACATTTATATCAAACTTCGCTAGTAGAATTTTCATTAAAGACCCGGCTGCAACCCTGGCAGCAGTTTCCCTTGCACTTGCTCTTTCAAGAATATTCCTTGCGTCCCTGTGGCCAAACTTAATAACCCCCGGCAAATCGGCGTGCCCCGGCCTCGGCCTTGTAACATCAGGCAAATTGTCTATCTTGTAATCCCTATTCTCTATCTTCAAACAAATAGGGCTTCCAATAGTTATATTTTTTCTTGTACCCGACAAAATACACACTTTGTCACTTTCAATCTGCATCCTTCCGCCCCTGCCAAAGCCACCTTGACGCCTTTTCAAATCAGCATTAATGACGGATTCATCTAAATGAACCCCTGCCGGAAATCCATTTACTATTACAATCAGACACTTTCCATGCGATTCACCGGCAGTAGTAAAATTCAGCATTATAAACCTCAAAAAATATTTAATAATCTACTATTTAGACGAATCGGTTATTTTATATTTAATTATAACTTCTTCAAGCTTTTTTTAAATATAGCCAAGCCAAAAACACCCGATCCAAGCATAAACCAGAAATAGCCTGCCACTGGATATGTTGATTTTTAATTGCTTATGCCCGCGCCCTTATGATAGTATTTTTCAAACTTTCAAATTTTGAATATATTGAAATGTACAAACTACTTGTAAGCCTACGATATCTCAGAAGAAAAAAAATCACTTTTTTCGCGGTTGCAGGAGTTGCCGTAGGAGTTATGACTTTAATTGTTGTACTATCGGTAATGAGCGGTTTTGATAAGGAGCTTCGCTCAAAGATAAGAGGCACGCTATCACATCTTATTGTCCAAAAAAGAGGCATCTACGGATTAGGCGACTATAAAGAAGTTCTTAAAAAAATAGAAGCACTTGAACATGTCGAGGCATGTGCCCCTTACATTGAAGGCCCCGCTCTTCTCAACATAAGAGGCGCAAAAGAATTCACGTATTTCAAGGGTATAGATCCTGTTTCGGAAGCAAAGGTGGGGAATTTTGAAAACTACATAAAACAGTTCGGCAACAAGCCTCAGGACTTATTAACAATTCACGGGGAGAAAAAAACCCCCAGCGCCTTTGGAGGCATCGAACTATTACGCATCAGAGAAGGTGATCCCGAAACCAATCCAGAGAATTTTGTACAAAATGGAGAAAAAATTGTTTTAGTATCAATAAAAGGATGGGACAAGATCAATGTAAAACCGTTTATTCTCACGGGAAAATTCAAATCAGGCATGTACGATGTTGATAAAAACTATATTTATATACCATTAAATATTGCACAGGACTTAGCCGGAACAAAGGATTCTGTCACAGGAATAAGTGTCAGACTAGATGATTATAAGAACGCGCCACTGGTACGAAAACTACTTCAAAGGGAGCTTGGATTTGGTTTTCATGTTCAAACCTGGGAAGAAGCACGTGGGACATTCCTGAAAGCGGTTGCTCTTGAAAAACGCGTCATGGCGTTTATCTTGTTTTTTATAATTATAGTAGCAGGATTCAACATACTTGCAATATTAACCATGATTGTATTCGAGAAATCAAAGGACATTGGGATTCTAAAGGCACTGGGAGCCACAACCAAAGGCATCATGTTTATCTTTCTTATGAACGGGCTCTTCATTGGCCTTTTAGGTTCTGCAATAGGAACCGGAGTAGGACTTGGGTTTATAAATAGAATCAATTGGATCGAGAAAACAGTATACAATTTTTCGGGCTGGAGGCCATTTCCACCGGAAGTTTATTATTTTAATGAAATACCCACTGTTGTTGACATTAAGAGCATTATCATCATCATCTCATTCTCTATAGCGTGTGGCGTTTTGTTCAGCATATATCCTGCATTAAAAGCGGCACGTTTAGACCCGATAGAAACACTAAGATATGAGTAACACATTGAGACTAAACCCCGATCTCCTACCCACGTCAAACTATTGCCACAGACACAAACACAGTAAAAGGATAAAGCCGTAACTCCAAAAGGTTTAAGGCTAACGCACAACATCATTGATATCTGACAAATTCAAAAAGTTTTGACTTGCAAGTATACGGATGATAGTATGCAGGTAGTCATCAATTAGCGCAGTTTAAATTGAACTTAGAATTTTTGCTTAAACAGCATAAAATTTTAAATAGAACTGAGAAGAGGTAAAGGCATTGATCAATTACTATCACGTTTTACATGTACAAGAGGGATCTGCCAGAGATGAGATCAAAAACTCATTTAGGAAACTTGTAAAAAAATACCATCCCGATAAGAACAAAACAAACGGAATCTCTTCAGAAGACAAAATCAAACTTCTGATTAAAGCATATAAAACACTGACCGACTCCGAGAAGAGGACTCACTATGATAGTTTGTTGGAAAATGAAACTACCAGAGATTTCTACTATAATGAGAGAGTCGAAGTAGAAAGAGAGAGAGATAGGTATGATTTGAAATCTCAGGCAAAGATTGTACTAAATGACCTCTTAAACAAAAACGGGCATCAGGCAGTCAAAAATTATGAACGCCTAAAAGAAGAAAACAAAGACTTTAAACTACTGAACTTTTTAGATATAAAAGATTATCTGGATTGTAAATTTCTACTTGCTGAACAGTACGAAGAGCAGAAGAAATACGAGTTGGCCTTTGAATTGTACGAGTATGTTTACCAAAATGAAGATGGCAATCCTGCACGCAAACTATTGCTTGAGGAAATCAAAGAGAGAATAATTCGTTTATCGTGTAAAAAGCTGGTAAAACTAGCAGAACCAAGCATGGCAATCGCATATTTGACAAGAGCCTTAAACTTGAAAGTAAATAAAAATGAAAAAGCCTTCATATACAAGAAGATTGCTGATATCTATATAACTTCAGGTGAATGGGACAACGCATTGGCAAGTTTTAATAAGGCAATGTCGCTTTGCCCTAATCTCAAAGGTATTCAAACTTTAAAAAACAAACTGAACAAACAGTTTTCATAAGAAAACTATTTTTTATATTTTTTTTACTTTAATAAAATAATGGCATCCCACGATCCGGTTTTACTAAAAACAGATATCCCTTATTTAAAACTGCATAATAAGGGAAAGGTAAGAGAGATATTCGAAATTGATGACAACCTCTTGCTCGTCGCAACTGACAGAATTTCAGCTTTCGACGTAATCCTTCCGAATGGCATACCGCATAAAGGCTCAGTCCTTACACAGATGTCAGAATTCTGGTTTGAGCTCATAGGAGAGTTAACTGAAAACCACTTAATCACGACTTCAATCGACGAAATCGATAAAATAACAGAAGAAGACAGGAACCTGCTTAGAGGACGCTCAATGCTCGTCAAGAAAGTTGACGTAATCCCTGTTGAATGTATCGTAAGAGGCTATCTCGCCGGTTCCGGCTGGAAGGAGTATAAAGAACATGGGACTGTCTGCAAGATCAATTTACCTGACAACCTGAAAGAAAGTGACAAGTTACCAGAGCCTATTTTCACACCATCAACAAAAGCAGAATCCGGTCACGACGAAAACATTTCATTCGAAGAAGCTGTCAAGATTACTGGTAGAGATCTCGCAGAAGAAATAAGTCAAAAAAGCATTGCAATATACAAGAAGGCAAGCGAATATGCCCTGACAAAAGGAATTATAATCAGTGATACAAAATTTGAGTGGGGCAAATATGAAGATAAAATAATTCTGATTGATGAAGTCTTGACTCCCGACTCATCCCGTTTCTGGCCGTTGGAAAGCTATTCACCTGGAAAACCACAGCCATCTTTTGACAAGCAATTCGTGAGAGACTATTTAGAGTCCTGCGGGTGGAACAAGAATCCACCGCCACCCTCACTCCCTGAAAACGTAATCCGAACGACGTCTGAAAAATATCTTGAGGCATTCTCCAAGCTCACAGGCGAAGAAATAGTAAAGTAAATAACGCCCTGACAACCGTTATCTAGATTTTTCCACACCAATTCTTTTACAATACTTGAAAATTTTGCATTTACTGCACCACGGTGAGATCGGAACACAGAGATTTTGGCCGTAAGTTACCAGGAGATCATTATAAATTAGCCAATGTTTTTGAGGCAACGTCTTTCTTAAGGCAAATTCTGTTTGGTCCGGGGTTTTTGTCTTTACCAAGCCAAGTCGGTTCGAAATCCTATGGACGTGTGTATCTACACATATTCCCATCTTGCCATAACCCAGCGTAACTACAAGATTCGCAGTTTTACGACCGACACCTTTTAACTTCAAGAGTTCGTCAATTTCATCAGGGACAACACCCTCATAATCATCAAGCAAGGCTTTACATATCTCTTTTATTCTTTTTGCTTTGGTTTTATAAAAACCAACGGGATAAATAGCTTTTTCAATACTCTTCGTGCGTAAACCAAGCATCATCTCAGGATTGTCTGCAAGTTTAAACAACCTGTTTGAGGCCTCTCCTGTAACTTTATCTTTGGTCCTTAAGCTGAGCAGGCATGAAATAAGCACCGCAAATGGACCTTTTGTCATGGAAACTATCGTAACAATAGGCACAACATATTTCTTATTTTCCTGCTTGAGAATAGATACTATATCGTCTATTTTATCCAATGCTTGTCCCTCTCAGTTTTGAATACATAAAAAAACAGCACACAAACAAAATGCAGCATTACACCAATTTAGTGCAGTAACTTTATTGCACTTATAGTCCATCTACTTATGAGCAAGCCAAGGTTAGATTATTGCTTAAATACACATAACACACTGAAACTTTAAGACTTGCAGAAACTCCTGTCTCTTTTTTCAATAATACTATTGTATCGGCATCATTTTTGTTGTATATATACAAACTATGGAAGATTTAAGACGTTTTCAAAAAATGATGGCACAAATTAAAAATTATTTGCCTACGATTGTCACCATGGGCAATCTCGCCTGCGGTTTTGGTGCAATCGTATTTATCATAAACAATGAGCTGGCTTACGCAGCCTGGCTTGTTATTCTGGCCATGATTTTTGATGGTCTTGATGGTCAGGTCGCGCGATTAACAAAAACAACGGTTGTCTGGGGCGCTCATTTAGACACGCTTGCAGACATGATTACATTTGGACTTGTTCCCGCATTCTTGATTGGAAGGCTGGGCGTTCTCAGCTCTCCTGTCGCAGTCTGGTTTGTCTGTTTCTTTTACACCTTAAGCGCTGCAATAAGGCTGGCCAAGTTCGAGTTTGAGTCAACAAAAAGCAGTAGCTCTGGAAGCAAGCGGAGTAAATACTTTACAGGGCTGCCATCCACACTTGCAGGCGGCACAGCAGCATCGCTGATATTATTAGATTCGTATCTCAAGACCACACTTAACGTTCAAGCAGTTTCTACATGCCTTCCATGCGTTATCTTTATTTTAGGTATTTTAATGTTGAGCAAAGTCCCATATGTAAGAATCGTTGATCTTGTAGGGAGCAAACGCGATCCGGTATCTTTATTAATCACGTCTGTACTCTTTTTCACACTTCTTGTCTTCTTCATTCTTTACCCGAGTATTATGCTCGCGCTCGGCTTTTGCGTATATATTCTTATCGGCATTGGCAAAGGCATATTCAGGAGCAGAGCAATTCATACCATTTAACGCACGTTAGACCTTCGTATCTCATTCTCAAACAATCTCTACTTTTCTATTACCTTTTATCACTTTTCCAATAATAAATGAATCTTCCTTCATTTGTTTTAGCTTTTTCATTATAGAAGGCGCATAATACTCTGAAACAATCAACACCATTCCGATTCCCATATTTAGAACATTGTACATCTCATCTTCATCTATTTTTCCTTTTTTCTGTATTACTTCAAAAATTGCCGGAACAGGCCAGGAACCTTTTTTGATACGTACTGAACATCCTTCTGGTAAAACACGAGGAATATTCTCGATCAAACCACCCCCTGTGATATGAGCCATTCCCTTAACAACTTTTTTGGATCGATAATGACGCAAAAGGGCTCTTATCGGTTTAACATATATTTTGGTCGGCTTAAGAAGCTCATCACCAATAGTCCCGTTTATCGTTTTAAGCTTACTATTCACATCCAGTTTGGCTTTTTCAAATATAACCTTACGCACCAAGGAAAAACCGTTACTATGAACCCCACTTGATTTAAGACCTATAACGACATCGCCTGCGCCTATGCCTTTCCCATTTATTATCTTTTTTCTTTCTACAATACCGACTGCAAATCCCGCCAGATCATATTCGCCATCATGATAAAAACCTGGCATCTCCGGGGTTTCTCCTCCCAGTAGAGCGCAATCCGCTTCACAACACCCATTTGCAATACCGTGCAGAACTTCCTTCATTTTCCCGGGGATCATACGGCTGCTGGCCATATAATCTAAAAAAAATACGGGCTCAGCACCCATCACCAAGATGTCGTTAACACACATCGCTACTAAATCTATTCCTATAGTGTCATGTCGATCCATCATAAAGGCAATCTTCAGTTTTGTCCCAACGCCATCTGTAGATGCCACCAACACGGGATGTTTGTAATTCTTGGAGAACAGCTTCGAATCATAATTTAACGAAAACAGGCCGGCAAAACCACCTGGGTTTTCTATAACCCTCGGGCCAAAAGTCCTGCGCAGCTGTTGATAGATATCAGTAGTAAACTTACCCTTAGCTTCAATATCAACACCTGCATCTTTATAACTAATTCCAGCCATTTTATACCGTTATTTTATTATTATTTACTGGTTCTTTTTTAGCCTTATTCTTTGCTGCACTTTTATCTGACACGGGATAATTGCCGGAAAAACACGCCGTACAATAATGATTACGCGGAGAAGTCGCACAGCCCAGCATTCCCTCCGAACTCAGGTAACCCAGACTGTCTGCTTTTAGAAAAGCTGTTATTTCTTCAATTGTATGGTTGGCCGCAATAAGTTCATCCTTGCTCTGGAAATCAATCCCATAACGACAGGGAAAACTATGTGGAGGACAGCTGATCCTCAGATGCACCTCAGTAGCACCCGCCTTACGCAAAAGCTTTATCCTGGATTTTGCTGTAGTTCCACGCACAATAGAGTCATCAACCACAACAACCCTTTTGCCCTTCACAACCTCCGCAATAGCGTTAAGTTTAAGCTCAACCTTCTTATGTCGGCTCCCCTGTTCAGGCTGTATAAATGTCCTTCCTACATAGTGATTTCTTATAAAGCCACGATCTAATGGTATACCCGACTCTTCCGAATAACCCATTGCTGCCGAATTTCCTCCCTCCGGAACAGCAACTACAACATCAGCATCCACAGGAGACTCCTTTGCAAGTCTCACCCCAAGCCGTTTTCGGAAAAAATGAACGTTATCACCAAATAGATTGCTATCAGGGCGGGCAAAATAGATCAACTCAAATATACAATAGGCTGGCTTGATTCGCCTTGGCGAACAAAATATCTCACTTTTCAAACCATCCTTGTTAATGTAAACCACTTCTCCGGGTTTAACGTCTCTTATGAATTCTGCACCAACCTGATCCAGAGCACAGGTCTCAGAAGCCAGGACATAACTATTATTCAGCTTCCCTATTGAAAGCGGCCGAAATCCATTTGGATCTCGCACCCCTACCATTTCATCTTTTGTTAAGAACAGGAGAGAAAAAGCACCTTTTAGATGGTTCAATACATGAGAAAGATTTGGTTTTTCTAAATGACTTGGCTTCGCCATTAAATGCACGATGACTTCTGTATCTGAAGTTGTGTGGAAGATCGAACCATGCTGTTCGTAATCGTACCGTAGCTTACCAGCACCCAGCAGTTGCCCATTATGTGCAATAGCAACCTCACCCTTGGCATATAATACTACCATGGGTTGCACATTGTCTATGCTATCACTTGCACCAAAAGTAGAATATCGGACGTGACCAATCGCATGCGGGTTTTTTATCTTGTGCAGACTCTCGGGAGTGAAAACATCACTTACTAATCCAAAATCTTTGTGATAGATTATGCTCTTACCGTCAGTAGAGGCAATACCCGCACTCTCTTCACCGCGATGTTGTAGAGAATAAAGGCCATAATAGACCTTTTCTGCTGCATCATCGCAATCAAAAACCCCAAATAATCCGCAATATTCTCGTGCTTTTGTCAAGGTTAAGACTCAATTTGAGAGGTAATAGATATTCAGACTTGGATTATAGCAGGACGACAAAACGTGTCAAATCAAAATAGATCAAATTAGATAAAACTTGAAGTACATGGGCTATTATGTTAAGAATTTCGAGACAAAAACTATAGCGGAAAACCATAACTCAACATGACAAAAAAAGACCTTCTTCATAGAATTAGGCTCTATGTACTAATAAGCAGCAGCATTGCAACAAAATCAGTTAAAGAAACGTCAAGACTTGTCATAGATGGCGGTGCGGATGCTATTCAATTGCGTGAAAAAACAATATCTGACAGCGAGTTCATATCACTGGCCGGAGAAGTACATGATATAACTACCAAAAGAGGATCCTTGTTGATCATTAATGATCGTGTACACGTTGCCAGGGAAATTAATGCGGATGGCGTCCATTTAGGCCAGCAGGATATGAGCGTCTTAGAGGCGAGAGACATTATTGGCAATGAAAAGATCATTGGAGTATCTACACATAGTGTTATACAGGCAAAGCAGGCGCAAAAAGATGGTGCGGATTATATTGCTATTGGCCCCATCTATCCTACCAAGACAAAAGATCATGAACCATCTGTAGGAATTGAAGTTATTCGGGAAATTTCGGGAGCAGTAAATATTCCATTTATTGCTATTGGTGCCATAACCCTTGATAATCTGGATGAGGTACTAAAGGCCGGAGCTTCAAGGATAGCAGCATGTTCGGCAATTATTGGTTCAAAAGATATCTATTCCTCTACAAGGCAGTTCAAAGAAAAATTAGATGGTTCACAGGTGCACAGATAACAATTTTGAATAAAATACTTATGGCAACCTAAAGGCACTACTATATGCAAGAAAAGAAGAGTTTCTTAAAATCTGCTAAGACCGTTAGCCTCTGCACACTGTTGAGCAGAGTTTTGGGACTGGCAAGGGACATAATATGTGCAAGCTTCTTTGGTACCAGCTTGGCCTGGGATGCCTTTGTAGTGGCCTTCAAGATACCAAATCTCTTCCGTCGACTCTTTGGCGAAGGAGCGTTGAGTGCCGCCTTTATTCCCGTATTTACTGAATACCTTGAAACCAAAGGCAAAAAAGATGCGTGGGAACTCGTAAACGTAACAGGAACATTACTTTTCATAATCCTTGGAAGCCTGGTAGTACTTGCAGAGATT
This sequence comes from uncultured Candidatus Scalindua sp., assembly GCA_964437425.1. Lineage (GTDB taxonomy): Bacteria > Planctomycetota > Brocadiia > Brocadiales > Scalinduaceae > Scalindua. Next base: position 12,085 of record CAYTGO010000004.1, read on the forward strand.
TCGTTCTCTATTATACCCACAGTCTTCTCTCTCAACAGCAAGTGGGAATTAGTATTAAGCCTGCTTCTGATAACATTCCCGTACGTAATGTTTATATGCATGGTAGCGTTTGCAATGGCAGTATTGAATTCGCTTAAACATTTCCTGATGCCAGCCCTTGCGCCTGTCGCCCTGAATACTTGCTGGATATTGGGAGTATTATTTCTTACACCTGCTTTCGGAGACACGCTGGACACAAAGATATTTGGTGTTGCTGTAGTTATTCTGATAGGAGGCATGATCCAACTGGCAATTCAAGTACCTGTCTTAAGAAAAGAGGGAATTACCTTTTGGCCTTCGTTAAATTTTTCACATCCCGGCCTGAAGCGTATCATAGCCCTGATGCTTCCCATAATTTTCGGTCTAGCCGTTGTTCAGATAAATGTATTAATGGACAGCTTTATTGCTATTGCCTTTGCCAAACCACCGGATGGCGCCGAACATTTCTCTCTTGCCGGAATAACAATACCATATCCCCTGGAAACAGGGGCCGCATCAGTGTTGTATTATGGTGACAGGCTGATCCAATTCCCATTAGGAGTATTTGGAATAGCAATGGCAACCGCCGTATTCCCATATTTCTCCACATATGCAGCACGTAAAGACTGGACGAACTTCTCTGATACATTTAATCAGGCAATAAGAGTTATACTATTCATCGGAATCCCTGCGTCTATAGGCTTAATACTATTGAGAAGACCACTCGTAGAATTGTTTTATGAAAGGAACGCGTTTACGGCAGAATCGACCTACCGAACATCTACCGTTATACTCTTCTACGCCATTGGTGTATGGGCCTACTCTACCGCCCATGTAATCATAAGGGCCTTCTACTCCATACAGGATACAAAAACGCCCGTAAAAGTAGGCGCTGGCATGGTAGCCCTTAACCTTATTCTCAATTTAACTCTAATCTGGTTCCTTCGAGAAGGAGGCCTCGCGTTGGCAACGGCTATAAGCGCAACAATCCAGATAATAATCCTGTTTGTCCTTCTCCGTAAAAAGCTCAATATCACCGGACATAAGCACATCATTACATCAGCGATCAAGACATTAATTGCAACTTTTTTTATGTACGTCACATGCTGGATAATGCTGAAGATAATGCCAACCAACGATGGCTGTCTTATGGTGAAATTCATACGGCTTTTCATACCTCTGATCATAGCCCTCTTTGCATTCTTTACCGTATCATTTCTACTCAAATCAGAAGAATTAAAATATCTCTACAATTCGTTCAGGAGAAGAAAAGAATAGTGTAGGATAGCCGCAATCAAGTCTGATATGCCGAAAGTAAATAAATCAAATATTCGTATTCAAATTTACAATATTTTTTTATTCTTCTTTTTGGTAAGTCTTTTGTTTATAATCCTTAAAACTGTTTTTGAATTTAACGTATTATCCTTTAAGATTTCATATAAAAATGGCCAGAGGTCTTTCAAAATCTCCAACAAGTAACAAATTATCAGTTACATTTTTCCTTCTATTCATGGGATTTGCATTCTACATTTCCTGTGTCGGTTTTCATGAGAGGACCGATTTTACTCCTGGAAATACGGTACGCCATTACTGTGGCGATGAGGAAGAATCCGATAATGAGGCGAATTACGAGTACGATGAAGACCTCTTACAGGAGGGGTTCTACTTTCCTAAATCGTATAGAGAACTCCTGGATATCACTCATGTACACACATTTACAATTCCCCTGATCATATTCGTCATGTCTCGCATACTTTCCATGACACAGATACGTGACTGGATAAAAATTACGATTTATGGCACTGCGTTCACAGGTATAATAATGAACCTGTCAGGCCCCTTGCTAGTAAGATTTACATCAGGCGTTTTTTCCATATCCATAATTGCATCATATTTTCTTCTCGGCATCTGCTTTGTCGCGTTTATATCTATACCGATGTATGAGATGTGGTTTAAGCCTAAAGAAGCAAATACGTGATACATTAATCATCTTCAATTGTTTTTCAAACAGCAACTAACATAAGAACACTCGCTAACCATGGAAATGCTAGATCTCTGCGCCCTGCTTTTGAGCCTGGCGGCAATCTTCAGTTATATCAATTTCCGATTTATCAAATTACCGACTACCATTGGCATTATGCTGATCGCAATGTTTATCTCGGTAAGCCTGGTAGTACTGGATCATTGTGGTTTTGAAGGCATTCAAAACAAGGCTACTGCAGTTCTAGAAGGCATTGATTTTAATAAAGCCTTGATGCACGGCATGTTGAGCTTCCTCCTGTTTTCTGGTGCCTTGCACGTAAATCTTGAGGATCTGGCCAGGCACAAATGGATCATCAGCATACTTGCAACATTCGGTGTGGTAATGAGTACTTTTATTGTTGGTGGCTCTGCCTGGGTTGTGTTCTTAATTATTGGAATCAAATTGCCATTTATTTACTGTTTGCTATTTGGAAGTCTTATAGCACCAACTGATCCAATAGCAGTGATCGGTATTCTCAAGAAAGAGGGAGTTCCTAAAAGCCTTGAGACCAAGATTACCGGTGAAAGCCTGTTTAATGATGGTGTTGCTGTTGTTGTGTTTCTGGTTATTATGGGAATTATCGCGGGAGGCCATGACGTTACAGTCGGGCACATAATGCTCCTGTTTATAGAAGAAGCTATAGGTGGAATATTTTTCGGATTCGTCATTGGCTGGACAGCTTACTTGATGCTGAAGAGTGTAGACAATTATCAGGTTGAAGTGCTCCTCACTTTAGCACTGGTCATGGGTGGTTACGCTCTCGCACACACCATCCACGTTTCAGGTCCTATTGCGATGGTGGTCGCAGGAATATTTATCGGCAACAAAGGACGTCTCTTTGCCATGAGTGACAAGACCAGGGAGCATCTGGATTCTTTCTGGGAATTAATGGATGAAATATTAAATGCTGTCCTTTTCCTGCTCATTGGCCTTGAGGTATTAGTCCTTGCCACAAAGGGAAGTTATTTAATTGCCGGCCTGGCGATGATACCGGTTGTGCTGCTTGCACGTTTCATAAGCGTAGGCCTACCTGTTACGTTTATGCGTCGCATAAGGGATTTCAGCCCTAATGCCGTAAAAATTATGACCTGGGGTGGCTTACGAGGAGGCATATCAGTTGCCCTGGCTCTTTCCATTCCGAGTGGACCGGAAAGAGAAGCTCTATTAACAGTCACTTACATCATAGTGGTATTTTCCATACTGGTGCAGGGCTTGACAATTGCACGTCTGGTGAACTCAAAAAGAGTTGAAAACTCTATTTAACGAAAAATGAACAAGTTTGTTGATCCAAAACTTTATGGTTTGCCTCCGTCTACAAAATTAGAACAGGTTGGCACCAATCAATACGACATCGTCATTCAACGTAAAAGTCGAATAATTATGAAGGACGGCGAAGGAATACTGGCAAAGGTTAACAAAATCAAAGATCATGTTCCAAACGCAAAAGTAGGTTTGAAGACATCAGCCCCTGTCTGTAGTAAAACAAAATCATTTCTGGAAGAACATGGCATTAGTGTATCAGTTTACCGCTAAACATGTCTCCAACTTAATACACATTCTGAGCTCCCTAGATTTCCAGTTCTGCAAGAAATCTTGTTAGCAACTCTTTTGGCAAACCAACCACATTGGAAAAACTACCCTTAATACTTTCAACAAACGCCCCACCACATTCCTGTATTCCATATGCTCCCGCTTTGTCCAGAGGCTCGCCTGATGCGACATAATCATTTATTTCTTTCTCTGACAAATTCCTAAACTTAACTTCAGTTTTATCATGTCCAGCTAACTCCTTATTTCTTTGCGTATCGATAACTGCCAGTCCGGAAAAAACACTGTGATAATTACCGCTAAGTTTCACTAGCATAATATACGCATTATCAGGAGTTAATGGCTTTCCAAGAATCTCATTATTGTATGCAACTATGGTATCACAGCCGATTATGATTGAATCTTTATACTTTTCGGCTACTTCCTTTGCCTTACCAAGAGCATTATGACACACCAACGCCTCCGGATCCAAACCATAAAGTTTTTCCTTAAATTCCGTAGGATGGCCAACTACAAAGTTCAAGCCCATTTCTTCTAAAATTTGTTGCCTTCTTATAGATGATGATGCAAGACATATATTTCTCATGTTCATAAATTCCTTCATATTTCGTCGACGGCATCAAACAACAGATACATTTCATGCCATTCGAAACCACCGTGTTTCGACTTTGATTTTCCGCCGTATAAGAAGTCAAAATTTTGGTAATAAGGAATCAAATCTGATTTGCATATTAACAGGATCTTTTCTTTCTTCAGGCCTTTAGATACTTCAATAAACCTTGCCATCAATTGTTTTGAAATTCCGTTTCTCTGGAATTCAGGCAAGACAGCTAATGAAAAGACAACCATGTTTCTGCCTTCTTTGACATGACCAACCATATCCTTGAGTGCTTCGTCAGTAATATCTTCCTTGTCCGTAGATGCACTATTAATAAGTCCTATAATTTCCCCTTCAGATTCGGCAATTAAAAAGCCTTCCGGAAATAATATTATTCGTTTCAGGATTTTTTCTCTTGTCGCCCCGTCAGAGGTATAGCAAGTCGATTCGGTCCTGTAACAACCATCTACATCCTTTTTATTGACCTGTCTGATGCTTATACTAACCATGATAAATTCATTTTCTTAGAATTTGCATAAGATAAGAGAAATGCAGTACAAAGAAGTCATAATTTTATATTCAAATGACGCCACTGGCAACGAAGTTTTTTATTATTTCAGATCTGCTTTTGTATCTTTACAATCTTTTACGAAGACTGTATATTTGTAAATTCTTTTACTTTGTAATTTTCTAACATAAACCGAGAGTGCTGATGAATAAAAGTTTGTTAACCAATTTAATAGCCGCTGCCGTATGCGGGGGGACTTATGCATGCCCTGAGTTTACCGGTAAACATACACTTTTTTTATCCGGTTTGTTCGCTCTTTCAGGTGCATTAACTAACTGGCTGGCCATACATATGTTGTTTGAGAAGGTGCCTGGGTTTTACGGTTCCGGAGTTATTACTTTGAGGTTTGAGGAGTTTAAAGCAGGTATTCGTACGTTAATTATGGAAAACTTTTTTACGGAAGAAAACTTTGCAAAAGTTTCCAGTGAGGCATTGCCTCATGACATAAAACCAGATCTGGTCATGGACAAGATAGACCTTGATAAGATGTTTGATGGCTTTATATCGGTAGTCAAGGCATCCCCCTTCGGAGGCATGTTGGATATGTTCGGCGGAGTAGAGGCTCTTGAACCTCTCAGGGATCCGTTTAAAAAGAAGTTTGAAGGACAACTTTCAGAAATTCTGTCTAAGATTGATATATCCTCAATCTTGCGACAAGAAACTGATTTTGAAACATTCAAGTCCAAGATAGGTGACATGGTAGATGCCAGACTGGATGAATTGACGCCAAAGCATGTAAAGGAGATCATTGCAGATATGATTCGTCAGCACCTTGGCTGGCTGGTAGTCTGGGGCGGCGTCTTTGGTGCTTTTATCGGTTCTCTCAGCGCTCTCTTATTATGATTTTACCCAAAAGCTTCCATTTTGAGAAGTGAAACAGATAGGGCTTGCGATGGAATCTTACGCTTATTTACATTTCCATCCTAAGGATTTGTGCCACTTTTTCAGCTATTTCATCAGGATCAAATGGCTTTGTCATAAAACCATCTGTTCCGACATCTATACTCTTCTGTTTATTGAACTCCTGTCCATCTGCAGAAAGCATCAAGATGTAAATATCTTTCATCCCAAGTTCGTTTTTTATCGTATTACAGACTTCAAATCCATCCATTCCCGGCATCATAACATCAAGGATGACTAGATTCGGTTTCTCTGCCCTGATAGACTCAATAGCATCCTTTCCGTTTTCCGCAACGAGTACTACAACCCCTTTATTTTCAAATTCTTCAAGGGTCTCCTGCAGAAGTATTCTCATATTCTCTTCATCATCTACAATCAATATTTTTTTTGACATCTTTAACTCTATCACAAAATAACACGGCAGTTAAATTACAATATGTTTGATATCAGGAACTAAACTAATTACAAAGAATTTTGTTCCAAGCCTTAGACACATGGCAAGGTGAATGTGAAGTTACTCCCTTTACCACGCTCACTTTCCACCCACACCCTGCCACCATGATGCACTATAATCTCTTTGCAGATCGCAAGTCCAAGACCTGTCCCTTTTACTTTGTCTGTGAGTCCATTTCTCACTTGACTAAATTTTTCAAATATTTTTTCCTGATCTTCTTTAGCAATGCCAATACCCTTATCTATTACACTTATCGCTACCTCGTCATTTATCTTTCTTGCTCTGCATATTATAGGCCCTTCCTGTGTGAACTTTACTGCATTAGACACCAGATTAATCACGACCTGCTTAAGCTTATCACTGTCACCCACAACCTCAGGTAGCCCACTTTCAATATCTTCAACTACTTCAAGTTGATACATTTCAATAAAACTATTAGTGACTTCCAATGCACGTCCGACAATCTTAGCCACTGAAAGGTTTTCCATCTGCCAATCTACCTTTTTAGCCTCCATCTTTGATATATCAAGTATATCATCGATAAGATCTGTCAACCTATCTCCCTCTAACTTTATAATACCAATGTTCTTTTTTATTTGGTTTACTGATTTATCAGCTTTATCTACACCTTCATTGACTAGAGGGAATATAACCTTCTCAAGCTTCATATTTATGATCCTTACAAAGCCCAAGATCAGAGCAAGCGGAGTTCTTATTTCATGAGACACCGTGGACAGGAAATCTGTTCTCATTTTATCCTGCTCTTTAAGTTTTGTATTTGCTCCACTTAATTCATGTGTTCTTTCTTCCACTTTCTGTTCCAGTGTTCTGCTATAGTCCTCTAATTCCTTATATGACCATTTCAGTCTTTTTGACATCTCGACAAATGCACTGGCAAGAATCCCTACCTCATCCTCTGATTTAACTACAATTTCCTCCGAAAAGCTGAAATTCTCACTGGATAATCCACGAACTGATTCCGTCAAACTTATGAGCGGTTTAGATAGCCTGCTTGATATAATATACACTACTATACCACCCACAAAAATAAAGATAGCTGAAATAGTGATACCCCAGATGACAATTTTTCTTGACTCTTTCAACAAATCATTTTTCATATTTGCGATCTCTTGATTAAGCGGATCCAATGAAAAACCCAATCTGAGTACTCCCCATGGGTTTGTACCCGCATAAATCGGTACCACAAATTCTAAGTAAGTATTTCCGTTCTTCTTGTATTCGTTTATAGTTGCCGTTGTCTGACTGGCAGCAAAATAAGCCGCTTCGTCTACAAGTTCTTCCTGCTGAAGCTCCTGTTTCATGGTATGGATATAAGCCTTACGGGAGAAATCCATTAATATTGCATAGCTAAGCCCTCTATCTTCGTTGACAGATTTTGTTATTATTTCGGTTACATTAGAGAGGTTGAAGGAGGCAATTCCATTTTCGGCCTGGCGAGCCAAACTATCTGAAAGCATCTTTCCTCTATCGATTAGGTTTTCTCTCATCAGGGTGGTAAGCGTATTCAACTCTCTAGTTAGATTCTTTTTTTCAGTCGAAACATGGATGTAGCTCAGCGTTAGAAGCAAACCAATAATCAGACCAACCATGGTTGAAATAAGTTTCCAGCGAATACTTCTTTTTATATACTTTTTTTCCTTCATATTAGATGACTCTACCTAACAATTTCATTTACCGAATCTAATGCCTCTATATTTAAATTTAATCCGTATTCCTCTACCTTCTTCATATTCAAAATAATATGAGATCCGGCAGGGTTCTGTACCTTTTCTTCAATTTTCAGGTTTTCTCTGATGCCAGAAATAATTTCAGCAGATTGTTTAATCATGGTGGGAATATCGGCGGACATAATTAAAGTCGCTCCCAAGTTAACAAAAGCTTTGTCATAAGTGTAAATCGGCTTACCGGCGGCCTGGCATTGATCAAATAATTTATTTACCGAATCTATATCGTATATAACTGTTGGGTCTGGGATTAACCAAAGTGCGTCTACATTTGGTAATAAATTATTCAAAGCTGATTCTATTTTATCAGGTTTATTTATGGATTTACCAACAATACTAATCCCTACGTCTTTCGCACTCTCAACAGCAATATCAAACCATTCCTCATTATACTTGCTGTTATACAATATACCTATTTTGTTCACATCCTTAAAGAAATAACGGTACATCATCAATTGTGTACCTTGGAGTAGTTCATTCGAAATACCGTAAGTACCTTTATCTATTGGATGACGACGCCAATTTATCACCAAAGAAAAGACTATATTCTTTTTTTCTGCCAGTTTGTAAGCCATCTGGTACGCCTTCGACCCGATACAATAGATTACACTAGGGTTCATATCATGAATCATTTTCTTTATCTTTCTTTCATCTATCCACTTACTACCCAAGTCTATTTCACCTTTGAGATTTGCTATTTTTGATTTTAGTTCAGATTCTGCCAGAGAGTATTTGTAAATCGATGAATCAGAATTGAGCACTAAGACTCCTTTATCATCATCCGCAAGTAGAGTACTTGAAATAAATAATGTCAAAAGTGTAGAAATAATAAATATTGGCACGATGGAGCAATATCCTCCCTTACCAAGAAGAACAAATGCTCTCAAACCGTTTGTTATTTTTTTGAAGGATTCGTTCATCATCTTTCCAGAGACATCCTTTCCAATTCTTCCACTTTTTTCCACCCATCCACTCCAAGCATTTTTAATTTCCTTTTACCATCCAGTACTGTTCCCATCTCCTCAACAATTGTTATCAACAACCTCATTTTTTCATCAGATTGTCTTGGGGTAGCTATTATCGGAAGCAATATTTCCTCGCTTTTAGACAATGATCTTAGAAACCCGTATTGCTTGGGATTAATTGCCGCTAATTTTGTCAGGCTGCTTTCTGTAGTCAGTGCTGAATCAGCCATGCCATACCCAACGGCCATCAACGCATCAATGTCCTTTGGCACAGTTAATATTTTCATGGAGTCGATAATGTCTCTTTTTCCTTCTCCATGCATTTGCATAAGAATGTTTTTTGTGTAATCCTCATTGCCTGACGAAGCAACAATTTTGCCCTTCAATAAATCAATACTTATAATATTATTTTTTGCAGTTAGTATTTTTTCATAAGTTGCTTTACCATTCGAAATACCAACAAGCCTGGCTTGCATATCAATCGGAAATGTTTTTTTTAGTTGATTAAAATGCCAGCTGGACAGCAGAAAAATCCCATCACTCCTTCCTACTATAAACTTTTCGAAGGATTTTCTGTCACTGAAAGGTTGAAACTGAAAAGGCCCATAACTTGATAGATATTGGTCAAACTCAGTCTTAAGGGATGCAAAGTTGTTAATATTAGTTTCCGGGTTGTAGAAATAGATTGTATATGTATTGTCGGCGAATGTTCTAGTCGGAATGAGCAACAACATGCAAACCAGTAAGCAGAAAGCAATAAGTAGTTGATATCTCCTATAAGCCCTCTTTACTTTAGATTCGTTGTATTTCAGGATTGACATATTTTATAGACAAAGGAAACAGAACTTGATTGTAGATTTAGTTACGCTCAATAGGCTTCTAAGCCCAATGTGGACTTAGGGTACAACTTCAATTTGTTAGAAAATTTTATACCTAAAACTCGAAACGCAACTCAATAGTAACCGATCTACCCTGTTGAGGATAATCGGTAGGGACGGTATTTTGCGGGGAGGGATCGTAATAGCTTTTGTCAAAAAGATTAAATACAGACCCTCTAACCTCAAAATTGTCTATGAAATTCTTTCCAATAAGTGTCATGTTTACCAGTGCTTGTCCTGGAATATCACGCCTGGTGTCACCATCTTCTCTTGGCCTAGGGCCACTGAGAAGGGTAGTAAGATTGGCATTGGCATATTTGCAGAACGCAGCGTTTACACCAATGTTCCCATTATGTACCGGGACATCAGGCAAACGATTTCTATTCCTGGTGTCTTCAGCATCTTGATAGGTATAATTGGCAAAAACGTAATTGTCATTACCAAAATCTGCCTTTAATTCTGTTTCCACTCCTATAATTCGTGCTCCACCCCTGTTTTGAAACTGCTTTGGGCTTCCTACGTCTTCAAGTTTAATCCTGTCTCTTATCCGGTTATAAAAGAAATTCGTACTGGCCTTTATATGACTGGTAAAGTTATAACCCAGGCCAGCTTCATATGTATTAATCTTTTCAGGGTCAAGTGAAGAGTTGCCTATCTTGACAGTTTGATTTGCAAGAAACAGCTCTTGAAAACTGGGCGCCTTAAAGGCAGTCGCAAACAATAGTTTCAGATGCGCATCCTCTAGAAAACGCCAAATAAGCCCCATCCTTGGATTGGTTGTACCTTCAAACCGAGTAAACCGGTCATGCCGAACACCAACTGTTAAATCAATATCTTTTGTAATATTCCACTCATCCTGCAGATAAGTTGCATATATGTGCCTTGTCGCCTTTCTCGTAAATGGAAGGTCATCAGAAAAATCCGTAACTAATGTCAGGTTAGCGTTTGTTATTGGATGGGAGTTTTTACTAAATTTTATATCGTGCTGGTGAATCCATTCGTATTGCAAACCAAACGTTAATTCATTTCCTTCAAAAAGTTTATAGTTAACTTGATTATCAAAACCAATAGTCCTTTGCTTAAATCGTAATTGCCCCTTTATACCTTCAGGGTAGGTTCCTAGATGACCATCAGGACGTTGTTCAAAAAAAGGATCATAATTATACTGATCATAATATAATTTAGGTGTTATATTTAGCTTTTCACTCAGAGATAATCTGTAAGTAAATTCAGTAAACATATAAGTGTCTCTTAACATCGATTCCTCATTAAGAGCATCACCGACACCTATATAATCCTTTCTCCTTTTCTTCATATACTTAGCCTTAACCTCCAGGTTATTGTATGACAGTTTCAAGTTCAGATCCGTCTTTTCCTTTCTGTTTTGAGATTGTCCGGGACTTCTAGAGGCCGCAGCAGGAAAGAGGATATCTTGCTCTATCTTTTTGCTGAAACCTTGAGTATCAAAATAATCAAGAAATCCGGAAATCTTCAAGCCGCCGAATTCTCTGCCGAAAAGCAGATTATAATTTTGAGTACTGAAAGAGCCTCCGCTTGTGGTCACTTGAAAACCGTCTATGTCTTCATTGTCTTTTGTAATAACGTTGACGACCGCGAGGAATGCGTTTTGTCCATACAGGGCAGAACCGGGGCCCCTGATGATCTCAACCTTCTTTATGTTCTCAACCGGAAGGTCATCGAAATTCCACATAGCCCCGCCTCTCCAAACATCATTGATAGAGTGTCCGTCTATCAAGACCTTGATCTTTTGTGAAGCGTCATCCAACATCCCTCTTACGGCAATCTCTCTTTCACCTGTTTCATCCATAGAAACATAGAAGCCGGGTACTATTTTCAGCACATCTATTAATGTACGAAATCCCATCTGCTTTATCTGTTTGGCAGCTATTACAGTAACTATGCCAGGTGCCTTACTGATGGGTGTTTTATGCCTTGTTGCAATTTCGATCATGGACTCTGCCTGCAACCATTTTATCTCTTCCATAATCTCATTTGCATTTTGTGGTGAAATTGAGGTTGTTTCAATTTGACCTTGCTTCCCCTGCCCTGATACTTCTTCAGAAGAAGCCAGAGTCAAACTGAGAAGACTGCTAGCAAATATGAAAATAATGATAATAATTATCTTTTGCATGTGCTGGTATTCCTTATTGAACAGAGGTGTACGTTTTTATTATAACTGTTCCTAAAAAACCCTCATTGCTTATTAAGTGCGCAGGTAACCGGTAAAGTAAATGAGAAAGTACTTCCTTTCCCTAACTCACTTTCAACCCATATCCTACCACCATGTCGATTTACAATCTCCTTACAAATTGGGAGTCCAAGACCAGTTCCCCTTGACTTGCCTTTAGACGCAGTACCAATCTGCCTGAACTTTTCAAACACCCTCTCTTGATCACTCTCACTTATGCCTCCACCTGTATCTTTTACGCTTATCAATATTTCGTCATCAATCATCCATGCTCTGCATCGAATATATCCATCCTCTGTAAACTTTATAGCATTAGAAAACAGATTTATCAATACCTGTTCCAATCTATACTTGTCACCTGCAACCTCAGGCAGTCCGTCCTCAATGTCACATTCCAGCTCAAGCCCATGACGTTCAAAGGATCTGTTAGTAATATCCGCTGCCAGTTCAATGATTTCAGCCACTGAAACAGGTTCCATGTCCCATTCAATCTTTCCTTCTTCAATTTTAGTAACGTCAAGGAGGTCGTTTATAAGATCAGTCAACCTCACTCCCTCTGATATTATGGTGTTGATGTTATTCTTCACCTTTAAGACAGATTCCTTGACAGTGTCATCTTCAAGTCTGAGATTAGGAAATATAGATTTATCAAGCCTTTTGCTTATAATCTTTGCAAAACCTAATACTGCAGCAAGAGGCGTCCTTAATTCGTGTGATACTAATGATAAAAATTCTGTTTTTGCCCGATCTGCTTCTTGAATTTTTCTATTTGCTTCTTTTAGCTCAAGAGTTCTTTCTATCACTTTCTGTTCCAATGTCCGGCTGTAGAACTCTAATTTGTTCGCCTCTTCCACCAATTGCTTCTTTGCATTCATAGTAAATCCTATCCCCGGCCATTTATATAATGGAATATAGTTTTTTCAATTCTTTGGAATGATTATTCTATTGAGACTAATGATGGTAGAAGGCAAGAACCGAAATAATATTTTGTTCTTGATAGTCATTTTTGAGATTTCCAGACACTCGTAATATATCGAAAAATATTTATTTTGATATTAATGTTTTTTAGCCTATCTTGGCTTTGATCTCCTGAATTAGTTTCTCTTTTGTCACAGTTTTGTCTAGAAACGTAAGGTTTGGATCCACTTCCTTTAGGCTTTTATAACTCTGTTTGGGCATACCGCTGATTACGATAATTGGAATTTCTGTGCATTCAGGCATACCCTTTAAGTACAAGAAGACCGTATCACCGGTCATCATATCCATCAGCATGTCGAGAATAAACAAATCAGGTTTTTCTTCCTCCAATTTTATCAAGGCTTCATCTCCATCATAAGCATGAATAAGCTTATAATCATGATCTTCAAGCATGTCAGCATAAAGATCATGGAATACTTGGTCATCATCTATTACCATTATAGTTTTAGGCATTTTTTGTGTTACCCCTCCTCATCTTAAGAGAAATATAATCAGCCTGTAATAGCACAATCCGTTAAAACACAAAAACCTTGCGACAAAGATATTCGTGCAAATCATCTTCTGCGGCAAGGTCGCTTTAAACTACATCCATGTAAGTTTTGCGCACTTCCATGTCCCCACCTCTACACCTTATATTTTTTTATCCTCCAAACCTATAAAAAAAGCCCTGGTCGTCCTAATACGGACATTACCATGGCCTTTTGTATATAAAAACGTATTGAGTACGGAACCATTTTTCTGGCAAATACTATACTTACACACACTACCCCCCCTCACAATATTTGCAGTTATAATTACGCTTACTTAGCGAAACCATAACAAATATATTGTGTAGTACAATAAGGAAGCGCTTGAAAGTCAAGCAAAAATTATATTATATACTTTGAAATATCTGAATTGGCCACGTGAACCTGACGAGCCTAGAGCGTGAATGTTTTACGCGAAAAACGTTCATAGCAAGCCGCGAACAACGTTTCTTCTATGTTCAAACTTAGTAATGAAGAGTTTCTAATTGATCCTGCCTGTATACTTTCGTATTACAGGCAGGGAAGAGTGGAGTGGTACTTCTTTATATACATTGTCCGGACATACATTAATACAATACGGGCAACTCTTTGGCTATAGGATTATTGTGTTACTTAGTGCTATCAGGGTTATCATCATATAAGTCTGCAATCCCGTCACCATCCTTATCCCTCAAGAAATCTGTATCATTGTCATCGGTTAAAAGCTCTTGACCGAACGGATTTGATATTTTGGAGTGGCTTCTAAAAAAGCCGGGTGATTCCTGATAGCCGGTTTCAACATCGGTTACCGTAATTTCACCATTAATAATAAAACTGAAGATAGCAGAACGGTTTCCGGGTTTGATTGTTGCATCCGGCTTATCAACTGTAAATTTAGTTTTACTGCCTGCGCCATAGTATCCACCAAATGTCCAGACAACCTCTTGTTCTTTGCCGCGTATGGTAACTTTTGAATCCCAGAGATTTGCCCCCGTAACATTGTTGCGGAACCGATGGTCTGCTGCTGTTGCATCCTTGGAAATGAATTTTACCGTTACAGATGCAATATGCTCAGTATGGTACTTTGGATCAGGCTCGTTCTGGTCATCATTGATTATTTGGAAACAGTACCTGTTGAATCCCGGAACATACGTCGCGTTAACATCAGCTCTTATAGAATCAGCAGTCGCACTCTTTGCCCCAACAAGAAGGCCGATGCACAACATGCTAAAAAGTAATATTTTATTAAATCCTGCTTTGCTCATAAGATATCCCCTTTCCCGACTTAGATGCATTATTAATTATGTTTGATAGTTTTCCAGATATTCAGACTTTCATAAATCATTTTACGATACCAAAAATATCATGAATTGAAGAGAAAATCAAGGATGGGTAATAAAAAGATTGCAAACTAAACCTTGACATTCTGTCAAAAATATATACTATAAATGGCCTAGTCTGTGTTTAGCATTCACCCACGTATCAGATATTCAACACAATGGATCCAATCCTAGGTGGTCAAAGTCAATTAACTCTTATTATTCGGAATAAAATAATTTTTCTAATTATTTAAATTACACAAGTCTATATATGGGAAAAAAGGTATCATTATCAATATTAATAGGACTTTTAACTTTTTTTTTGATTGTACCGTTTTTAAGCTATAGTTCTTATAAACGGGCTATCAAAGATAATTATTTTAATCACCTTATTACGACCAGAGATCTTCTGAAACTCCAGATATGGAATTATTTTAACGAAAGATATGGTGATATAGACGTCCTCTCAAGGAATCCGGTAATAGCCAAAGGCTTTACCAGGCTTTCCGGTGCTTTTCACGCCTATGGCCTCGAAAACCAGCAATTCCAGAAGATAAAGAGTATTTACCAGCCACTAATGGAGTATTATGTATCTGCCTACGGCTACGCAAACATATTTTTTGTTGATAAGGATGGGAGTGTAATATATTCAACGTTGAGAGAGGATTTTAGCGGGACCGATCTATTTGTAGGTGAATTTAAAGATCACAGAATGGCTAATATGTTTAAAATAGCGTTGGAAGATGTTGGTTTTGAGGACTACTACTGGAATGATAAGATAAATGATTTCACAGCTTATTTTGGTGCTCCGGTCTTCGAGGCTGAAAGCTTATTGGGTGTGATAGTTATTGAAATTCCTTTTGCTCATCTGGACACTATTCTGACGCAGAGGGCTGGTCTGGGACAAACAGGTGAGATGTACCTGGTGGGTGATGACGGTTTTATGCGTTCTAATTCAAGATTTTCTGTAACACCGACAATACTTCAAAAAGAGGTGAACACAGAAGCAACCAGGGAGGCATTTGAAGGTTATGTCGGTAAAAAAATCATTGATGATTATCGAGGCGTTCCAGTGCTGAGTGCGTACACGCCACTTAATCTTAACTTCATTAACTGGGCACTTCTGGTGGAGATTGATGAAGCTGAAGCGTTTGCTCAAGTTCATGACGTAGAAAATAAACTTACAATCGTCGGATCCATATTCATTGCAATAGTCAGCGGATATATATATTTTACATACAGGGCGCACAAAAGAGAGGAAGAACAGCATATGTTAAACCCTGAAGAAGAACAAGAAGAGCAGTCAGTATCTTAACTATTATAGCCGCTTCAAATAAAAACCGAATATCTCTCACCAGATAAATACATCAAAACAGACTATTTAACCATTCGATTCTCAGATCCACGTTGTACATTTATCTTTTTTTTCATTTCCCATCGAGCAGCTCATACAAGTCCATTTTTTCTGAAACATTCAACATATTTTTTATCGGTTACCTGAATATGGTTAATTAACCACTGTTTCAGATACTCAAGTATTTCATTTGCAATATGGTAATCCCCTTCGATTACTCTATTACAATATTCAATTGCCTTTTTGGAAAAATCATGGTGTTCTTCTTTGTGGTATTGAAATTCCGTATATTTGAATTTTGCCATGTAAGACTCTTCGGTTGAAAAGTGCTTGAGAGTGTAAACAGTCAATTGTTTTAATAATTTAGATATTTCATCAATATTGTCATCATGTTGCTTTGCCTCAATAGCTGCATTCATTATACGAATGAGCTCCTTGTGCTCCTCATCAATTATTGATATACCTATACTATACTTCTCTTCCCATTCAATCATTTTGATATATTGTGTCAAAATCTATATAAAGTCAATACAAAAACTGACTATACTAGATAGTTTTGGCTAAAAGAAAGCTTCTTTCTAGTTATTGCAACTTTATGAGAAGTTTGTGTCATATGACATATTACTGTATGGACGAATGAACTTGGATTTATGATTTTATGTATTATAATGGTCTAAAATCAAACTCAAATTATATCGAAAGGACAAGTTAATATGGCCACAATTCGTGAAGTTAAAGCGGTAAAGATGTTCATGGGAAAGCTCGCACACGGAGCTGATTTATTGGAGGAAATTACAAAAATCTGTGTTGATCAGGACATTTGCCTGGGCCGTATTGAAGCACTGGGTGCTGTGAAAAAAGCCAGACTGGGCTACTACAATCAACAAGATCATGAGTATCATTTCTTTGACCTTAATCAAACACTGGAGATTACTAATTTGATAGGAAACATTTCGATTAAGGATGGAACACCTGTTGTTCACGCCCATGTAACTCTCTCAGATAAGGACGGGCATGCATATGGCGGTCATCTTGCTCCGGGAACGATAGTTTTTGCCTGTGAGATTGCAATTCAACCCTTAGACGGACCAAACTTTGAAAGAGGGCTTGACCAAGAAACAGGATTGCCACTGTGGAAAATGAATGAGTAGGATTTTGCTATTATTGTTTTTCTTTGTGATCTTCAATGATTTTCTTCAGGTGCCGCGAATACTCCCAAGGCCCACCCTGCAAGTATCCGGTTATACCAACAGGTTTTCCATCCGGGCTGAGAATAATGATAGTCGGGTAGCCCTTAATACCGTACTTCCGCGCTAATTCAAGGTTTTGCTGCTTTAATTCATCTGTCTGTTCTTTTGCACGTGGGAAATCCACTAACACACATACAAGGTTTTCTTTCGCAAAGTCCTTGAAGGCATCCTGAGAGAAGACTTCCTTTTCCAACCTTATACACCAGCCACACCAGTCAGACCCACTGAAGTCGAGCAACATGTGCTTACCGGAGTCTTTAGCAGTTGCTAATGCTTTCTCAAAATCTGTCTCCCAATTTGTAGCTTCTGATTTCGAACAGCATAGCATTACTATTAATATTAATATACTTGTAACAAAATATTTTCTCATTACGCCCTTTCCTTTCCGTCCCTTATTTATTTTAAACTATGCTGTATGAAAAATTTAAGATTTTTTATTCGTCGCTTTTCTATAGGCATCTTCTTTCCAGCACAATCTAAAATGAGCGCATCTTTGACAGTCTTTGAGCAAGCCTTTTCTTTCCATAAGTATTTTTCCAGAAAGAGATTTTTCTGCATCTTCACGCTCCATAAGCAAGCACAAAGGCTCTTCTGTCAAACAACCATGCTGATTATAACAGTTAATGCATATATTTTTACGCTTTTTTTTTCCTGTCATAATATCTTCGAAAGCTAAATTTCTCTATTCGCAAACACAAAAAGTTTGAATAGATTAATTGATATTACCACCCGAAAGGAAGGATTGTCATATACATGAATAATTAACTTTCATATTTATTCTTATTTGTCAATTACCATGAACGCAAAAAAGGCTTGTACTTATATATCAAGTACAAGCCTTTTTAATATTTGACCCCAAGGGGATTTGAACCCCTGTTGCCGGGATGAAAACCCGGTGTCCTAGGCCAGGCTAGACGATGGGGCCTGAAATTAACTGCGGCTATACAAGTGAGGGCAGAAGGACTCGAACCTTCGACAATCGCCTTAAAAGGGCGGTGCTCTACCAACTGAGCTATGCCCCCCGTATATTTATACTGTTAAAATTTCGTCCGTTTTCTGCTTTAAAAACTCATTAATTTTTGCTTCATTTTCGTGTACAGACTTCTGAATCTGATCCTTTGCTTTTTTTGCCTCATCCTCAGTTAACACTGAATCCTTTTCTTCTTTATCAATGTGTTTATTTGCATCACGTCTTATATTTCTGATAGAAATTTTAGACGCTTCTGTCATTTCCTTTATTTGAGCAACAATCTTTCCTCTTCGATCTCCGCTCAGGGGAGGGATGAGTACTCGAATAATCTTTCCATCAGTATTTGTTGTCAATCCCAGATCTGATTGTGATATAGCCTTATCAATGTCCTTTATGATGGAAGGATCATAAGGACTGATGACTATTAATTGTGGTTCCGGCGCTGCAATATTTGCGAGTTGTTTTATTGGAGTCAGGGAACCATAACAACTGACTTTAACATTTTCAACAAGACCCGGTGTCGCCCGACCGGTCCTTATACTCTTGAGTTCCTCCTTCAAAAGTTCAAGAGATTTTTCCATCTTTCTCTTCGTTTCATTTTGTATTTCTATTGATGTCATTCGACATCTCCTACAAAAGTGCCAACTTTGTCGCCTATCACGGCCTTACTGATATTGTTCTTTTTCCTGAGGTTGAACACAATAATTGGAAGCTTATTTTCCATGCTCAGAGATATTGCTGTTGCATCCATTACATCCAGCTTATTACTCAACGCATCCATATATTCTATTTTGTCATATTTCTCTGCTTTCGGGTTAGTAACAGGGTCATCGGAATACACTCCATCAACCTTAGTTGCTTTAAGAAAGGCATCTGCACCAATTTCTACAGCTCTCAGTGCAGCAGCAGTATCAGTTGTGAAATAAGGGCTGCCTGTTCCACCTGCAAGAATAACGACAAAACCTTTTTCAAGGAAACTCCGGCATTTATGTATAGTATAAGATTCTACTATACCTTGTATTTCAATCGCACTTAGAACCTTTGTCGGCACTTTAAGTTTTTCAAGCGAGTCCTGTAGGACAATTGCATTAATGTTTGTAGCAATCATCCCTAACTGATCAGCTCGCGTACGTTCAACACCTGACCGGCTTAATTCTGAGCCTCTTGTAATATTGCCAGCACCTACGACTACGGCAATATCAACCCCGGCATCTCTTGCACTACTAATTTCTTCTGCTATTAGATCGCACTTAGGAATATCTATTACAGATGAGCTATCTGAACAAAACCCTTCACCACTAATTTTTAAAAGAACGCGATTGTACTTTTTAGTAGCAATGATCCTATTCTCCAATCGCAAATCTTGCGAAACGACTAATCTTAATGTTTTCGCCAAGTTTTGTAATTGCGGCTTTTAATAAATCCTCTATTGTCTGATCGTTGTCTTTTACAAAGGGTTGATTAATAAGACAGACTTCTTTATAAAAACTTTCCATCTTGCCGTCAATTATTTTATCCCTTACATTCTCAGGCTTATCTTTAAATTCTTCATTGTATGCCTTTTTTTCTCTATCAATCATGTCTTGAGGAACAGTTTCCCGGCTTACGGCCATCGGATCAGTTGCCGCAATATGCATACAGATATCTTTTACCAAGGCTTCGAATACGTCATTCTTAGCAACAAAATCAGTTTCACAATTGATTTCAATCAGAACCCCTACTTTACCGTTAGTGTGTATGTACGAACCCACTCTACCCTCAGGTGTTCCGCGTGATCCCTTTTTCATCGCTTTGGCCAGACCTTTTTTTCTAAGAATTTCTCCTGCTCTTTCAAAGTCTCCATTTGCTTCTTCTAGTGCATTCTTACAGTCCAAGAAACCTGCACTTGTCCGATCTCTTAATTCTCTTACACTTGATGCATCAATTGCCATTGTACTATAACTCCATATATTTATTCTAAGTTTTTACTGATAATAAAGACCATAATTGAGGGAGGTTCCAACTGTTACAAGATGCTAGTTCGGTGGATGATACGTTTAAGTAGTTTCCTGTAATGCCTTGCTGTCTTCTTCTATTTTCGCCGTAGGTTGTCCCTCTAATATTGCATCTGCTGTCTTGTTCAAGAACAGCCTGATTGCCCTGATAGCATCATCGTTTCCGGGAACACATACATCCACCAAGTCAGGATCGCAGTCAGTGTCTGTCAGGCATATCGTTGGTATTCCCATCTTTATGGCCTCTTTCATTGCTATGTGCTCTTTTTTAGGATCTACAATAACAAGCACAGATGGTAATTTACTCATATTTTTTATACCTTCGAGATTCTTAGCAATTTTTTTTCTCTCACGTGTGAGTGAAGATATAATTTTTTTACTATAATTATGAATTGATCCGTTTTCTTCAAGTTCTTCAAGCTCTTCCAATCTTTTCAATCTTTTACGAATTGTCTCAAAGTTCGTTAGCGTACCACCAAGCCACCTCTCACAAACGTAATGCATATTCGATCGTTTAGCTTCGGCAACGATAGCATCCTTAGCTTGCCATTTTGTGCCTACGAAAAGTATCTCTTTCCTGCCACTGGAAACTTTGGTTAGAAACTTATAGGCGGTAATCAGACCCCTAACGGTCTCTCTCAGGTTAATTATATGAATCAGATTACGCTTCCCGAAAATATATGGTTTCATCTTAGGGTTCCATCGGCTGGTCCGATGCCCAAAATGAAAGCCTGCATCCACTAATTCTTGAAGATTTACTATTGACAAAATCAACTCCTTATATAAATTCTCTATTCCATCTCGAAAGCGTTTTATTATATCAAATAAAAGTGCATGTACAAGTATAATTATAAAAATACTCTTGTAAGTGGCAAGCCTTCAACTAACCATATTATTTCTTCAACAGAAAACAGAAAAGACCCCATACCGCGCCTTCCGATATCCTAAATATTTGCCATTTTCAGATTTTTGCTTATTTCTTCTCTGATTTCAGCTGCTATTTTTATGGCATTTATTCCCTCTTCACCTGAAACAACCGGCTGTTTACCGTTTTTTACACAGTCGACAAAGGATTCCAGTTCTTTTTTCAGTGGTTCCTGATTATCCATTTTTATTCGTTCAATTTTTAACAAATCGCCAAAGGAAAAGTTCTTAAGATCTGTAATGTTTACAACGCCTTTGTTTTCAGGGTCAATAGTTTTAAGAGTTAGCTTTGGAGATTTTTTGTAAATAAGAACTTCTTGCTTTTGATAATCAAGCGATATATACGAATTTTCAGAGAAAAGACGAATTCTTCTCATCGGCTCGAAAGAGACCCTGCTTGCCGTAATGTTTGCCACGCAACCATTCTCAAACTGGATGCGAGTATTTGCAATATCCTCTTTATCAGCTATAACATTTACACCAACAGCATCGATCTTTTTTACTTTTGACTTCGAAAGATATAAAATAATGTCTATATCGTGAATCATCAAATCTAAAACTACGCCTATATCGGCAGAACGGAACGTAAATGGGCTCAATCTGTGGCATTCTATGAATTTCAAGGAAACATCAAGTTTCTTGATAGCCTCCAGTGCTGGATTAAATCTTTCTATGTAACCTGGCTGTAATATTGTTGAGTTCTTTTTGCTTAGCGTTATTAATTCTTCAGCCTCGGATACTGTGCCCGTCATGGGTTTTTCCACTAATACGTGGATTCCATTACTAAGTAGTTCTTTGGCAATCTCATAGTGGAACTTAGTAGGCACAACAACGCTAGCCGCATCAACTTTATCTAGAATATCTTCGAATGAGCTATAATAGCTGGTGTTACAACGCTGTGCTATAGCTTCACCGACATCTTTATTAGTATCTACAACACCTACAAGGCTGACATCCGGCATCTCAGAGTAGATGCGTGCATGTTCCTTGCCGAGATGACCTGCCCCTATTACTGCAACCTTCAATTTTTCCAAAGTTTTTTATCTCTTATGCATTATTTGTTAAAGTTGACCTTAAAGACTCCCTATACCTACCGAATTTACCCTTATCAACGTTCCTAAAGAAGTCTATGAGGACTTCTATCTCTGGCATCAGGTTTTCCTGGTTCTCCAACTCAGAAAGTATTTGGTTTCTATTCAATGTTTCTGACCGAAAAAGCTGTTTAAATGCTTCCTTTATGGTGTTAACGCTGCCTTGTGAGAATCCAGATCTCTCCAAGCCTATTACATTAACTTTTCGAACCTTAGCAGGATTACCTTCCACTATCATGTATGGCGGCACATCCTGGACAATCCTTGAAAGCCCACCCACATAAGAGTGCTGTCCAATAGTTACAAAAGGCTGTACGCCTGCCAGTCCCAACACTTTTGCGTGTTTTTCTACTTTTATATGCCCACCTAGAAGTACACCATTGGCGAGAAGGACATTGTCTTCAACGATACAATCATGTGCTATATGCGAACATGACATAAAAAGATTGTTATCACCTATTAGTGTTTCTCCTCCACCTACTTCAGTTCCAGTATTGATTGTAACACCTTCCCTGATAACATTGTCACTTCCAATTATAAGAGTTGATTGTTCACCGTAATATTTTAAATCTTGAGGTTCTGCACCTACTACTGAATTGGGAAATATTACGTTGTTATTGGCCAAGGTTGTATTACCTGTAATTGTGACGTTGTTGTGAATAATGCTTCCTTCACCAATTCTCACATTTTTGTCGATTACCGAAAAAGGACCAATTTCAACATTTTCACCTATTATGGCTTCTGCATGGACGATAGCTGTCGGATGTATTTTCATTTGTAATGTACGTATTTAATATTATCAAAACTAATACCACAGTAGTCTAGCCTGGAAAAAAATCTTAGTAAGCGCTTGAAAGAAGATCGAATTGTTTATTAAAAACTGTAGCGGTACTTTTAAGCTTATTTATCTTTTTTATTTTTGAAGCATTCAAATATTTTTTCTGCCATAAGAGTGTTTAAATAGTGTCCGGATTTTGTTGCAACTATACGAGCATGCAATGTGAGATTGGTCAAATAAAGATCACCTATAATGTCCAATATTTTATGCCTTACACACTCATTTGGAAATCTTAACTCAGCAGGGGCCATGGATATGGGTTTAGTTACTGTACCATCTTCTTGCAATATGAGGCTGTTATCATCAGTAACCCCTTTCCCCAATCCTAGTTTTTTATATTCTTCAATAACTGTACACAGGCCGAACGTCCTTGCGGGTGCTATTTGAGTACTGAAATTACTTTCTGTCATTTCGATTTCAAAACACTGCCTGTTTAAAAATGATCCGTTAAAATCAAGAATGTAGGAAAGGGACAGACCTTTGTCATATGGCATGGCGACCATACTTGCATCACCATCACTTACTCTTATTTCCTCTTGCAAATAAAATGTGTTTTTCGGTTCTGTAAGTGTTTCTATCCCTGTGCCTTTGAGTAATTGGAGGAACAGAAGAGAACTACCATCTCCTGCCGGCACTTCATTACTATTGACCTCTATTTCTATATTATCAATACCAAGTCCGGCTAAAGCAGCCATTACATGTTCAACACTCTTTACCCCTACTCCATTTTTTTCTAATGTTACCAGCCGTTTTGTATCATAGAGCATTTCAATGTTTGCTGGCACCCTTGGATGATTCTCAATGTCAGTACGTACAAAAACTATTCCTGTGTTTGCCTGAGATGGTTTAAAGCGGAGCTTAACTTCTTCTCCAGTAAATAATCCTATTCCAGAATACTCAACTATTCTTGAAATTGTTCTTTGAAATTTATCCAAACTTTAATTATTCTCCTTTTTCTTTGGAATATGACGCGTTTAAAGCCTCTACTACGTCTAACGTAATATCAACAGAATCAGAATGATATAAAACAGTTCTTATTCCAATTTTAAATTGAAGATCAGAAATTTTTCCACTCTTTAAATCGGCTTCTTCATTTTTAATAACAAGATCAAAACCCTCTTGCTCTCCAATTTTTTCAACTTTCCGCACTACCTCTTGATAGATATTTTCAAAGAAATCTTTATATTTTTTTAGTAGTTGCCTTTCTGCAAACTTTGCGTAGCCTTCAAGCTCCACATTTTTTCTTTCCATCAGGTTCTCGTTATTATTCCTACTTTCACTACCCAAATCCAGTAGCTGAGTCTCCTCATCCAAGTCAATAATTTCTTTTCTCTTTTTATTTACTTCATCTTGAAACCCTTTTTCCTGTTCTTTCAGCTCCTCATCTAAATCTATTCTCTTTTGATATTTTTCAAATACGCTACCTATATCCACTATGCCAATCTTAAAATCTTCTGCTTCAGCATTTACGATATTTATATTTGTGCAGATTAGGATTGCAAATAAAGCAAACGCAAGGCACATAATTGGCATTCTTGCGAACAGTAATTTCATGATATTAAATTCCTTTCCTGATTTATTAGAAGAGAGACAATAAAGGGGTTACTAACGCCCTCCCATGTTAAATGTTATCGCTTGCTCATCATCCTTGTCTTTTCTTATGAATGGAAAACCAAAGTCAACGGAAACAACAGAGTTTCCCATAAAAGGCACTTTTGCTCTGAAACCAAAACCCAATGTTGCACGAAAGTTGTGAAAGTTTATGTCATTTAGATCGGTATCCGCTTTTCCTGCATCAACAAAAAAAGCACCTCTGACCATATCACTGTAAACAGGGACAGTATATTCAGCAGTTGCCAAGAGCAGTGCCTTACCACCGATTTGTTCACCTGTTATCACATCGGTTGGGCCCACACCTCTGAATGAAAAACCTCGTATAGAATTGGCACCACCGGCAAAAAAGTTCTCAAAGATAGGTATACCCTCATCTGAAGTTGCTTCAATCATACCTAACGTTCCACCGTAAGAAAGGATATGTTTACCTCTCCAGTCAGGAAAGTTGAAAACAGTATGATATTTCGTTCCTTTTGCTATAAACTTTATCATATCAACATCGAGACCTGAGAATTCCAGGGATGACGTTATTTTATAACCTCTGGTAGGAACCATTCTATTGTCCAGTCTGTTTAACATCGCGGTTAGCTCCAAGCTTAGTTTTCTACTACTCCCCTCTTGATCCTTTACAATTTTAGGCGCGTTACCGTCAATGTTCTGTATTCCAATTATCTCAAAGTTTGGAGTAACACCAAGCCTTAATCCCCTGAGTACTGTTTTGCCGACACTCATTTTGAAACCTTTTCTCTCTTCGTCATAGTCCTCCCTTGCACGCCGTAAAATATTAGCGCTTAGCCCCATACTATACCCTGAATCAAAAACGGCAGGATTGTTAAACGAAAATACTCCTGTTGTTCTTTGAAGCCCAGGACTAAATCTCATTGTTATTGTGTGACCCCCACCTCGGAATGCATTACCTGACATAAAGTCTTTCCAGTCCTTAGGCAAATCAAATATATCAAAGTTTTTATCAGTATATGAGACGTCTCCAAAGAGTCCGGCATTGGCACCAAACCCTCCACCAAACCTTAACATTCCAGTTCTACCCTCTTTTACATTAACGAGCACATTTTTTGTATTGTACTTTGTACCAGGCAGATAAGTCATCTCTGAAGCTGAGCCACTTTGGCTGTCAAAATATCCTGTACTTGTCAATCGCTGCTCACTTCTCTTGATTTTTTGAGTATCAACCCTTTCTCCCGGAAAAAAGCTCAAATTCCTACGAATGACATTGTCCTTTGTCTTATCGTTGCCTGTTATTATAACTTTTTCTATGAAAAATCTCTCATTTTCAATAACATCGAATATTATATCAATTTTAGGTTCAACTTGCTGGTAAGTATACTCCGCTTTCACGTTTGCATTAAGATAACCTTGCTTACCATAAGCCATGCGTATACCCTGTGAATCTTTTTGGAGAGACTCCGGAAGGAATGCGCTTCCTTTCTTTAGTTCAAGCATGCCAATTATCTCATCGCTGGTAAAAAGCTTATTTCCTTTTATGCTTACATTGTCAACATGGTACCTATCACCTTCATCTACTATTACATGAACGAACATTTTCTTTCTATCTGAGCTATACTGTTCTTTCCATGTTACGTCAGCATCTAACCATCCACCGCCTCCATAAAATCCCTTAATTTTTTCGACGTCTTCTTCAAATTTACTCTTATCAAATTTACCGGGAAAGATGAAACGAGGAAACTTCCTCTTTTTCGTATCAATGATTTTAGTAAGCCTTTTTGAGGAAAAGGTTTGATTCCCTTCAAAGACTATCTCTTTTACGTAGATCTTCGAACCTTCTCGAATATTAAATGTTATATTCACATAGCCATCTGTTTTTTTCTCTTCGCTCTTAACATCAATGTTTGAAAATCCTTTGCCCTGGTATATCTCGCGTATTTTATCTTCGTCCAGCTTCAATAAATAACGCTTTAAATAATCTCCTTCTTTTATCTGTATACCTTCTCTGAGTTTTTTTGTTTTAACCTCGTCGTTACCCGCAAAAAAAATATTTCTTACGACAGGACGTTCCAACACAAGAAAAATCACCTTAACTCCGTCTTCATATGCCTCTACTTCTACTTCGATATTATCAAAAAACCCCAACAGCCAGATAGCATCAACATCCTGACTTATTGCTTTTGGATCATAAATATCTCCATGATTGGTTTTGATTGCGGTTTTTATTGTTGAACTGCTTATTCTGCTATTACCTTTAAACTCTATTTTCTTGACTACCGCAGAAACGCCTTCGTTTCCCTGAGCGTTAAGTATCTTCACGCCATCTAATGCGAAGAAAAGAACGAATACAATAGCAAATATTTTAATGTTTTTATATGACATAGGTCTATTCTATAGCGTATCAAATGAATCTAACGAAGCATCACTTATGTAATCTTCAAATCTTAGAATTTCACGGAGAAAAGTAAGTTTTACTTTGCCAGTAGGGCCATTTCTCTGTTTTGCAATGTTTATTTCAACTACACCCGGATTCTTAGTTGGGTCGTAATAATCTTCCCTGTGCAGCAACATAATCACGTCAGCATCCTGTTCAATTGATCCGGATTCACGCAAATCAGACATTCTTGGCGTATGCCCTTCACGCGTCTCCACTGAACGATTCAGCTGAGAAACGGCAATCACTGGTACATTTAATTCCCTGGCCAATGCCTTCAGGCCTCTCGAAATACCTGATATTTCCTGTTGTCTGTTTTCTGCGCTTCTACCTTCCATTAGTTGCAGATAGTCAATAATAACCATCTGAATATCATATTGCAACTTAAAGCGCCTGGCTTTAGCGCGTATTTCAAGGAGGCCAAGTCCCGGAGTGTCATCAATAAATATTGCTGATTCTGATAAATCACCCATTGCAATAGGAAGCCTTGACCAGTCGTCATCGCTAAGCGTACCTGTACGCATTAAGTGCGCATCAATCTTAGCAGCTGAGCACAACATGTTTTGAGATATCTGTTGAGCTGACATTTCCATCGAAAAAATCAGCATTGGTTTTTTATCTTTTGGGTTTTTTAGATTTGCACCAACATGTTCTGCAATGTTCAACACGATGCTTGTTTTGCCCATACTGGGCCTTGCTGCAATAATTATCAACTCGCCTCTTTGCAACCCACATGTTATTTCATCCAAGTCGGCAAAACCGGTTGGCATGCCGGTTAATTTACTGTCGCCTTCATGTAAACTTTCTATGTAGTCCCAAGTACCCTGGAGTATGTCATGCATACTCGTAGTTGGCTTTGCAAATTTGCGCTGTGTTATGTCGAATATTTCCTTTTCAGCTATGTCCAGCAGTTCGTCGGATTCTAAAGAGTCACTGTACGCCTCATGTTGTATTTTTGCAGTGGCTGCAATTAAATCTCTTTTTACAGTCTTCTCTCGTACAATCTTTGCGTAATATTCTACATTTGAGGCAATTGGAACTGATTCTTCCAATTCCATCAAATATCCGGCGCCTCCTACCTTTTCCAATAAAGATAGCCTGTTCAGTTCATCTTTTAAGATGACGAGATCTACCGCATTGTTATTGTCGTAGATATTTACAATTGCATCGAAAATATGTTGGTGTGCAGTTTTGTAGAAGTCGTTTTTGCTCAAACTCTCTGTTACAAGGCTGATTGCTTCGTTATCTATTAACAAAGAACCTAAAACACTTATCTCTGCTTCTATGTTGAATGGTTGTGTTTTCTCTTGTAACAGCCCTGTTGTCATTGTTTAAGCCTCTGTCTGTTAACAGTTTTCACTAAAACAGGTCTTTTGTATTTAAGCTTTATCAGTTTCTGAGTTATCTTTAGCAGATGCTTCAGATGATTCTTGCGGGGAGTCTGCAGCCTTTTCGGATTCACTTACAACCCATACCCTGCATTGCGCATTAACATCAGGATGCAACACTACAGTTATATTGTGCAGATCACATTTTTTGATTGGGGCTTCAAGGACCACCATCTTTTCATCTATTTGAAAACCTTTCTCAGACAATACTTTTGCAACGTCATTGGCCGTTACAGAGCCAAACAGCTTTCCATCTTTATTTGTTTTAACGGTGATAGTATAGGATATATCCGCAATTTTATCTGCTAATACCTGAAGTTCCTTGATTTCTTCTTTCCGTCTTTCCTCATTTTTTGACACCTGCAAGTTGATTTGTTCGATGTTTCCTTTGGTTACAACTGTAGCAAGCTTTTTAGGCAATAGGTAATTCCTTGCGTAACCATTCGCAACATCAACAACATCCCCAACATTGCCTAATTTTTTGACTTCTTTCTTTAATAATATTTTCATGGGCTAATAATCCTATAGCTAACTAATTATGGTCAAGCTGTTTTTATGAAAAGAAATAGAATACAAACGAGTTTTTAGGTAAATTTTCAGTTTAAGCTAACAATGCCATGTGCCTTGCTCTTTTTAAAGCAATCTTCACTGAGCGCTGATGCTTAGTACAATTCCCAGAACGCTTTTTGGAAAGCAGTTTTCCCTGGCTTCCTACGAGCTTTTGTAAATAATGCATATCTTTGTAATCGACAGATTCTACTTTAGATCTACAAAAACGGCATTTCGTTGCAAATTCTTGATATTTCTTTTTCTTGTGTGGTGCCTCTGTTGTCTTCTTCTTTTTAAATTTTCGTTTCATTAATACAGTTCTTTTAAAAATTGTTAAAATTGATATCTACTTAAAATGGTATTTCTTCCTCATTAACATCATTCGGTGCCGCACCTTCCGGAAAACTCGGTCCTTCATCTCTTTTTGTTTTGCCACCTAAAAACTGGAAATCTTCGGCTACTACACGTAGAGCATTACGTTTTTGACCATCCTTTGTTTCCCATTGTTGAAACTGCAATCGACCTTCTATAAAAATAGGGTTACCTTTGCTGAAGTATTCGTTAATAACTTCTGCACGTCTGCCAAACATATTTATGTCAACGTAACACACCTCTTCTTTTTTTTCTCCGTCTGGCCCCGACCAGGTTCTATTAATGGCTATTCCGAAACTGGCAATTGCGGTACCGCTTGGTGTATATCTCAACTCAGGGTCTCTCGTAAGGTTTCCCATTAAAAATACCTTATTAAGCTTAGCCATATTTTATCCCCTCATTATGCTGTTTATATTAAATATTAGTTGTGCCTTAAATTTCTATAAACTGCAATACCGTTACTATCTATTCTGAAGCAACCGGCTCAGAACTTACTTTCTCGTTTTCCGTATCAGCACTGTCACCACTAGCTTGAATTTCCTCTACCGGTTTCTCAGCTTCTTCCTCAGGTTTCGATTCCCCTACCTTATCTACCCTGACTATCAATGTTCTTAAAACATTGTCTGAAAGCTCAAAGTCCCTTTTCATTGGCGAGATTGAATCTGTAGGCGCATTAAAATAGACAAGCAAATAAGCCCCTCGCTTGTGTCCTTTCAGTTTATATGCGAACTTTCTGTCTTCCCACTTTTCACTCTTAAGAATTTCGGCACCTCTATTTTTCAAGAGATCTTCGACATGCTTTACAGCCGCTTCCCAATCAGCGCCAGCTACAGTATCACTAATTATGAACATTCCTTCGTATAATCTCAAAACTATTTCTCCTCCTAGTTAAACAAACTCATACAGTTGCTTACATCTGTTGCAACCCAACAATTTATTATCTTACACGCTTTGTCAAGAGCATCTTGGATTACACCATTCTCTTCTTTTGTAAAACGCGATAAGACGAATTCCTTTGTGTCTTCTGGAAGACTACTTCCAACACCGACCCTTAATCTGGGAAAGCATGTGGTTCTTAAATGATTCGAGATTGACTTCAAACCATTGTGCCCACCGCTACTTCCTTCTTCTCTTATCCTGGTTTTTCCCAGAGGAATATTAATATCATCCAGAATTACAAGTATTTCACTCAGACTGCAATTATACTTTCCTATAATTCTTTTTGTAGGACCACCGCTTAAATTCATAAATAGCTGAGGTTTTACAAAAAGAACTTCTTCTCCCTCAATAATGCATTTACTAATGATAGAATCGCGATATTTTTTAGTAAACTCAACATTACAATTCTTGATAAATTTATCTATAATCGCAAATCCAACGTTATGCCTGGTCTTTGCGTATTTGTTACCCGGATTTCCAAGTCCAATAACAATTTTCATCAATCCTTGTTTTCTGACTCTTCTTCTTTGTCAGGTTTACGAGCACTAATTATTTCTGGCCCAGCAGCTAATTCCTCTTCTGTCACTTCCTTTTCCTCAGCAGCAAAGTGGGCAGACACAACAATGGCATCAGTACTTCCAAGTGCTTTCGCGTTGGCCGGAAGCTCTATATCACTAATGTGTATGGTACTTCCAATTTCCAATTCTGAAATATTGATACGAATATTATCCGGAACTGCTGTAGGAAGACACTCTATCTCAATTTCTTTAAGTGCATGGTCAAGTATCCCTCCCTCCTTAACTCCTGGAGAAGTACCATAAAGTACTATAGGCACATGTGTTACAATTTTTTCTGTCAGATCTGTCCTGACAAAATCAGCATGCAATATCTCTTTACCAAAAGTGTCGAATTGTACTTCTTTTATAAGTGCAGTTTCCTCTGAATTATCCATCTTTAAATTGACCATTTTAGTCCTGGCATCTATTACTTTGGAAAATTCCTTCTTGTCTAAAGAAAGCATGATACTTTCCTGTTTGTGCCCATACAAAATAGCAGGGATTAAACCTGCTTTTCTGTTTTTTCTCGACTTGATAGATCCAGAGTCTTTTCTTATTTTCGCCTGTAGCTCTTGTGTTTCCATTTGGTTTGTTCCCTGATACCTTAAATTTTAAAACAAAAAAAAATATGAATAATTAAAAGCTTAATGTTCTGTAAACATCGAGCTTATTGACCTGTTAGTGTGAATCCTTTTTATCGCCTCTCCTAATAGCTTCGATACTGACAATACCTTAATCTTGTCACCCATACTTTTCGCCTCTTCGCTCAAAGGAATAGTATCTGTGACGGCTATTTCCTTAATTGGGGCTGCTGACAGCTTTTCAATAGCTGCACCACACAAGACAGGGTGGGTCGTCCCTACGTATATATCTTTAGCCCCCTTCTCCTTCAAAACCCTTGCCGCCTGACATATAGAGCCACCCGTAGCAATCAAATCGTCTATTATAATGGCATTTCGACCTTCTACATCACCAATAACAAACCCAACTTCTATCTCTTCGGGTCCCATCCTCCTCTTATCTACTACGGCCAATCTCATATTCAGATGGTTTGAGTACTGCCTAGCTATCTTTATGCCTCCTACATCCGGCGAAACGACGACAAAGTCAGATAGATCTTTTTCCCTGTAGTACTCTGAGATAACAGGAAACGCAAGAAGATGATCTACCGGTATATCAAAAAACCCCTGTATCTGAGCAGCATGCAAATCCATAGTGAGCACTCTATCCGCCCCTGCTTCAGTTATAAGATTTGCAACCAGCTTCGCCGTAATCGGCACCCTGCCCTCATCTTTTCTATCTTTCCTGGCATATCCGTAATAGGGCAAAACAGCAGTTATTCTAGCGGAAGATGCTCTCTTAAAGCAATCTATCAAGATCAACAACTCCGCAAGGCTGTCATTTACCGGTGAGCACGTAGGCTGTATTATGAATATATCAGATCCGCGAACATCCTCATCAACCTTAACATCTATCTCACCATCTGGAAATCTTCCTACCGTAGCCTTGCCTAATGGTATTGAAAGATAATCACATACCTTTTCTACAAGAGCCACATTTGAGTTTCCGGTGAATATTTTTATATTATTTAACGTATCTATACGGTTCTTTTCGTCCATCTTAATTGAGTCCTAGAATATACCCTACTTTACACCCAGTTACCAGTACAATTTGTACAACGAGGCTCAAGGATGACTAACAAGGCTGTATTTTCTCGCAATAAACAATAGTAATGACGATCGTAAAAGTGTTAAATTAACAGTACCAGAACCAATTTCACCCGGTTTCCATTCAGATTAATCATACAGAATGGATCTGTAATCGCCATCTATCCCTGAACCAATCGAAGATTTTGCTGATATTATTGCTTCCGAACGTTTACTTTTAAACTGTTATCAGCACAGGCTCACGGCGTTTACCGCCTTCATTATCTATATAAATTCACTTCTACACATAGCGTAACTATCTATTTCTAAGATAGTTAACAAATATGCATTTCTATAACGGCAAAGAGGAAGAATGCTATCAAAAAAAGATATTCAATGCAAGTAAAAACTAATTACGCGACAAATCATATGAAAATGTTTAATTTCTTTGAAACAACTAATTTGTGTTAGTATAATCACCGGCATACTTTTATCTCGTTTTCCACTTAGAAAAGGGTTTATATGTTTGATTTTGCCTATATTTTGATGCTTGGCACTGTACTTGGGAAGCTATTCATTGCTGCAATCCTGGGCGGTGTTATCGGATGGGAGAGACATAGACGGGGACGACCTGCAGGCCTGAGGACGCATCTCCTGGTATGTATCGGTGTTACCCTGATGATGCTGGTTTCAGAACATATTTTTGTCCAATACCAAAGCCACGGTCATAATTCTATTCTTCGGGTTGACCCCGCAAGGATTGCTGCTCAGGTTGTAACTGGCATTGGCTTCCTGGGCGCAGGCACAATTATGCGATCCAAGGCCAGTATCAGGGGCTTGACAACTGCAGCCTCTTTATGGGTAGTCGCAGGTATAGGTCTTGCAGTTGGCAGTGGCTTCATATTACCTGCCATTTTCACAACCATTATTGCAATTGCTATCCTGACTCTAAACTCTTTAGTTGAGAAAAAGATGAAAAGAAATAGATACAGGTCGATAAAAATGTTAATTGCCGGCCAGGGGCATTTTCTGGACGAAATAAACCAAATCCTAAAGAAACATTCTGTAAAATTAAAAAATTATAAGTTTAAAAGAAATATAGAGAATGACGAAATTGAGTATGATTTTGACGTCATGTACAGAGACGAGAAAGCGTTATTATTTGCATCGAACGATGTTACAAAGACAATCAAGGACATAAAGAGTTTCAGTTTGGAATAATTATTTATCAATAAGACAGGAAGGACCATGCTATCATGAAGAAAACTCTCACACTCCTTATTTTCTGTCTATTACCATCTTTCTTTTTTCTGGGTGCTTCGGAGCCACAACCGGTTCTTGACAAACTGGATTCCCTGGAAAAGACCATTTCTAATTTATCATTCAGAATCCTCGCTCTAGAAAAAAGAATCATTTCACTTGAAGAAAAGATTTTTCTGGAAGCAACCAGACAAGAAAAACTACCGGGGAACATTACTCCTGAAATTTTTGAACAATCAGGTGATGATTTTTCCATTGAAGATGTTACCTATGCAACTCAATATAATGGCACAGTCTTTAGAGGCAAAATTACAAATAACACTAACAATGACTTCCAATATTCACTTTTTAAAATTACCGTTTACAAAAAAAATGGTTCTGTCGCTTCCAGTAACGACTTTTATATATTGAATCTGGATAGCCATTCAACCAGAGCATTTGAGGCAAAAATACATGACGCAACGAAGGAAGAGTTTGAGACGTATTTAATTGAATTCACCAAAGGTTCTTAAGCCTGAAAATCAGCCCAGGAAACCGGTTACATTGTCCAGCTGCACATTACTTACAGCGATTTCAGGAGCGACCACTACTTCCCTTGATCCCCATACCAGCGTAGACCTCTTTTTCTTTGTGATTCCGATTATGTTGTTAAGTATCTGTTTTATGTTGGCATTGATCCTGATGGTGTTAGGTTTTAAAGGACTTGCAATCTTTCCGTCCTTTACCAAAAAAGAGTCAGCGATTATCGTACTCGTGAAATCGCCCATGGCCAATCCGTTTATCGCATAGGTGTACCATATCCTGCCAATGTAAACTCCGTTGTCTACCTGTTTAAGCAGGCTGTCCCTGGTTGTTTCCCTGCTTCCTTCAATTACCACGTTTGTTGGATATATACCTGTCTTATTTTTGTAATCCCTTCCATTTGTTGAGTATCTGAAACCGTTCCGTGGAATTGGGCAATACAGATTGTTTCTGAATTTCTGTGCATAGTAATTGTTTGCCAGAAAGCCTGTAAGCGTTCCATTCGTGACCAGATCAGTCCTTCCGGTCGGCATGCCCTCACACGTAATCTTTTTACTACCGATCTCCCCCTCTATAGATCCATCATCATATATGTTTAAATTGCTTGATGCTATTCCCTGCCCGAGTTTCCCAAGGAATGGTGTATTGGACGCATAGACTGAAGAAAGATCTAATGATGGTATCAATACGTTTGAAACAATATCAGTAAGTGGCTGATTTCCAAAAATCACACTGTGTTTTCCGGATCTTATTTTCCTTCCGCCAATTGTCCTCATCGCACTTTCTGCGGCTTCTCTCCCGGCAGCTTCAGGTTTAAACGTTGCAAGGTGCGTGTCCATACTCCATCCCGTACCCTTAACATTCTTATTCTCAATCATTGCCGTTATATTTGCAGTGAGGCTGGTTGTTTCGTCAAAGTCATCTATCCCTTTTGTAGTCTTTATGGCCATTCTCTCTCTCAGGACGGTAACATCTCCACCGATAATGATTGTTTTTTTGTGACCTCCATCATGCAGGGCTCTAAGTGTACCATCAAGTGCCTTCCATCCCAGGCCAACAGCATCTTTTCCGCTGATTCCCATGACACGTTTGTCGTGATAGTTTGTTAAAGCAGGCGTTCCTACCGATTCGGGTAGTGTTTTGAAGCCCGGATCATACACTCTGTTTCGTTTCGCCTTCGACAGCGCCTCAAGAACTCCCTCTTTAGTCAAATCATTTGTGACTGACCCAAACCCTGTTTCTGTTCTGTTTCCTTTTTTGAATGTAGCCAGGATTCCAAGCCCGTACGATTGGATTGATTTTGGTTCATGAATCCCGTTACAGGG
Organism: uncultured Candidatus Scalindua sp.; assembly: GCA_964437425.1. Taxonomy (GTDB): domain Bacteria; phylum Planctomycetota; class Brocadiia; order Brocadiales; family Scalinduaceae; genus Scalindua. The sequence continues at coordinate 47,785 of CAYTGO010000004.1, forward strand.
AATATCGGATGTATAATTCAACCTAATCGTTATCAGATCATTCCATGATGCGAATACTTCTGCATCGATAACGTCCTTTTGCTTTTTTACCTGTTTTAGCGCGTTGGCAACTGCTGTTCGTAGATCTTCTGTTTTTATCATTTTAAATTGCTATTCCTCACACGAATTACTAACATCCGGCAAGCCTGGCCTTGCCCCGGAGTGTCGGGCCACCGTTTCCAACTCTCATAATCTGCATCGGCTGTCCCTTTCCACAGTTCGGTATCGGATACATCTTAAAATCATTTCCCACCGCATCAATGCTCATGAGAAATTCTTTTGAATTTGCCATTATCCCGCCACCTCTGTACAGCTTTACAAGTTTACCATTTTCAATCTTATAAACCTTTTTGGCAGAGATTCTGAAGTTTTCTCTGGATTCGCTTATGGACGGAATTCTGTGGCTGACAATGTAATATCCATCCTTTACCTCTTTTATTATTTTCTTCGGATCTTTTTTGCCGGGACCAAAAGCCGTATTTGTCATCCTGACTATTGGTACCATCGACGACGTAGTCGCCCTCATCGAACCATTCGGCTCATGCCCAAGAACGTAGGCGTTTTCCCTTCCATTCAGGAAGGTCTTTAGAATACCATTTTTAATTACGTCTATGCGTTTGGCCGGTGTTCCTTCGGCATCGTATTTATAGTATCCATATCCCATTGTGGTAGGATCTGAAAATGCGTTTACGAGAGGAGATGCTATCCGCTCTCCTACCTGGTTTTCATCCATGCTCTTAAAAAGCCAGGACCTGCCCGCATAAGCGGTTTCCATCTTAAGTATTCTGTCAGATTCAGTAGGATGTCCGACGATCTCGTGCACGAGCAGTGTATTAAAGTGAGGGTCAGTTACAACTACAACTTCATCTTTACTCGTCTTAAGAAACTCCGCGCCTGAGAGTTCGACGGTCTCTCTTGTTCTCTCAAGTGCAAAATCGAGAAAGCTTAAATTATAACAATTCTTGCCTTCAATTATTTCCCACCCTTTCATGTCGCCAACATAATCATAACAGACTTCCGGGCTGGACTCACCCTTCTGTGCTGACACATAAACAACACCCTGAGTCAGCGGCAATGATTGATCAATATTTGCACCCTCGGAACTGCAGAACAACTCCCTGGTTATGCCTGTTTTTATTCCGACAGCTGTGTAACGTACAGACGGATCGAGCTCTTTCATCTGCCGGGAAACATCCAGGCTTGTCTTTAACACCTCCTGCAAAGAAACCTTTCGCGGGTCTATTTCAAAATCTGCCGGTACCGTATCCTGGCAAACCTTGATCTTTGCCAGTTTAACTTCTCTTAATGAATCGGCACTTTTCTCAAACTCCTGCTTTTTCTTTGCGTTGGCTACTGCACGTTCATAGGCAGTATTTATACCATTAATAATCAGGCCTGTTATTCTCTTAACCTTTAAATCATTTTTACCAAGAGATTGACCATAGAACCCCCAGGATGATATCTCTCCCGCAATAACCCTTATTCCGAAAGAGGCGTCATAATCATCCGTAACATCCTTTGATTGTCCGTTTTCAGAAGTGGCTGATTTAAATTCGCTGATCCCAAGCCTTACGTCAACATATTTGCAACCGTCTAGTGACTTATAATATGTTGACAGTGTTTTAAAGATGTGCCCTTTTAACTTGTCGAGGATCTCTATGCGTGGTTTCATCGTAGGTACTAATTTTTGTTGTTATCTTCTTTTCTCTTAATCGTGATATTCATTGCTATGAATACGAAGGTTACCAGGAATACCATCCCTACGGTAGTTACAATGGTCATGTGAACAAGGTTTCCCTTGATTTCGGCCTCTGCCCTGTCTATGGGCACTGCCACCGAGATAGCGCCTCTCAGGTCTCCAAACGTATAGTCCGTAGCCTTGTCATCAGGATAATCTTCCTGAATGAACCCGGGCACGGTCTCCTTGGCGGAGTGGCATTTTAGGCACGCTTCCTCTATGTGGAGAGGAATGAGATATCTCAACACTCGTTTACTCTCTATCTCATCGACACCTTTATATTCAGTAAGATTTTTATCACTCTCGAATTCCGCAAGCGCCTTCTCTTCAAATTTATCCGGTCTGTTTTTCGGATTTCTATATTTTGAACTGACCTGTCTTAATCGGTAGCCTGTTGCATTGTAAAACTTTTTGCCAATCTCATTTCCTGCGATTGCAGGCATTAGTAATCTGGTTGCTTCATTATGCTCCATATTTGCAATTGCCATAGTTTCTGCCAGATATTCTCTCGTGTGCTTAAGCTCCAGGGCAATCATCTCGCATTTATCAAACACTTCCTCACGTAACAAAGTGGACTGTTTCTGGAAATTAGTAACAGTTATAGAAAGTATTACAATCGCTACTACAAATATTACGATTCCGTAAAGTTTAAAATTCTTTTTCATTAAAGTTGGTATGCCTTTAAAAAGTTTGAATCGTTATGTACAACGGCTTTCAGTCTAACACAAAAGTGAAATATTTTCTAAAAAAATTATAGTTTTTACTCTTTGTGTTCTTTGCAGTTTTACAGTGAATAATTACTCATTTTTTAATGTATAAGATAACGTCATTTTTTTATAAATTTCACTTGAAAATTGCTTTAATGTTATATAAACCATGACTATGATTTACGATTTGTTGTGGAGTAATCCCCTATCTTTAATTAGTTATTTCCTTCTTCTTATCTCTATTCTCAGCTTGTGGATCAAACAGGATATCAAAATATGGGGTACCATTACGTCTGCCTCTCTGGTTTGCGGCGTCATATCAGATAGAATAGATATTATTGGAATCATTTCGATTTTTATATTGTGTTTACTTTATCACACTGTTAATCGTATCAATTTAATATTTTTCATTCGTGTGGCATCGGGCGTTTTGGCAATTATTTTATCTGTTATGTTGGCGGCGCATCTTATTCCGGGATTCAACAATTGGAAAGTAGTCGACAGCGTATCTTTAACTGAAACAAGTCTTCCATATTCAATGTACTTAAATATGGATAAAACTTTGATTGGCCTAGCTATCCTTAGCGTGGGCTTTCCTCTTATTAAAAGTTTAAAAGAGTGGGGTTCCGTTCTTCGATCCACACTTCCCATATTCTCAGTAGGATTGATTGTTTTAGCAAGTACAAGTCAATCACTCGGTTATACACACTGGGATTTTAAATTTCCTGATCTGTTTTTTGTTTGGGCTCTCATAAATTTAGTTTTCACTTGTGTCAGTGAAGAAGCTTTCTTCAGAGGGTTCCTGCAAAGAAATTTATTTAAAATGCTGCAAAAATATAAGTACGGAAATATCTTAAGTTTAATTATAGTATCTATCTTGTTTGGTTTAGCACATTTTGCCGGAGGTTTTAAATATGTGATCCTCTCTACGATAGCCGGTATTGTATATGGTTATACGTACCAGAAAACGGAACGAATTGAAGCCGGTATTTTATGTCATTTTGGAGTAAATACATTTCATTTTATTTTTTTGACTTACCCTGCCCTTGCTAATACGTGAAACATACCGCTCACAAAAGCGTTGAGTATATGGGTTTTGCTATGCTCAAATCATCACTCATGCCAGGAGTTCTGTATTTCAATCTACATGATTATGATCACGCTCAAAGAAGTTTTTAATCTCTTCTATGTCAGAGACTTTTTTGCAGTCTGGAAGTGAGTTTAGAAAGTACTTGCCGTAGAACTTGCTCTTGATGCGAGGATCCAGGATTGCGACTACACCCGTGTCTGTTGTTGATCTGATCAGACGGCCAAAGCCCTGCCTCAGCAGTGTGATTGCCTGCGGCACCTGGTAGAACATGAATGGGTTTTTATTCTGGGATTTCAGCAGTTCCATTCTTGCTTCAATTATCGGATCATCTGGGACGGCAAATGGCAGCCTGGTTATTATTACACATTTCAGTGCCTCACCCGGCACATCAACTCCCTGCCAGAATGTGGCGGTACCAAAGAGAACTGGTTTCTGGCTGGTCTTAAACTCTTCAATCAATTGATATCTTGGTTTGTCTCCCTGCCGGAAAAGAGTAAAATCTTCCAGATCATCTTGAATCTCTTCGTATACGCTGTTCAGCATCTTGAAACTCGTAAATAGAATAAATGCCCTTCCCTGCGAGTGAGTAATAATGCCCTCTATGTGTTTCACAATACTATCTTTGAATTCTTCGGGTTGCTGATTCGGGTCTGGTATATTGCCAGGAACATATATAAGTGCATTTTCTGAAAAGTTAAATGGCGATCCTATAGCTTTTTCACAATAGTCATCTTCTCTTGTTATGTGAGTATCTAATCCGTCCTGCTCCAAAATAATGGTCGGTTTTTCTGTGTCCGTCTTATCGCTGACAGGTATTCCCAGCCGTCCTTTTATATATTTGAAGCCTCCATTTATAGAAAGTGTAGCCGAGGTAAGAATTACCGGCCTGGTCTTTCCGAATATCTGTTTCTCAAATTCCACAGCGACATTTATTGGTGCAGCAAGCAGGGAGCATCTTGTATATTTATGGTTTATTGGTTCCAGCGTATTTGTTAATTGCAACGTGTCTGAAAATGTTTCATAGCGAGATTTTTTCCTCTCGATATCTGTCCAGTAAACATACTCTTTCAGATCCTGATTCATAATAGTAGCAATATTATTGTTAATATCACTGCACCTGTTTGCGAATGCACAAATTTCTAACCTATCCTCATCTGTTTTAACCTGTTTCGACAGAGACTCAAGCAGATCAAAAAGGTTGGACAATGGCTTGCTGAGATAGTTGTTTATGGTACTCTTCTCCCTAATCCGGGTGGTCTTATTGCCAGTACCGTATTTTTCGATAATCTCTGAAAAAAAGAGATCGTTGGCAGAGGCAGCTTCTTTCAGTAGTTTTTCACAATCGCTTATGATACCCGCTTGCTTAGCCTTGTCTGATGCGCTGGTTGAATCAAAGAGCCTTGTTATTAACCCTTTCCCTGTCTTAGGGTTCAGGATTGAGTCGAGCATATATTTAATCCTGGAGTTCGAGATTCCTATACCGAAGTAACTGGTAGCTATATCTTCCAGTGTATGGGCCTCATCAAAGACTACGGCATCAAAGTCTGGCAAGACCCGTCCATCACTTGCCAGGTTGGCAAAAAAAAGATGGTGATTTGTAACCAGTATTTGCGCCTTGTACTCTTTTCTACGCGCCCTGTTGTAGTAGCAATCGTCTTTGAATGAGCATTGTTTGCCAAAGCAGAGGTCTGACTCTCTACATATCTTGCTCCATACCGCCGGTGAAGGTTCGAAGTCCAGCTCTGATCGCAGCCCCCTCCTGGCATGTGCTTCCCATTGAACGATATGCTGAAATTCATCGAATTCCTTTTGAGTGTTAAAGACATTCTGCGACTGAGCCTGGTGAAATCGTCTGAGACATAAATAGTTCTGCCCGCCCACACAGAGAGTGTAAGAAAAATCAAATTTATCTTCCTGTCCATTCTCCGGATGCGAATTATCATCACCTGCATCGGCAAAAATATTAACAGACTTCAGAGCATTACGAAGAAAAGGAAGGTCTTTTTTAATTAATTGTTCCTGTAACGTCTTGGTATGAGTTGAGATGATAACCTTTTTGTTATTTTTGACACTCCAGAATATAAACGGAATAAGATATGCCATACTTTTACCTACTCCGGTACCGGCTTCAACGATAAGATGCTTGTTTCCTTCGATGGCTTTTTCAATTGCGAGGGCCATCTCCATCTGCTGTGGCCTCAGTTCGTAAGAACCTAATTTCCTTGCGATAACTCCGTCTTTTCCAAGTACATCTTCGATCAACATAGTCTCAGGATAAATCAATTTCTTTGGCCTTGCAAATCCTTTTTGATAATATATAATTTTGCTTGTAAGCTTAGCGGATTGGAACCTTACGTTGAAGTATATTTAACCAGAATTAAGACGCCGTAGGATTAATAAAAAGGGGTGGTTTCAATGGACGATGAATTAGTACCGCTTGAAGCAGATGCTCGTAAATTAGTAGAAGAGTATGTAGAGACCGCTCCTTATAAGTTGAATCCGGATTCTAATCACGTAGGTAAGATTGTAAAGAGTCTGGCAAAGAGGAAACTGAAGAACGGTTTTTTCTACTGTCCATGCAGAATGCTCTCCGACGACAAAGAGGTTGATGCGAAGATTATCTGTCCGTGTGAATATCACAAGGAGGAAATAGAGAAAGACGGCGTATGCTGTTGTGATCTTTTTGTAAGCCCTGATTATAAACCTGCATCAGCCGTTTAACCTGCCTATTCAGAACAATTCTGGCTGACCCTGACTTTAAGTGCAATATGACTTCGGTGAAGCCACAACCACTTTCCCATAAGTAACTATATACCAACCAATGCCAACTCATTAATGCTGTTTACAAGTAAAAATTTCAGTCCAGAGGCCTCTTACCTGAGTGTTGCAAATCAGCTTTAAAAACAGACACCTTTCAAATCGCACAGGCCACTCAAAAACAGGTGATATTTTCAGTTTTACAGGGTAATTACCTCATTGACTTCAGGCAGGAATCATGTATAAACTGGAAGCATACCTGAAAAAACTATTAACTTATAGTCAATCCAAAATTTTTATCTTTGACGCACTTGTTTTGCAATTCTCTAAATAGCTAAATCAACCGAAATCATTTCAATGGTTACCCATATGAAAGATGTTGAATTGCGACCACTTCTGGAGAAGAACAAATCCGAATACGCAGAGCTGCTTTATAACTCTTTTAATGTGTGGTACCGGCAGCACGGTAGAGATGAAGATTATTTTAAAGGTGGACCACAGGACACTGAAATATTCTTTGATATTTACAATGATCTGGACCCCGGCTGCTGTATCGTAGCAGTTGACAAGAATACAAAACGTCTTGTGGGATGTTGCTTTTACCACCCGAGAGAATATCACGTCAGCCTGGGTGTCATGTCTGTTCATCCGGATTATTTTGGATGCGGAATTGGAAAACTGCTGGTAAACTACATTGTAGACTACACAGAGAGTAATAATAAGGCTTTACGTGTTGTAAGCAGTGCTGTAAACATAGATTCCTTTTCATTATACAATAAAGCCGGCATCTTGCCGAGACACCTGTATCATAATATGATAATAGAGGTGTCAGCGAAAGGCTTGAACAAAACAGTTGATTGCATAGAAAACGTCCGCCCCGCACAGATTGCTGATATACCTGCAATGATGAAACTTGAAATGGAGGTCAGTGGTATTTCACGCGAGAAGGACTTTCATTATACTATCGAAAACAGACTTGGCATATTTCAGACTTCAGTTATTGATGGCAAAAATGGCAGTATTGATGGGTTTATGATCTCGTTGAAACATACTTTGCTGAATATGATAGGGCCAGGGGTAGCACTTACCGAAGAAGCCGCCATTGGTCTTATCCTGCATGAGTCGAACCGCTATAAGGGAGAAAAAGCTATTTTACTAATACCAATGGATAGAAGGAAAATAGTTGAAAAAATGTATGAGTGTAATGCGAAGAATTCTGAAACATATCTTTTCCAGGTACGAGGTGAGTTCAAACCATTTAACGGTGTAAATATACCAAGCTTTCTGCCTGAGACTGGTTGAAAATCAATAAACGGAAAAGATGAATAAGGGCCTTACATTGATAAAAAAATAGTTTTCTAAACATACTGACATTTATAAATATTAAGTTTATGAAAAATAATAGAAAACAGAAGATTCTAATAGTTGAAAGTGATACTGCCGTTGCACAGATGGAACGAAAAAAACTTGAAGAGGCAGGGTTCATTACCGAGATAGCTGGATGCGGCAAAGACGCACTTAAGTTGCTCGAAGGTGATAAGATCAGTCTGATGCTGCTTAACCATAAGCTGCCTGACATGCCAGGCAGTGAGGTTATAGTAGCTTTAGGTGAGCACATCTGTTTATTGCCGATCGTGATAGTGGCAGCATATGGTGATGAGCATCTGGTATCTGAAATGCTTCAGTCCGGAGCTACAGATTATATAGTTAAGGATGCCGATCTGAAATTTATCCAATTGCTTCCATGGATAGTGAAAAACCATATTGAGCACAAGCTGATAGAGGAATCTCTGCGCAAGAGCGAAAGAAGACTAAAACAAGCTGAAGAAATTTCGAGCTTAGGACATTGGGAATTTAATCTTATTTCAAATACTTTATATTGGTCAGATGAGACATACCGTATTTTCAATTTGAAGCCTCAGGAATTTGAGGCCTCTTACGATGCCTTCCTGGAAGTAGTCCATCCTGAAGACAGAGAATTTGTGGATAAAACATATAATGATTCATTAAAGAATAAGACTGCTTATGACATTGTACACCGTCTGTTATTGAAAGACGGGACGATTAAGTATGTAAATGAGAAGTGTAAAACTGAATACGATGAGAACGAAAAACCATTAAGATCACTTGGCATTGTTCAGGATATTACAGAACGCAGGAAGGTTGAGGAGAAATTAGAGGAAAGCGAGAATAAATTTCGGGATTTAGTAAAATTCGCTCCGGATTCAATCTTGATCGTTGATAGTGACAACCGGATTATAATTGCGAATGATCAGACCGAGAAGGTTTATGGATATACAATAGATGAATTGATTGGTCAGTCTCACGATATTCTGCTACCGGAACGTTTTCGGCAAATCCATGATAAACACCGTAACAACTATTTATCAAAACCTCACGCAAGAGAGATGGGGGCCAGTCTTGATCTGGTTTGCCGACACAAAGACGGAAGTGAGATTCCTGTTGAGATAAGTCTGAGTCCACTGATAACGAATGAAGGTGAGCAGGTAATCTGTGTTACCCGGGATATCACTGAACGCAAGCAGGCTGATTTAAAACATAAAAAAAGCGAAGAGCGTTATCGCCTATTGACGAGGAGTATAAGTGATTACGCAATATTCATGATTACTCCTGATGGAATTGTAAATAGTTGGAATGAAGGTGTTCAAAAAATAAAAGGATATAGCCCTGACGAAATTATTGGCAAACATTTTTCTGTTTTCTATCCTGAGGAAGATGTAAAAAAAGGGAAAATAGAACATGAGCTGCAAAAAGCAAGAGAGGATGGGAGGTGCGAGGATGAAGGATGGCGTATAAAAAAGGACGGATCGCGTTTTCTGGCAAAAGTTATTATTACTGCGTTATATGATGATAGTGGAGAATTATATGGTTATGCAAAAGTCACGAGCGATATTACTGAACAGAAGCAGGCCGAGGAAGTATTGCAGCAAAAAGTCCAGGAACTGACAGCGCTTAGCAGGTTAAGTCAGCAGGTCAGTTCAAGCCTCTCACTTGGCCAAGTGGTAAGCGCGGCTCTTGATGAAGTTACTACTGCTCTTTCCCCTGACCTGACGCTGTTCTTCCTGAAGGATGGTGACAATTTGATTCTACAGGGCATGAGATCCGCAGATCCCAAATACCGTCACGATGAGACACCGGTGCATCGTGTGGGAGAATGTCTTTGCGGACTGTCTGTCAGCAAAGGAATTCCCATGTATTCCAGTGATATACTTAATGACACGCGTTGCACATGGGAGGAGTGCAAGAAGGCTGATTTACGTTCTTTTGCAGCACTCCCCCTGTTTGGTAAGGATGAGATTATTGGAGCACTGGGACTGGCATCCGGTACCAAGCGTGAGTTTGAAAAGCAAAGCGTATTTCTTCAGACTCTTACCAACGATATTTCTACAGGTTTGCAGAATGCCATACTTCATATGCAGGTACAGAAGCATGCTGAAGAACTGGAATCCAGGGTAGCAGAACGGACTGATGAATTAGCCCGAGCCAACACCCGCCTTAAAGAGCTTGATCATCTAAAAAGTATGTTTATTGCAAGCATGAGTCACGAACTAAGGACGCCACTTAATTCCATAATGGGCTTCACAGGAATAATTCTACAGGGGATGGTTGGTAAGATTTCGGATGAGCAGAGGACGCAGCTCACTATGGTAAAAAACAGCGCCACTCACCTTTTGTCACTGATAAATGATATAATCGATATAAGCAAGATTGAGGCAGGTAAGGTGGAGATCTACATCCATAAATTCGAACTACAGACAGCTGTTAAAGAGGTAATAAACTCATTTACCGTCCTTGCGGATGAAAAAAATCTTAAAATGGATCTGAAAATACCCAAAAAAATTATGATCGAAAGCGATGAGCGAAGGATAAAACAGATCCTCGTAAATTTTATTAGTAATGCAATTAAGTTCACAGAACAAGGCAGTGTGAACGTATGCGTACTCCAGAATTCTGATACTGCTATAGAGATCAGTGTTGCTGATACCGGTATCGGGATAAAAAAAGAGGATATGGACAAACTTTTCAAGGCGTTCAGCCGAATTCCTATTGAGGGAGTTATAAAGGAAGGTACCGGTCTGGGCCTTTATCTTTCCAGGAAGATATCTGAACTTCTTGGCTGTGAAATAATGGCTGAAAGCGAGTTTGGGAAAGGAAGTATTTTCACGTTAACGTTGCCGTTGAGGTGCACATAAAATCTGTAAATCCCTGTGCATCAGTGTGTGTTATTTAACCAGTATTTTTCCGTGTATATAAGGAGGAAAAGCTTGAAGCGTATTCTAATAGTTGAGGACAACGAACACAACATGTACCTTATCAACTTTATTTTGGAGAAAAACGGCTATGAAACAATAAAGGCCTTAAACGGTGAAGAGGGAATAACACTCGCTATGAAAGAAAGACCTGACCTTATTATCATGGATATCCAGCTTCCTGATATAAATGGTCTGGAAGTAACAAGGAAGATAAGGGAATCAAAAGTGGATGGAACTATTCCCATTATCGCTATAACATCGTATGCAATGTCAGGTGACAGGGATAAGGCGCTGGAAGCAGGATGTACGGGTTATATTGAAAAACCGATCAATCCGGATACCATCATGGCAGAGATTGAAAAATATTTGGCATAAATCAGTGAGGAGATCAAAATGGAACCTAAAGCCAGGAAAATTCTCATAGTGGATGATACTGAAGAGGACCTCTACCTGTTTAAAACCTTGTTAGAAAAGAGTGGATATGATGTTGTATCATCCAGAAACGGAGTTGAGGCCCTTGAGGAGCTGAAGAAGCACACCGTAGATATGATTGTCTCCGATGTCTTAATGCCCGTGATGGACGGCTTTCAGCTATGCAGGGAGTGTAAGAAGGACGATAGCTTAAAGAAAATATCATTTGTCTTTTATACCGCTACCTATACCGATGAGAAGGACGAGGAGTTTGCCATGAGCCTGGGTGCAGAAAAGTTCATAGTCAAGCCATGTGAGATAAACGAGTTATTAAAGATACTCAGAGCCGTTATTGAAAGTCATGGAAAAGCGGCACCCGTTGCTATAAATGACGAGAAAACCTATCTTGCAAAGTATAACAAACGCCTGGTTGAAAAAATCGAGCATAAGGTATTGATCCTGGAGAAAGAAATTGAAAAGCGCAAGAAGGCCGAGAAGAAACTGCATGAACAAAAAAAGGCTTTAAAGCAAAAGAATATAGCCCTTAATGAAATTCTTGGACAAATCGAGATTGAAAAGAGACAGATAAAGGAAAATGTAATCGCCAATGCGGAGAATCTACTTTTGCCTATTATACAAAGACTTAAATTAGAAGGAATATCACGTAAATATGTACAACTACTAGAGAAAAACTTACAAAAACTAACATCCTCATTCGGCACAAGGCTTACCGAAAAAAGAGCTAATTTAACTACCAGAGAGATTGACATTTGTAATATGATAAGAAATGGTCTTACAAACAAGGAGATATCCCGCCTTCTAGATATCTCCATCGGGACAACAGAAAGACATCGCGCGAACATCAGAAAAAAACTAGGCATCATCAATAAAGATATCAACCTAACATCATTCCTGAAAACACTTTAGCCTGCAATTCCCTATCCCTAGCTACTATGTATTTTTCATACATATAACGTGTATAGTAAAGCCATATTGACTTCCCTGCAACATAGTATAGTTTATCATCATTTAACTATCCAAACTATAATAACGTTTATAATTTCCATACCCAACTTTTGATTCACAAATAGCCACATATGAATTATGAAAAGATGACAAAAGCAGAGTTAATCAGCAGGCTCAAGTCGTTTGAATCCAGTGTAGAAAATGTCGAGCGCAAGAAGGCAGGAGATGAGATAAAGGGGTTGGCAAAATTTCCAAGTGAGAATCCAAATCCTGTAATACGGGTATTTAAAGATGGCAACATACTCTATCACAACAAAGCAAGCACACCCTTATTAGATTTCTGGAATTGCCAGACATCCAGAATATTGCCTGAGAATTATATAAAGATGATTTCTGATGTTCTGCATTCTGGTTTGAGTAGTGTTGCAGAAACTGAGTGTAGAGACCGCGTAATCTCATTAACGTTTGCGCCAATAATTGAAGAGGGTTACGTTAATATCTATGGAATGGATATCACCGAGCGCAAAAAGGCAGAAGAAAATATTAAGACGATTAACGAATCTCTAGAAAAACTTGTATTTGAGCGTACAAAAAAATTAAAAGAATATAATGTGAAATTATTGAGGGAAATCACCAGTCACGAATTGGCAAAAGAACAGAGCGAAACTATTCTTCGTACGGCTCTTGATGGTTTTCTGATGTTGGACGCTCAAGGTAGAATTCTGGATACAAATAACGCGTACTGTAATCTAACAGGTTATAACCGTGAAGAATTACTTACGATGCGTGTATCTGATATTGAAGCTTTGGAAGATCCTGAGGATACAAAGAGACACATAGATCAGATAATAAAAGTGGGAGGCGACCGATTTGAAAGTAATCACAGATGTAGAGAAGGCATGATTATTGATATTGAAGTAAGCACCAATTATGTGAATATAAAAGGTGGCCGCTTTTTTTCATTCATTCGTGACATCACTGAGCGTAAACGGTTCGAGGAGAAACTACTGGAGCAAAAAAAGGCTTTAGAGCAAAAGAATATAGCCCTTAATGAAATCCTTGGGCAGATCGAAATTGAAAAGAAACAGATAAAAGATAATGTAACCGCCAATGCGGAAAACCTGCTCTTGCCTGTTATACAAAAGCTTAAACTGACAGGAGAATCACGTAAATATGTACATCTGCTGGAGAAAAACTTACAAAAACTAACATCCACATTTGGTACTAAACTAACCGAAATGAGTGTCAGATTAACTGCCAGAGAAATTGAGATTTGCAATATGATAAAAAACGGTCTCACAAACAAAGAGATTACAAGTCTTCTGAATATCTCTCAAGGAACTACAGAGAGACATCGCGCTAATATTAGAAAAAAACTGGGTGTTATCAACAAAGATATCAACCTATCCTCTTTTCTAAAAACACTTTAAAAGCCTATCCAACCTGTTTTTCACTATGTATTTATCATACATACTATATGTATGATAAAGCCATATTGTTAATTGCTTAATACCTGCGATAATTTAAATAATCAAAAATGTTCCAGTTGGAGTGTCAGAGAATAATTGCATAAAAATAAATGGAGTGAATGTTGGAAGGGAAAAAGATTATACTTATTGAAGATGACTTTGACCATGCTCATTTGATTACCGAAGCTCTTAAGGACGGAGACAGTGATGATGATATTATCCTGGTAAGAGATGGCATGGAAGCAATTGATTGTTTCCAGGAACTTAGTCTTAAGTGGAACGGACAGGTGGCGCATAAAGTTAAGCTAATTATATTGGATCTGGATTTACCAAAAATTAGTGGTGAGGATATCCTTAAATTTCTAAAAAAGAATTCCATGTATAGTGAAATACCGGTAATTATCTTATCAACAAGTTCTGTCCAGGAAAAGATTGACGAAGCATACAAAAATGGAGCCAGCGGTTATTTTATTAAACCTGCTTCTTATGAAGAATTTGTTGAAAAGGTAAAAATTCTGAAGAAATGCTACTGAAGCCTTATTCCCTGCTCCCCCCCCACTCAAGCCTTATTAGTTCACATTGTGGTGTAATTAATATGTTTGCTGTAAGTTGGAATTGATTGCATAAGCTTATAAATTATTCATGTTTGAATGATCCTGAACGTAAAATGAATTACGAAAAAATGACAAAAGCCAAGTTGATATCCAGGCTCAGGCTACATGATAAAGAGTTTAAAGATACCTTCGGGCATGTTGCCGTTGGTATCGCCCACGTTGCACTTAATGGCCAATTTCTCAGAATAAATAAACACTTTTGCAAAATTACAGGTTATTCAGAACAGGAAATACTTGAGAACACCTTCCACGATATTACTTATCCTGATGACATTGATGCGCAGTATGAAATCAGGAAGAAGGTCTTAGATGGAGAAAATTCCAGCTATACGATAGAAAAACGCTATATCAAGAAGGATGATTCTGTAATCTGGGTAAATTTAACAGTAACGCTTATACGTGAATCTTGTGGTAAGCCTATGCATTTTATCTCCATTATCGATGATGTCACTCAACGCAAAAAGGATGATGAAAAAATGCGCAAATTGTCTCATGCTACTGAACACAGTTCTGCTACGGTTATGATTACAGATATTGAAGGTAACATAGAGTATGCGAATCCAAAGTTTACCGAAATTACCGGTTACCGCCCTGAAGAAGTCATTGGCAAAAGCCCAAGCATCTTAAAATCAGGTAGAACACCACCTGAAACATACAATGAATTATGGAGAGCCATTACATCAGGTAATGAATGGAGGGGTGAATTTTGTAACAAAAAAAAGAATGGTGAACTGTATCGGGAATCTGCATCCATTTCTCCAGTCAAAAATAACAAAAATATAGTAACCCATTTTGTAGCCGTTAAAGAAGATATTACCGAACGTTACAAAGCAAACAAACGTCTCCACGCTCAACATATTGTTGCACAAGTATTGGCAGAATCAAACACGCTTAAGGATGCTTCCAGCAAAATTCTACAAGCAATATGTACTGCGCTTGAATGGGACCTTGGTGAACTCTGGATATTTGATCAACAAGACGGTGTTTTACGAAATTCAGAAATCTGGCATATGCTATCTCTTAAGATCGCAGAATTTAAAGCTGCTACAAAACAGATAACTTTTCCGGCACAAGTTGGACTTCCGGGCCGAGTCTGGGAAAGTGCTAAACCATTATGGATAGAGGATGTTGTCCATGATACAAAGTTTGTCAGAGCATCCATTGCAGAAAAAGAGGGATTACATGGGGCCTTTGGTTTTCCTATTATCAGCGGTAGAGAAGTGCTTGGTGTTATCTGCTTCTTTAGCTATGAGATAAGACAGCCTGACAGAGATTTGCTTGATATGATGTCAGCTATCGGAAGCCGGATTGGCCTCTTTATCAAGCGCAAGCAGGCAGAGGAAGCTCTCGTTCAATCAGAGAAATTGAAATCATTAGGCACAATTGCTGCCGGAGTTGCACACGATTTCAATAACATTCTTGGAGTTATCTCTGGCAAAGTACAATTAATTGAGTTGGAGTACGAAAGCAATAAACCGTTGACTGATGAACTGAGCACCATAATGAGAGCGACCGATGATGGTGCCAAAATAACCAGCAAGATGCTTAGATTTACCAAGACCAGTCGCGGCACTACAGAATTTGTGCCTTGTAATATTGGAGATCTGATAAATCAAACGATAGATTTTACAGAACCCAGATGGAAGAATATGGCTCAGGCCAGGGGAATAAACTATCATATTGACAAGGAAGGTATGAAAGAGATACCGGAAGTACTTTGTAGCCCTGCGGAGCTGCGAGAAGTGTTTATAAATTTAATTAGCAATGCATTGAACGCTATGCCAGATGGTGGCATCCTAACATTCAGTACATGGAGTAGTGATGATACTGTGTTTATAAGTGTATCTGATTCTGGCACTGGAATGACTGAAGACGTAAAGAAGAAGGTATTTGATCCTTTTTTTACGACAAGAAGGCCTGAAGGGACAGGATTGGGGATGAGCACTTCTTACGGCATAATAGAAGAACATGGCGGCAATATAAATGTCGAAAGCGAGGTAGGAAAAGGTACGACATTTACCCTGAGTATTCCTAATGAAAAGAATACTGTTCAGCGAACAGTATTATCCGAATCCTCTCAGGAGATAAAGGCACAGGGACTACGTGTTCTGGTAGTAGATGATAACGAAGATATGCGCAATGTACTGGTCCAATCACTTTCCAGAATTGGCTATAATGTCAAGACTGTTGAGAATGGTACCGAAGCCATAGAACTATCAAAAAATGAAGAATTTGACATTGTGCTATGTGATCTGGTTATGCCTGATATCTATGGATATGATGTGGTAAAGGCATTGAACGAGTTAGAAAAAAGTCCAAAGATAGGCATAATAACCGGCTGGGGAAAAGAACTTAATCCACTTGAAAAAGAGGGTTTGAAAGTAGATTTTATAACAAAAAAACCATTTAAAATATCAGAGTTGACTAAACAGATAAATAGCGCGATTAATGAATAAAATATCAATGGATAGCAAAGAAAATTTAGAGATGTGCACACCGATCCGTGTATTGATGATTGAAGATTCAGAAGATGATGCTGCATTGATAATGCGTGAACTAAAGCGTAATGGTTGCGAAGTGATGTCAGAACGAGTTGATACACAAAAGGCAATGATAGATGCTTTGGATAGACAGGAATGGGATGTCATTGTCGCAGATTATTCTATACCACAATTCGATGCTCTTAAAGCTTTTAAATTGATTCAGGAAAAGAACGAAAATCTGCCGTTAATCCTTGTTTCAGGCACCATAGGGGAAGATATTGCAGTTGAAGCTATGAAAGTTGGTGTACATGATTATATCATGAAAGACAACCTGGATAGACTTGGCCATGCGGTTGAGCGTGCATTGCAAGAGGCTCAAAGGCGGCACCATATCAAGCGAGTAGAGGTGCAGCTAAAAAAACTGTCTCGTGCAGTTGAGCATAGCCCCAGCTCGATTGTAGTTACCGACAGAAGCGGGAAAATTGAATATGTAAATCCCAAGTTTACCATGATTACCGGTTACATGGCAGAAGAAGTGATTGGACAGAACCCTCGTATTATGCAATCTGGCGAACAGTCGGTTGAGTTATATAAAGAACTATGGGATACGATTATGTCCGGCAAAGAGTGGAGTGGAGAGCTTTGCAACAAGAAGAAAAATGGAGAACTCTATTGGGAATCGGTTTCCATCTCACCAGTTAATAATGAGGACGGTAGAGTGGCAAATTATGTTGCAGTTAAGGAAGACATTACCGAGCGCAAAAAGATGGAAGAGGTAATCCGTAGGCATAATGAAGAGCTGGAAATACTGGTTGATGAGCGCACCGCTCGTGTAATGGAATTGGAACGGCAACGAGTGGAGAATGAGAAGCTGGCTGTTGCAGGTCGCATGGCTGCTCAAGTAGCACATGAGATCAATAATCCGCTGTCAGGTATCAAAGGTGGTTTTACACTAATTAAAGATGCCATTCCGGAAGACTACAAGTATTACGAATACGTAGGTATGGTAGAGGGAGAGATAGATCGTATCGCCCGCATCGTAAAACAGATGTTTGACCTGTGTCGCCCATACCAGGGAGGAATCAGTGAATTTGACCCGGTTGTACCAATTCGTGATGTAGTAAATATGCTTAATAAAATCAGCAATGAGCGCTGTGTCACCATAAACATCGATGGTTTCGACAACACGGTAAAAGTAACCATGTCTAAGGATCACTTCAAACAGATTTTGTTTAATATAATTAAAAATGCCATAGAGGCTTCTCTAGACAGTAGTGAGATCAACATCGTCAATATAAGGAATCAAAATAACCGGTTGATCATTATGATTTCAGATCAAGGTGAGGGGATATCTGACGAGTTGCAATCGAAAATTTTTGAACCCTTCTTTACAACAAAAGACAAGTATTCCGATAGTGGATTAGGACTCGGGCTTTCAACTACAAAAGGCATTGTGGAAGCAATGGGAGGCTCCCTTGACTTTACAAGCGAAAAAGGCAAGGGAACAACTTTTACAATAGAACTGCCAGCCAACGTAGTAAGAGAGGAAAGTATTTAATCCTTCAAAGTTTTTAAAACAAATTTTAAATCTTCATTTCACAAAGTCAAAAAAAGTAAAGAGATGTTTTGCCTACTTTTAAAATCTGTAAATCATGAATAAAAATAAAACGACATCAATTTAATGAAGATCTACATTAATGTTGGTAGTTATGTTTTTTTGCGAGGGAAACCTGATAATTCATTATGAATAACATAGTTGAATAAGGATTTGATAGTCTTATAAGTATGATGTAACAGGACATTAACATATGAAAGTATTAATTGCGGAAGACGAGAAAATATCACGTCTCAGATTGGAAAAGCTTTTAGTAGAGATGGATTTTGAAGTTGTTTCGTGTAAGGATGGTGTTGAAGCCTGGGACGCCATCCGATCTGAAAACACACCGAGCATTCTAATCCTTGATTGGATGATGCCGGGCATGGATGGTATTGAGATATGTCGTAATGTTAGAATGCAGACTAAGGAAGCGTATACATTTATCCTGTTACTCACATCGAAAGGAAGACAGGAGGATTATGTAAAAGGAATGGAGGCTGGAGCGGACGACTATATTACCAAACCGTTCAATCATATTGAACTAAAGGCTCGCTTGAGAGTAGGAAAGCGTATTATTGAATTGAATGAAGAGCTTTTGTCTGTACGTGACAGTTTGCAAAAACAGGCAAACCATGACAAACTGACAGGTTTGTTTAATCGCCACTATATGTCAGAAATCCTTGACAGGGAATTTTCTCGTTCACTGAGATATAAAACCGATTTATCCTGTCTTCTGCTTGATCTAGATTATTTCAAAGAAATAAATGATACTTTTGGACATTCCTTTGGTGACATGGTATTACGTGAGTTTTCTGCTTGTTTAAAGAAAAACGCAAGAAAATCAGATTTTTCTTTTCGATATGGTGGAGAGGAATTCATGTTACTTCTCCCAAATACCGGTATTACCGGAGCACAAAATGTAGCAGAGACAATTCGTGCTGCATGTGATAAAAAGCTATATGCTTATGATACTCAAGCAACAAATGTAACCGTAAGCATAGGAATTGTATCTGTAAAACAGCATCAACTATTGGAGAGTAAAGAGATTCTGGCACTTGCAGACAAAGCTCTTTACCGGTCTAAGGCAGAAGGAAGAAACAGGGTTACTGTTTACATGAAAGATCCTTCCGAACAGTCTACAGGCGAGAAAACCAGCAAAGGCAATAACTTCAGATATCTGAAGGAAAAACTTTCATTAATTTTAGAAAAAACAAAGAAATCATCTATAGAATCTTTAAAGCTATTAGCTCGTGATATGGATGGTGATGAGCACAAGCAACGTAATCACGATTTAAATAGATACATTAGACTCTTTGGTGAGAATCTTGCCATTCCACCTACTATTATTGAAACTGTTAATCGTGCGGCAAATTTTCATGACAACTTTAAAATTCTAATGGGAAAAACATTTATTGATAGAGACACAGTGTTAAGCAGAAATGAAACAAATGAGATTAAAGCCCATCCGTATATGTTATCTGAACTAACCGAATTGTTCGATTTTTTTACCAATGAAAGATCGATACTTATGTATCACCACGAAAACTTTGATGGAACCGGTTATCCAGGTGGGCTTAAGGAAAATGAGATTCCTCTTGGAGCTAGAATATTTGCTATAACAGATGCGATTACGGCTATGTTATCTGAACGGGGATACAGGCCAAAACTATCTCCAGAGGAAATGGTCAAAGAACTTGCTGATAAGGCAGGTACACAGTTTGACCCAATGCTGGTTTCTCTGTTTTTTGATATTATTGAAAAACAAAAACTATTTCCTATACCAGTAGAGGTTTTAGAAAAAGCACGTGAAAAAGTTGTGGTTCGTAAAAACTCATAAGCATTAACCCCATTAGACTAAACAGATAAATGAAGCGCTTGCCAGGTAAGGTAAAAAGCAAAACAGAGATATCCACTCTTTCAGGTTAGGATATTTGGTGTCTCTGCTATAACTGTAGGTTTGTTAATATCCGGACTTCTTCTCTCCTTTAACAACCAGTGTTGTCATGATTTGAGTCATTTTTTCATTGCTGGTTCCAATGTATTGAACCCTGCCTTGTTGGTCCACTATAAATGTTATGGGTATATTCCGTACATCATACAACTTGGACATCATACCCTTGTAACGCATCCCTTCAAATATTTGAGGCCACTCTATATTCTTTTGCAGTACAATTCCTTTTAAATCATCAAGATTATCATCACGACTGATTCCAATAAATTGAACATCAGGGCCTTTGAATTTTCTGTACAACTGTTTTATTTCAGGAAGTTTTTCAAGGCAACGATCATTCCATGTTGCCCAGAAGTGCATAACTATGATTTTGCCTTCAAAATCTGACAGGCATATTGGATTTCCTTTAGAGTCTTCAGTATGAAAATCCGGTGCATGCATTCCCAGCCCCATTGAACCTCCCAACTCTTTTCCGAAGACGTTTGCCGCACCTGGCTCAATAACTCTTAAATCAGCTATGACATTTTTCGCCTCATCAATATTACCAATTCCTATAAGAGCTTGTGCCTTAAAATATAGTAGCCTCGCCTTGAAATTTATATCGATTTCATTCTGAAACTGCAATACATCATCAAAATAGGCAATGGCCTCATTGAAGCTACCCAGTATGTTATTGGTAGCACCAATGTAGAAGGCCGCTTCCAGCGCCTCCTCTGTTCCGGCAAACATATCGATTATCATTTGAAGTTCGTTCAGAGCTTCTTCATAAAACTTTCTGGCATCATTCGGGCTCATCTTTGAGTAGACGCCGAGGTTCTTTCTAATTGTGCTCAATTCTGCTGCCGCGTCTGCGTCCTGTCTCAATGCTCCCATGGCACTATTGTTAAACGTCAGCCCAAGTGACACAAACAAAATTACAACTATTGGAATCAAAAAAATCTCTCTTTTCATGGATATCTTCCTTTATGTAATGAATTTATAACAATCATTTTGAAGTGATATATTTAAACATACTATTTCACATAAGAAAAGTATATTTTAGCTTTACGGTATTCAGACACGAATTGACACAGATAGATGCCCAGCCTCTCTTTCGAGAGAATTTCAGGATTATTCTTTGGCAAGCCCTGTCTAATTACAAAATAACTCTTTTATCTTTTGGGAAATGTCTCTGCTACGCATTAACGTCTCACCTATCAGGATTGCATCAACACCGGCTTCCTCAAGAACAATGACATCCGCCCTTGTTTTTATCCCGCTTTCACTAACTATTATCTTGCCTTCAGGGATCCGGTGACGGAGTTGAAGCGTGGTTTCTAGATTGGTCTCGAATGTGTCAAGATTCCTATTGTTAACGCCTATAATTGCAGCTTCTGTTTCCAATACCGTTTCCAGTTCGTCATTATCATGAACCTCAACCAGGCATTCCATCCCAAGTTCGTGAGAAAGCGCAAGAAATGCATTAATCTCTTCTTTATTAAGAATCCTTGCGATCAATAACACCAGATCAGCGCCGGCAGCTCTAGCCTCATATATCTGGTACGGATCAATAATAAAATCTTTCCTCAGAGCAGGCAGACTGACCGTTTCTTTAATCTCAGAGAGATACTTTAGGTCTCCTTTGAAAAATTCCTTGTCAGTCAGAACGGAGACTACAGATGCTCCGCCAGCCTCATATTCCTTTGCTATGTCAATGTAGTTGAAGTCTTCCCTGATTATGCCGGCAGAAGGCGATGCCTTTTTAACCTCAGCGATAAACTTGATCCTATTATCTCTTTTCAATACCGTACCGGACTTTATTGCACCAGGAACATCTTTACATCTGTCTTTCAAAGATTCTATTGAAACAAGCCTTTTACTCTCAGCCACCTCTTTTAGTTTGTATGCATGAATTTTATCTAATATCATGATTCTTTGCCCAAAATTAGAATTTATTTCAATTTTAAGGATATCAGGTTAAATGTTTTTCCATTTTCAGTCAAGTATTTAAAAACTGTTGATTAAAGAATCTCTTTGTATTAGAATCGATTCTAATTTTATTTTAAATTGTCTAGGACTTTAAATTTTAAGAATAGTAAGGGTTAAAAATGAAGAAGACTTTTTTGTTCACACCGGGCCCCACTCAGATACCGCCGGAAGTAGTTCTGGCAGAAGCAAGCCCGATGATTCACCACAGAACTTCTGAATTTTCTGACATATTTGCGAATGTGTCGGAAAATTTAAAATATATTTTTCAAACTAATGATGGCGAGGTATTTACGTTCGCCTCTTCAGGTACAGGCGGAATGGAAGCATGTGTGGTCAATTCCGTATCCCGCGGAGATAAAGCCATCGTGATAAGTGGCGGCAAATTCGGAGAAAGATGGGCACAAATCTGCGAAACATATGGCGTAAACGTAGTAAAGATTGAAGTAGAAAACGGTAAGGCTGTAAACCTTGACGTTCTGAAAGACACAATTCAAAAGGAATCAGATGCAAAAGCGGTATTCGCAACGCTAAGCGAAACTTCAACCGGCGTTGTCCATGATATTGAAGGCATATCGAAAGTTGTTAAAGGTAATAACTTGTTGCTGGTAGTAGACGGAATATCAGGGATCGGCGTTCAACCGTTCAAGATGGATGACTGGGGTGTCGACATTGCCGTTACCGGTTCTCAAAAGGGCTTTATGCTGCCTCCGGGACTTGCCTTTGTTTGTGTGGCAAAAAGTGCGTGGGAATCAATTGAAAAGTCTGATTTACCAAAATACTACTGGAATTTTAAGAAGATGCGGAAGGCACTAAGCAATAAGACTACAGCTTACACACCTGCAATCTCCCTCATTATGGCAGCAGGCAAGTCCATTGAAATGATCAAAGATGAAGGTATTGAGAATGTGTGGTCCAGGCATGCAAGACTGGCTAATGCTACAAGAGAAGGCGTTAAGGCTCTCGGCTTGGAGCTATTTGCAGGCGATGACTCAGGGAATGTTCTAACATCCGTCAAGATTCCGGAAGGAGTAACATTTGACGCCGGTATCAAAAAGTTAAGGGACGAAACCGGGGTAACAATAGCCGGAGGTCAGGACGAACTAAAAGGCAAGATGTTCAGAGTCGGCCATATGGGTTATGTTAATGAATTCGACATAGTCCTGGCAATCTCAGCGGTTGAAAAGATTCTGCACGAAAACGGATATAAAGTAGAATTAGGTAAGGGGATTTCCAGAGTCCAGGAAATCCTGGTAGGTTAAGCTTCAAGCTTCGTATCTCTATAGAAAAAGCCCATGTTTTCTTATTTGTAATAAAGGAAACATGGGCTTTTATAATTTATTTACTTATTTGACTGCTAAAGGCACATCCGCAAGCAAACCAATCTCTTCATCGGTTAAATAACATGCAGGATCCGGTTCCCAGATGTCACCATGGACAGACTCGGCTCGCGCCCTGAAATTACCACCACATATATCAAGCCACTTACACTTGGAACATCGGCCGGTAACATAATTCTTTTTGTCTTTCAGCTTCATCAAGAGGTCATTTGATTTATCTTCCCAGATTTCACCAAATTTTCGTTCACGCACATTTCCGAATGTATGCTCTCTCCAGAATTGATCAGCATGTACAGAACCATCCCAGCTGACACAGGCAAGACCGTGTCCGGAACTGTTCCCCTCGTTCCACTTTAACAGTTCAAGCACTTCTGCTGCACGTTTTGGATCTTCCTTAAGTAATCTCTGATATATATATGGACCATCGGCATGGTTATCTACCGTTAAAACTTCTAACGGATTCCCACGATCATGAGCTTCCTTTGTTTTATCAATAATGAGGTCAACAACTTTACGGGTCTCCTCATGAGTCAAATCTTCTTCAATTAACCTGGAACCCCTGCCGGAATAAACCAGATGGTAAAAACATACCCTTGGGATTCCTTCTTTTTCAATGAGGTCGAATATTCCGGGAATATCCTGCGCGTTTCTTTTATTAATGGTGAAACGTAATCCTACTTTAATCCCTAACTTCAGACAATTTCTGATCCCCTGCAGGGCCTCATCAAAAGCACCTTCAATACCACGGAATTTATCGTTTGTCTCTTTTAAACCGTCAAGGCTTATTCCAACATAAGAGAGTCCGAATTTTTTTAATTCTTCACCTTTTTCTTCAGTGATCATCGTACCGTTTGTACTTATAACAGCCCTCAAGCCTTTATCTTTGGCATATGCTATCAGTTCCATCAAATCTTCTCTCATCAACGGTTCGCCACCTGAAAAGAGAAGTACCGGAGCACCGTACTCCGCAAGGCCGTCAATCATAGCCTTAGCTTCTTTAGTGCTTAATTCGTTCGTATATTCAATATCTTTTGACTGAGAGTAGCAGTGTACGCATTTAAGATTACATCTCTGTCCTACATTCCATACAACAACAGGCTTCTTATCCTTTGAGAATTGCAGAAGATGTGACGGCAGTTTGCCTGAGTCCCTGCCGTACCTTAATGCATCGGAAGGTTCGACCGTGCCACAATATAACTTTGAAATACCAATCATTTTGTCACCTCATAACTAATGTATTTAAACTACAAAATCTTTATCTAATCCATCATCTTACTATCTTTTATTATATGAGTCAAACTGTTTCATTTAGCTTCTTCCGTCTTTTTGGCTATTGCCTGCTCAATCTCTTCAAGTAATTCAGGCTTACTTTCAATAAATTTCTTGGTATTTTCTCTTCCCTGTCCCAGTCGTATCTCTCCGTATGAGAACCACGTACCGCTTTTTTCTATTATCTGCGCTTCAACACCAAGGTCGACAACATCTCCAGACCGGGAAATACCCTGGTTGAACATTATATCGAATTCTGCCTTCTTGAACGGTGCGGCTACTTTGTTCTTTGCAATTTTAGCTCTAACTCTATTTCCAATAATGTGATCTCCATCTTTAATACTGCCAATTCTGCGGATGTCAACTCTGACAGAGGAATAGAACTTTAGCGCTCTTCCGCCGGGTGTTGTTTCCGGGTTGCCGAACATCACTCCTATCTTTTCACGTATCTGGTTGATAAAGATAAGACATGTCTTGGATTTAGCGATTACAGAAGTAAGTTTTCTGAGCGCCTGCGACATTAATCTTGCCTGTATCGCAACATGTGAATCACCCATCTGACCCTCAAGTTCAGCCTTTGGCACAAGGGCTGCCACAGAGTCCACAACAATTACGTCAATTGCATTACTTCTCGTTAAAAGCTCAGCAATCTCCAGTGCCTGTTCCCCGGTATCCGGCTGATTCACCAATAAAGTGTCCAGGTTTACACCCAGTCTTTTTGCATAGTCAGGATCAAGGGCATGTTCAACATCTATAAAAGCAGCAGTGCCTCCCTGTTTTTGTGCATTGGCAACAACGTGAAGAGTCAAGGTAGTCTTTCCTGATGATTCAGGACCAAAGACTTCCACTACTCTTCCGCGCGGCATTCCACCTACACCAAGTGCCATGTCCAGAGAGAGTGAACCGGTTGATATTACAGGCACATCAAGTTTTTGATCCGTACCGAGACGCATTATCGAACCCTTACCAAATTGCTTCTCAATCTGCGATACAGCTCTGTCCAAGGCTTGATCCTTTTTTCCCGCCTCAGGCTTAATCTTTTCAGGACTTTCTGGTTTTTGTGACTTTGCCATTAATTATTCCCCTTAGTAATTATTATTGTTTTTCTTCACTAATCTCTTTCTCTTCGCTAACCTCTTTTTCTTTTATTGCCATATCTTTAATTTCTTGTGGAAACAAAGGGATTACCTTTTTTGTACCTTTATCAAGGTTTTTTGCGATCATAGACCCATCGATTGTCTTCCTTGTCTGGCTGTTCCCCCAAAAGGAAACCCCTGCTATAATTACACAACATGTTATTACTGTTTTTGTAAATGAGATACCTCCTCCAATAAGCCTTCCACTCATTCCAAATTTCCTTTTAATAAGAAATTTCCTGAATAAGTTTCCTACTACATATGTTATGATCAAGGTAATGCCAAAGATAACCGCATATCCTAATATGCTGGAAACCTTCGGGCTGAATATCCCTTTTATGATACTGCTCAATAGTCTATGCAGTAAAAGGGAGGCTGCGACAGACAATGCGACTGAAGAGATTCGGTAAATCTGCCAGAGAGGACCCGAAATTATCCCAAACAGGGTTCCCATTGTTATGACTCCAATCAATGTGAAATCCAGCCAATTCATAACCTTGAAATAGTAAAGATATGTTTAATTTAAGTTTTATTTAAAAAGACCTTTAAAGAGATCCTTTACAACATCCTCTATATCATCCTTTTCTTCTCTCTTTACCGGTTGTGTCTCTTTTTCCACCTCTTCTACCTCATCTTCTGCCTCCTCAACTTCTGTTTTTTGCTGCGTATCTGGACTTTCGGTTTGAGGCTTCGAGTCTTCGGAGCTTCCCAATATACCTTGCAAGATGCTACCAATATCTTCAGGTTTTGGCCATTTAAATGAGAGCTTAGGTCTGTTGATTGTCCCGGTAACTACTATTGGCAACTTTGAACCCTCACTTAAGGCTCCTAATATTTTCCTGGCATCACCGCCTAACTGGTTGCCCAGAGCCTCGGCGTCTGCGGAATACTCTATTCTTCCATCAAATGAGGTCCACCCTGATAAACCAATGTCAAATTCCTTGCCGTTAACGTTGATATCGTCATTTATTATCTTGCTGTCTTCAATAACAAATTGGGTTATGATTTGTTCAAATTCGTATTCCCTTTTCCCACCTATAGCCTTAATGACTTTGGTCATTACTTTGCCTCCCTTTATGTAACCATCCTTGATATCTATCTCACCTTCACCACTAAGGCTTTTACTCAAATCATCCTGCCAGTTCAGGCCATTACCCTTTGCTTTGAACTGCATATTGAGTGTTCCTGCCAACTTGCCTTCCGGTGCAGCAAGAACAGGGACTATGTACGCCAGTACATCCATATTCTGGTTAATGTTTGCGTCAGTTAATTTCATATCGAAAATTAAAGGAGGTTTTTCTTCCTTAAGATCCACATTTGCCAGAACAGTACACGGACCATCATTCAGCACAAAGGAGAAATCCTTTGTTGTGAAGAAACCATCATCCAGGGAAAGCCCTGCCTTAAAATCTTTTATTTCGTACGCATCGTAAATGATTCTATCCATAGACATGTTACCATTGAGGCTCATCTGTTCGTATATATTCTCATTTTCCTGTGCTGATAATTTTCCGTTTATATCTAAATCAACAACACCTTTGCCGCTCATGTTAACATCCACCGGAAACATCCCGGCGAATTTATCGGCCATCTTGTCCAGCTCCATTTTCATGGAAAGCTCGTAATCAATATCCATCTGCTTGCTTAAACCTGCTATCCCACCTTTTGATTCCATCTTGAGAAAATCAGATTCAATATCCATTTTTTCAATATTCACGGAATCTTTTGTAATGTTATAGTCAAGTGTATGTAAAAGTTTAAGGCCAAGACCAGATATCGTGTTGTTTTTAAGAGGCCCCCCGGTCGCATTTATGCTGCTTAGTGTAGTTGTTCCATCCAGCTTCAGCCCTTCTTCGGCGTGACCGGTTACATTGATTTCAGCATCGATATCTCCATCAAGACTCAGCCCCTCAGGCAATGATACAATGCCCTGGAGAACCTGCATGAGTTTTATGATATCACTTGATAGAAGTACATTTAAGTCAATTTTTCCGTTTTTAACTACAGTTCCGGAACTCTTTATTTCAGCAAATCCCGAATTCATACTAAGGCTGCTTAATTCAAGATTACTGTTTTGCAGGTCATAAACCATATCGTGGCTGATAGTAATTTCCGGCTCCTTAACCGGACCGATTGCCCCCATCCTCACATAAAGTCCCTTTAGATCTGTTTTGCCATTCACTTTTACTATATTCTGCTGTCCTGTGAGTTTCATATTTGATTGCAACCGTCCCGCAATGGCTGTTTCATCTGGCAGCAGTCCACCAACCTCACCCATTAGTTTTGTAATATCTAAATCCATGAATATCTTGAAATTTAAATCTCTTGTACTCTTTAACTCTGTCACCAGGCCGGCTAGAAACATTTCTAAAAAAGCTGAATTAATACCAATCTTGTATACTGCAATTTGATCGTTTTTTATGTCTATGTCTGCCTTTTGAGTTAGCTTAATCTTCGATAGCCGGATAGGGTTCATTTCAAGTGGCCCACCTGTGATGTACAGATTTGCAATTTCTGTACTGCCATCTACTCCTATCGTTTTCTCAAGCTGTCCATGAGCCGTAATCTTTGAATTGATGTCCCCTTCTACCTGCATGCCTTTAGGTAACCCAAGCATTCCCGCAAGATTTTCAGTGAGCTTTCTCAGGTTAACATTCATGGAAAAATCAAGGCCGGTGCCACCTTCACCCTTGAATTTTGCCATATCAAAATCTGTGGTTATCAGGGCAAAACCGGTTTTCATGTTAAACGTTCCTGTTGCATTTCCGGGATCAATTTTTCCGCCTTTTGCCAGTGAGATGTTTAAGGAGATATCTGCATGTTCTGTTTCACCTTTTGCTTCAAGGTCAAAAGCACACTGGAGTTCAATCGGCTTGCTCAGGGAGTCAATACTTAAAGTCGTATTCAAATTCTTTATACGTGTTTCTTCCTGCAGTTGGTGATCAATGAATGTGAGTTTTCCGTTGCTGACTTTTGCTTTAATTTTGAGATCAGACATAAGCGCCGGAATAACCAGGGGTGCAGGTACCGGTTTTCCAGCAGGTTTTCTGGCTACGTCTGGAGTAGGTTTTTCGACTTTTTCTGATGTGGGTCCTGATCCTGGAGTGGATCCTGACTCTATGGAGACACTCTTGTTCTCGTAATTAAACAGACCATTCTTGTCTCTCTGTATAACAATCTCAGGGCCATCAATTATCAAATCATTTATTCTGATCTGCTTTTTTATAAGCGGTACGAATTCAATATTACAGAGTATTCTTTTTACCTTAACAAACGTATCTCCCGGAAGATCTTCTCTCTCTCTGATATGAATATTTTTTATGTCAAGACCACTTGACCAACTCATATTTATATCATCAATCTGCACTTTACGACCCAAACCTTCTTCTATACTGCTAATAATTTTATTTTTTACCATGCCGGATGACACGATAGTAGGAATGAGTGATACGATGATAATTAGAAGGCCAAGTACACCGCCAATGGATATACCAACGATCATTGGCCATCTTTTTTTAGTTTTTTCCCGCATATTCTTTCTGATTATCGAGGATATGAAAAATCGTGCTATAAAACCACCAAAAACCCTGTATTATTGTGGTGGTAAATAATTGCTGGAGACTAAGTTAAATGAGGTACAACTGTGCAGATTTATACAGTTTGTAGTTTATTTTAGTACATATATAATGTCAAGGTAATTCCAATGATTATCATTTCGCCTATAAAGTTCGGTTTTTATCAGAATATTATTCAACAGAAATGGTGGATCTTTTCCTTGTATACAAGTTTGATCTGCAATAGAAAATTGGCAAATTTCCTTGCGTAAATATTATCTTCACTGATACTTACATATGCAACTGTGTAAATCCATAAAGTCAAAGCTGCTGCCTTCAATTCAAAGAGACGCTTATATATATATAGGATTGACAAACGGCAAAGTAGTTTTTTGGCACCTTTATTGCTCAAAAAACTATGCTTTCTGTATAATTATCCAACAGTTTTTCTTATGTGGACAAATTTGATACAGTTATGAATTAGGGTTTCCCGAGATTTAGTTCAATTGAAAAAAACATGGAATACGAAATATCACCAGATTATATGCCGATAAGCCCAAGGGCTTTAAGAACTGACACTACGGTCGGCTGTGACATCTATATGCTTGCCAAGACGTCGATAGAGGTTAGGTTTGTATTATACTGTAAGTCAGATGCTGTCTTTGACGAGGCCAAAAAATCAATGCTTTTGGCACAGAGAATCAAAAGCCTTTTTATAAAGAAAGAGGAGCAGAAGGTTTTTTTTGATTACCTGGAAAACAATTTCCAACTTATCTTAACCGACACAAGCATTCCTCCTGATGAAAGATCAAAAATCGTACATGGTGCTGCGACTAACCTGGTAAAAGATCTTTATAATGATCCACGATCCGGAAGTATCGAAAGGACTAAGACATTTGCTCACAACATGGTTGATTATGTCCTGACAGATACTAAAGCGGCGGAAAGCCTGATCGATATAGCAGTACACGAATATTATACTTATACTCACTCAGTAAATGTGGCAGCTGTAGGGACTTTATTTGGACAGGATCTTGGTTTGGGAGTGGCAGACCTAAAGGGACTCTGTGCGGGCATACTCCTGCATGATGTCGGTAAGACCAAGATCAGCACTGATATTCTTGACAAAAAAGGCAAGTTGACAAAAGAAGAATTTGAAGAGATAAAAAAACATCCGGAATATGGAATAGATGTTTTAGATGAAACGGGTTCTGAGTTTAAAGAGGAACGTATTATAACTTTACAACATCACGAAAATTTCGATGGCACTGGTTATCCATATGGGCTTGCGAAGGACGAGATTCATCTATGCGGCAGGATTTCACGTATAATAGACGTATACGATGCATTAACTACTAAAAGATCATATAAAGATGCTTTAAGACCGTTTGCCGCTATTAAGGAGATGAGGGACACTATGTTTCAGTGCTTTGACCCTGAGCTTTTTAAAGATTTTATACAATTTTTAGGACCATACGATCCGCGTAAAAAACCTAGAAAAACAGACAAGTGGAGTACCTAGTTAGGTTTAAACTTAATGTTAAGTATAAAGTATCGACGCACAAAGAATGTCTAATTATTGACAGCTAGATTACTTGGCTTTTAGACCTCTATTTTGTGCCAAAGCCCATGCTTTCTGTCTAAAATGTACAACCGCCTTGTTAGTGCGGCAAAGTGTGACGCAATTAAAGACTAGAGTTCCTGACAGTAAATTCAATTGAGAATATAGCATGGAATACGAAATATCACCGGATCATATGCCAATCAGCCCAAGAAGTTTAAGAACTAACACTACGGTCGGCTGTGACATCTATATGCTTACGAAGACAACCGCTGAAGTCAGATTTGTATTATATTGCAAGTCAGATGCTGTCTTTGACGAGGCCAAAAAATCAATGCTTTTGGCACAAAGAATCAAAAGCCTTTTTATAAAAAAAGAGGACCAGCAGGCTTTTTTTGAATATCTCGAAAATAATTTCCAACACATCATAACCGATACAAGTATCCCTCCTGATGAAAGGACAAAAATCGTACATGGTGCTGCTACCAATCTGGTTAAAGATCTCTTTGAAAATCCGCGATCCGGAAGCCTTGAAAGGTCTAAGGTGTTTGCTCACAACCTGGTTGATTACGTCATTAAAGATACTACATCAGCGGAAAGCCTGATGAAGATAGCAGTACATGAATATTATACCTATACTCATTCAGTAAACGTAGCAGCCGTAGGAACTTTGTTTGGGCAGGATCTTGGTTTGGGAGTAGCAGACCTGAAGGGACTTTGTGCAGGCATACTCGTGCATGACGTCGGCAAGACCAAGGTCAGCACTGATATCCTTAATAAAAAAGGTAAATTGACAAAAGAAGAGTTTGAAGAGGTAAAAAAACATCCTGAATACGGGGCAGAAATATTAGATGCAACAGATACTAAGTTTAAGGAAGAACGTATTGTAACCTTACAACATCACGAAAATTTCGATGGCACTGGTTATCCATATGGGCTAAAAAAAGAGGAGATTCATACATGTGGTAAGATTTCACGTATAATAGATGTATACGACGCATTAACTACGAAAAGATCATATAAAGACGCTTCAAGACCGTTCGCCGCTCTCCTGGAAATGAAGGATAATATGCTTAACTGCTTTGATACCGATCTTTTTAAAGACTTTATACGATTTTTAGGACCGTACGATCCGCGTAAAAAACCAAGGAAGAGTGACAAATGGCAGCGGTAAGACAAATGGAGCACCTGGCAAATTTAAATTTGATGTTAAACATATAGTAAAGGCACATAAAGAATGTCTGAATATTTACCCATTGATTCTAGTAGCTTAAAAACTGATACGAAAATTGGCTGCGATCTTTACTTACTTGTAAATTCCGATACAGACAACAAATATATCTTGTATTGTAGAGGAGATGCTGTCTTTGAGAATAACAAGAGAGAAATGCTGATGGAGAAGAACATCAGCAGACTTTTTATTGCAAAAGACGATCAACAGAAATATTGTCAATACCTGGAATCTAATTTTAAAAATATCATATCTGATACCAGGCTCTCTTCTGGCGAGAAAACAAAGATCGTTCATAGCGCCGCAACAAATCTTGTAAAAGATCTTTTTAATGATCCACGAAGCGGAAGCATCGAAAGGACTAAAACGTTTGCTTATAACATGGTTGATTACGTCCTTAAAGATTCTAGTGCGGCGGAAAACCTGCTTAAGATAGCAGTACATGAATATTATACCTATACTCATTCAGTAAGCGTAGCAGCTGTTGGAACTCTATTTGCAAAAAACATAGGAGTGAAAGAAGAGGACTTGAAGGGATTTTGCTCAGGTATACTTTTGCACGATGTTGGCAAGACCAGGATCAGCACCGATATTCTTGACAAAAAAGGCAAGTTGACAAAAGAAGAATTTGAAGAGATAAAAAAACATCCGGAATATGGAATAGAAATTCTAGATGAAACCGGTTCTGAGTTTAAAGAGGAACGTATTATTACCTTACAGCACCATGAGAACGATGACGGTTCCGGCTATCCAAATGGGCTTGCAAAAGACGAGATTAATCTATGTGGTAAAATCGCACGCATAATAGATGTATACGATGCATTGACTACAAAAAGATCGTATGCAGACGCAATAAGACCTTTCGCCGCTCTTATAGAGATGAAAGAAAAAATGTCCAACTGCTTTGACAATGAGTTACTTATTGAATTCATACGCTTTTTAGGGCCATACGATCCACGTAAAGAGCGAAGGAAGATAGACAAACTATTTGGCTGAGAATATAAATTTTGAGGAGAAGATTTTATTGGAAGTAGAACAGGTGAAAAATTATTTACCGGTTAACTCAAGCAGCATAAAAACCGATACGCAAGTTGGCTGTGATCTTTATTTGCATGTGAAATCCAGTGCAGGCAGCCGATATATACTGTATTGCAGAGGAGACGCTGTCTTTGGGGATAACAATAGAGGAATGCTGTGGGAAAAGAATATCAGCAAACTCTTTATAAAAAAGGATGACATACAGAAATACAATGAGTACCTGGAAGATAATTTTCAGGAAATTATTTCTGACACAAGGATTCCTACAGATGAGCGATCAAAGATCGTCCATAGCGCTGCTACAAACCTGGTTAAAGACCTCTTCAATGATCCGAGAGCCGGAAACATCGAAAGGACGAAGACGTTTGCTTACAACATGGTGGATTATATTCTTCAGGAAGGCAGAGCCGCACGCAGCTTACTCAAGATCGCAATACATGAATATTATACCTACACACACTCCGTAAATGTCGCAGCTGTAGGAACTCTATTTGCCAAGGAACTCGGCTTTGAGGATGAAGACTTAAAACCTTTTTGTTCAGGCATTCTCATGCATGATGTTGGTAAGACCAGGATCAGCACTGATATTCTCAACAAAAAAGGCAAATTGACAAAAGAGGAATTTGAAGAGGTAAAAAAGCATCCGGAAATGGGAGTCGAAATCTTAAAAGAGACGGGCAATGGGTTTACTGATGAATATTTAATAACGTTACAACATCATGAAAATTATGATGGAACCGGCTACCCACGTGGGCTTAAGGGAGATGAAATCCTCCGCTGTGGTAAGGTTGCCCGCATCATTGACGTATATGACGCGTTGACTACGGACAGGCCGTATGCAAAGGCAGTAAGACCGTTTGCCGCGCTTGTGGAGATGAAGGAGAAGATGTCTAATTGTTTCGACAAAGAGCTGTTTAAAGAATTTATACGCTTCTCCGGGCCTTACGATCCACGCGCAAAACCGCGAAATGATGACAATCTGCAAAACTGAAATCTGGGATGCAACCCTTGCAGATTGTCATTTGTAACCTGACACCTTCGTCACTTCCATATTCTCCTGTAAAATGTTGCCCTTTATCACCACGTAACTGTTTGTCAAAAACTCTTGTCAATCACGTTTTGTAGAGTTTATAATAAACGATCATATAGGTTAACTATCTTTATACATTTGCGAGAATACCTGCCAGACAAATGGCAGGTGAATTCACCCTATTCAAATTTGTGTACTAAGGAGTGAAAACTGATGCAGGACATGAAAAAAAGAAAGGCTATTACGAAGGAATTGATAGAGCTTATTCTGGATTCTAACGTAATAAACCAACTTAGTATCACACCAAAAGAGATCCGTATAGGTGTATTTTATACAGGCGTTGTTTTGAGCAGTGGTCATGCGGGGATGTCCTACACACCCGTTCAGGAGATACCGGAAGCTGTATGCTGCCCACGATCACATGCAAAGATGCCGGCAGCAGGAGAACTGCTCAATAAGCAGATTACCGAGCTCATGGATTATGCACTCGATGATAACGTTCTTAAGGCAGCCGTCGGTATGGCTACAATTAATGCCCTTTCTGATCTCCTGCTTGCAGACGATGCATGCAGATATAAACCTTCAGCTTATGGCAACGCCCTGGAACTGGTTGATATTACAGGTAACGATACTGTTGCGATGGTAGGAGCATTTACTCCTTTTATCAAGAAAATCAGTGAGATTACAGAAAAGCTTTTTGTGATTGAGAAAAACCCAAGAGTTGTTGGTAAAGATGATACATTCAAGATAGAATCTGCAGACCGACTGGAGGAGATAATACCTCAGGCCAACATATTAATTATTACCGGTGTCACTCTTATAAACCACACACTTGGTCCCATACTGGATCTTGCAAAAAAAGCAAACGAGATTGTGGTAGTAGGCCCCACGGCCAGTGTTTACCCTGAACCTCTCTTTAAAAGAGGCGTAACCGTTATGGGTGGCGTCAGAATTACCGACGCGACCAGGATGGTACATCTCATCGGAGAAGCGGGTTCCGGATATGACTTCTTTGACAATTGTGCTGATAAGATAATAATGCGTAACGAAGCAATTCCTGTCAGATAACGAGTATAAATTTACGCAAATACAAAAACGGCCTGCCATCAAACAGAATCAAATCTTGTAAATTGTCAAAAGCAAGGATCTCTCTAAATCTATAGAATGAAATACAAACTACTTAATCAATTTAATGTCTGTAATAAAAGAGTATTCCTGCGTACAGATTTTAACGTACCGATAGTAAATAAGAAGATTCTTGATGATTCAAAAATCAAGGCGCATCACACCACCATTGACTATTTAACAGGTAAAGGTGCCAGGATTATATTAGGCACCCATGTTGGCAGACCAGATTTACAAAAAACATATTCCAGAAAAGAGCTGATCCACAACAACCCGGACACCGATGCAGAAATAATCTTCAGGCATTTGAAAAAGGTCTATGGCGACAAGATATCATTTATTGATGCCGATATTGGTGCGGACATAAATACACACGTCAACAACCTGCCCCGGGGCCACATGCTTCTACTCCAGAACCTGAGATATGAAAA
>CAYTGO010000004.1:83660-86011 GCA_964437425.1 uncultured Candidatus Scalindua sp.
TCAACAACCTGCCCCGGGGCCACATGCTTCTACTCCAGAACCTGAGATATGAAAAAGGGGAACAATCCGGAGTTGAAAAAGAAAAGCGAGAATTTGCAAAACAGCTCGCTTCTTGCTTTGATATCTATGTAAATGACGCCCTGTCTGTCTGCCAGAACAGAGACACGTCCATCTCATACCTGCCCCGGTTAAGCAAAAAAGCCGCTGTCGGTTTTTTATTGAAGGAAGAGATAAACCGTATGGAGAGGCTTATCAGACCGGAGCTTCCTGCTGCCGCATTTTTGGGTGGATTTAAGGTAAAGGATAAGATTGGGGTCTTTCAGAGGTTATTGGGAAAGGGATTTGAAATATTTATCGGTGGTGCCATGAGAAACCCATTCCTGAAATTACAGGATTATAATATCGGAGGGTCAAAAACCGATTCCGGTTATGATGATATATTACATCAGATGATAGATGACTTTGGAGATCAAATACACATCCCGGTAGATGTAAGGGTGGGAAGAATAACAGGCAAAGACAAACGAAAGGTAACCAACCTGAAATACGTTAATTTTTTGAAAAGTGAAAAAATTAACGCAAGAGAAGAGGCGCTGGATAACGGCCCCGGAACCATGAAGTTGTACAATAAAACAGTAAAGCA
This sequence comes from uncultured Candidatus Scalindua sp., assembly GCA_964437425.1. GTDB lineage: Bacteria > Planctomycetota > Brocadiia > Brocadiales > Scalinduaceae > Scalindua. The sequence continues at coordinate 84,304 of CAYTGO010000004.1, forward strand.
AAAGGGCATTAAAACTATTCTTGCAAACGGCCCTTTTGGTTTGATTGAGAATAGATCTTTCAGGTTCGGGACATTTCAAGTCGCCCGTATTTTCCTTGAAAACCAACAAGCTTTCAGGGTTTATGGCGGTGGTGAACTCAATCACGGTTTTAACATGTTTTCAAAACGGTTTAAGATTGATACCGAAAAACTGGGAGAACAGAGTAATGCCGGGAATGGAATGCTGCAATACATTGCAAACGATGGCGATCTGCCCGGCCTTCGGGCTTTAACAGAGAAAGAATTTTAGCCACAACTTTAGATCACTTTACACTTTAGGTATTTTAGTCACTTAGTTTCTTTAGTCCAGAAGTTCCAAGACTTCCAACGGACTGTTAATAAGCACCTTTGCTCCGTTCTCTAGTAATTCTTCAGCTGATCGGAAACCCCAAAGCACCCCTACCGGAAACATCCCAGCGGCAAAAGAGGTCTTTAAGTCAGTCTCTGTATCACCAAGATAAAGAAATTCTGAAGGCAAAATGTCTAGTTGCTCTGCAATCTCCAGTGCACCTGCCGGATCCGGCTTTCTGGGTACGTCATCACGCTGACCAAAGACCACATCAAAATTCCAATCAGACAGGAAACCATCCATACATTTCAATGTATATCTATGCGGCTTATTAGAGAGTACGGATATCTTAAGTCCACGGGAAATAAGCGTATCTAATAACTCAGGGATCCCTTCATAAAGCCTTGTTTTCACATTCCAATTCTTATCATAAACCTCCAGAAATGCTTCCAGGCATGAGCTGATAATCATATCAGTACGCTTACCTTCAGGTAATGCACGTCTGATTAGATTAGTAGCGCCATCACCCACAAAGCGGCAGTAAGTATCCCTATCATGAGTAGGAAATCCATTCTGCACTAAGACACGATTCAGGGAGTCACCCATATCTTCAATTGAGTTAAGCAGAGTTCCATCAAGATCAAAGAGCACGGCTTTATATGTCATCATAAACCTTTCGATAAATCATTTTATTTTGATGTTAGATTGTAATATATTTCTTCTAATTTGTAAATTCTTTACAATCCTTAGAAAAACTTGTACACTGGTTTTCGAATCTTATTTTGGTACATTTAACACAAAAATAATAACGGACGAATATATATTTTCAGAAGAAAGGGTTTCTAAAAAATGAGCAAGCAATACGACACTCAAGTGACTCTATTTAGAATCAAATCAGGCACTTGGAAGATTTACCGTAATCTGATTGTTGTCTTCATTATGATTGCATTTACATATCAATTAGCTTTATGTCCTAATGTGACTGCAAAAGACTTACCACCAGAAACAGTATCACTCTCTTCAATCGCCAGTCTCAAGACACTTTCAAAAGACAACGCTTTTTTTACAATAGACGATCTGGTCCGTGTAGATGGTACCTCCTATCGCTTTCTTATAAAATCTCCACACGGCGACTATGATGTTGTATCTATCAAAGATCTTTTAAAGGTTTGCTATGAGATCCGTGTTATTGAAGAGTATCGGGCCACAGAGCACGGGGGCCAGGCCTGGGATTCAGCGGGTGAGTCGTTGAAGGGTATTGGCCGTGGTGCAAAGCATATTGTTAAGGAACCAAAGGAGTCTGCAAAGGCATTTGCCCATGCCGGCGGTAAGCTATTAAGAGGTGTTGGAAGATTCTTCAAGAAACACCTGGATAAAGAT
>CAYTGO010000005.1:0-3304 GCA_964437425.1 uncultured Candidatus Scalindua sp.
CGGAAGTTTTGATTCGTCCATTGTTCAAGCCTTTTGTGGAAGATGAACTGCCTGATATTATTAAAGGCACCCACCCATTTGTCGCCCACCCGTATGCGTCAGAACAGTGCCCATCCAATATTGGCAACCCGGTAACACTTGCAGTAGGCCCTGAAGGAGGATTCATCCAGTATGAAGTAGAGAAGTTGATTGAGTGCGGATTCAGTGCCGTTCACCTGGGAGAAAGAACTCTGCATGTAGAAAGCGCTGTCTCCGGTTTAATTTCCAGGTTGATGTAGTACGTCTCTGGTGGGCAACCTTTTCTTCCACATTGGTCAACTTTCAGTTTACAGCTTATATTTTCCATTCGTTTTTCTGACCTTCAAAGATCTCCATGTCACTGCAGATTTCAGAAATTACGTCATCAAATAATATTGCCTGCCCCGCTGACGTCCTTCCCCATACATACACTTTATCGTCATTCCAGACTGGATGTCTCTTTTCACGCAACCTGTCGTGCAGAAAGTTTGAAACATGTATCCATTCACATATATCCTGCATCTCACCCCTCGCATTCTCAATGCCCGGCAAGCAGCTCTCCAGTTCTGCAATCCTTGCATCAATATCTGCCTGGTTTACTCTGTTTGTCTCCTCTGATATCTCTCCATCTGCCAATATCATATCACTGAAACTCTCTTCCCCTTTCAATTCAGCAATCTTTTCCCTTATCTCTTTGACTATCCTCTCTCTTTCTGTTTCCAGAACGTCGCCTCTTGACAACTTTACCTTTTCATGGACTTTCAAGTTTTTTACTTCCGGAATATCAATGCGATACTTGTACAGGTTTTCTATCTCATTGTATAACTCACAGTTCTTGTCTCCTTTTATCGACTCCATCAATGCTCCTGTATGATCAAGGACCTCTTTTTCCGCAGATCCATCCTTACGGCCGCTTTTGATAATATCTTCCATTAATGTAGTCACGGACCCCAGGATATCCCCTTCAATGGATACCTCTTTTTCTTCACACTTGATGATCCTTTCCATTAACGAACTGATATTTCCGAAGACCTCTCTGTCTACAAATCGCTCCTTAATGGTTTGATTCTTTTCTGAACTATAATCCACTAAACTCATCTTCAGCCCCTTTCTGATAATCGACCGGTAAATCCTCCACCTTCATTCTCCCTCTTTGTCTTAGAAATGTCTACTTTTTTTCTTTGTATTTTTATTTGTTAGAAAGTACCTGCCACCTTCTTTTAATTATTATCAGCTACATGCAAATGCGTTTACCATAGCATTGATGTGTTACACAATTATCATTAAACATCGTATAAGTGCGTCATAATGAAGCAGTGAAAATGCCTGCCTCCGGGTAGCTTAAAATATTATTTGCTAATGCATGTAGCCCATTCTAAAGAGCTTAGAAAGAGAGAAAATAATATATCATTAAAATGGAATGGCTGTTGCGATTTCTTACTGCTCCTATATTACTTTTCATACAGACAGAGTGGAATTAAAAATGGACATTGACCTCAGAGAGATTAAAAAAGGGCCATTACCGGAAACCCTATCTGATTTCTACCCCAATAGTATCTCTTATCTAAGAGAGCTTAATGAATACAGGATGTATGCTGAAATATGGAGTAATAACAGAAATACGGCCTGGCAAAAAAGAAAAGAGATCGGACATGAAGGGTATTTAAAAACATTGGCAATGGGAGAGACGGTGAAAAGAAGGAAAATTGACAAAGTCAGGTTCAATTTTTTTGTAGTTGCTGATTCAGTTAACTACACAGTAAAAGGTATCTATAACCATGCTCATGCAATAGTAGGGGATATTCAAAATAATGCCATTATTAACAATATCATTAAAGAGGACCGAAACTTATTAAAAGTACACTCTCTGTTTCAAAGTGCAGATTTTCATGATGAAGAGTATGTACCGAAGCGGCTTGAAATTAATTTGCATAATTTGAACTTAAAGAAGGATACGAAAGAAGATAGATACTTTTTTGAAATACCCACAAATGTTACTGAAATTTCAGACATTAACCAAAAGTTGCTTCTATTGCATATATTTGGAGATGATGCCATTTCTAAGAAGCTCCCGCTTCTTTACAAGGCCAATCGCAAAGCTATCAGATTTCTTTTTGAGGACCCGGCATACCTGGAAAAGGGAAGAAACTATCTTAACATGATCTCAAGGTTATGTGTTGCCAGGCCGTTTGATGAAACCATAGTAATCGATTTCGCAGCAACAATCGAAGACTATGAGGAAACCTGCCTACTCGGAACACCGATAAAGCAAGCAGATCAGGCCAGCAAAAAATGGTATGAAAAAATCATATCCTGAATTTGGAAGTAGCATGCAGAATAAACTTAAAAAACAACAGATAAAATCACAAACAGAGGCAAGCATTATGTCAGATTTCTTGCCCATTAATTCAAAAAGTTTACGAACCGATACAATGGTCGGCTGTGATCTTTACCTGCTGGTAAAAACCAGTGCGGACAGCAGATACATCCTTTATTGCAGAGGAGACGCCGTCTTTGAAAACGACAAAAGAGAGATGTTACTGGAAAGAAATATCAGCAGGCTATTTATAAAGAAGGATGATCAGCAGAAATATTATGAATATCTGGAATCTAATTTCCAGGACATCATATCCGATTCAAGAATTTCTACTAATGAAAAAACCAGGATAGTGCAAGACGTCGCCACATACCTGGTGAAGGATCTCTTTATAGACCCAAAGACAGGAATCGTCAAAAGAACAAAGGCATTCGCGTACAACATGGTAGATTACATTCTCCAAGATTGTCATGCCGTGCACAGTCTGCTTAAAATAGCAGTACATGAGCACTATACTTATACTCATTCAGTTAACGTTGCGGCCGTTGGCACTTTATTTGGGAGAAATATCGGCCTTGAAGACAGTGATCTGAAAGACCTCTGTTCCGGCATACTCATGCACGATGTTGGCAAGACGAGAATCAGCACAGATATTCTTAATAAAAATGGAAAACTGACAAAAGAGGAATTTGAAATAATAAAAGAACATCCTGAATTGGGTGTGGAAGTGCTAAAAGAGGCGGGATGTACATTAGAACATGAGTATATTATTACACTACAACATCATGAAAACTATGATGGCACCGGTTACCCGTATGGGCTCAGAAAATACGAGATACACCTTTGCGGTAAGATTGCACGCATAATTGATGTGTATGACGCATTAACCTCCAGAAGGCCATATTCTGATGCGATAAGGCCATTCAAAGCTCTAGTAGAGATGAAAGAAAAGATGCTTAACTGCTTTGA